>NZ_JBHWAQ010000013.1:0-85746 GCF_042743475.1 Streptomyces sp. NPDC059534
GTTCGAGAACCGGCCGGCCCTTCGCGTGCCCGCGGTCTCAGAAGTCCTCGGCGATGATGTGCTCGATGTTGCGCTCGGCGAGGGCGGTGATGGTGACGAAGGGGTTGACGCTGGTGTTCCCGGGGATGAGGGAGCCGTCCATGACGTAGAGCCCCTGGTAGCCGTGCAGACGCCCGTGGTTGTCCGTGGCCCGGTCGAGGACGGCACCGCCGAGCGGGTGGTAGGTGAGGTGGTCGCCCCAGATCTTGTAGGCGCCGAAGAGGTCGGTCCGGTAGATCGTCCCCTCCTTGCTGTTGATCTTGTCGAAGATGGACTTGGCCATGTCGATGGACGTCTGCTTCCAGGCCCGGTCCCAGCTCAGGTCGACCTTGCCGGTGGACGGGTTCCAGGAGAACTCCGCCCGGCGCGGGGTACGGGTGATGGAGAGGTAGAAGGAGGCGTAGGTCTCGATGCCGGTGGGCAGCGGGGCGACCTCGGCGAAGGCGCCGCCGGCGTCCCAGTTGTCGATGCCCGCGGTGGGCATGGAGGACTGCAGCTTCCCGGTGGGGTCCCACATGTGGTTGGCGCGGCCGCACATGACGTTGCCGTTGTCGCCCCAGCCCTTGCCGATGTGCTCGTTGAGCGACGGCAGGGCGCCGGTCGCCTTGAGGCGGGTGAGGAGCTTGCTGGTGCCGACACTGCCGGCGGCGAAGAAGACCCGGTCGGCGCGGACGGTCTTGGTGACGAGGGTGGCGCCGGTGGTGTCGATCTGGTCGATGACGACGGTGTAGCCGCCGGCTGCGGCCGGGCTGACGGAGGTCACCCGGTGGAGCGGGGAGACGTTGACCCGGCCGGTGGCGGCGGCCTGCGCGAGGTAGGTCTTCTGGAGGCTCTTCTTGCCGACGTTGTTGCCGTAGATGACCTCGCCCGCCAGGGCGGACTTCTGGACGGACCCGGCGGCCTCCTGCTTCATGTAGTCCCAGTCGTAGACGTTGGGCACGAAGACGAAGGGGAAGCCGGAGCGCTGGGCGTGCTTGCGGCCGACGCGGGCGTACTGGTAGCAGTCCGCGTTCTCCCACCAGTTGACGTCCACCGAGGTGACGCCCAGGCCCGCGTTGGCGCGCGGGTAGTAGGTGGCGTACATCTCGGCCGGGTCCACGGTCGGGAGGATCGCCGGGAAGCGCTCCCGGAGCGGGGTGACGGCCATGCCGCCGTTGACGAGGGAGCCTCCGCCGACGCCGCGCCCCTGATAGACGGTGATGCCGGCGAAGTCCTCGGCGTCGAGGATGCCGGTGTGGAGGGGCACGTCCTTGTCGAGCGGGAAGCCGAGGAACTGGTTCAGCGGCTGCTTGGTCCGGGTGCGCAGCCAGAAGGAGCGGTAGTCCGGAGTGGTCGTGTTGGCGAAGATCTTGCCGTCGGGGCCCGGGCTGTCCCAGGCCAGGCCCATCTCGATCATGTGGACGTCCACGCCCGCCCGGGCGAGCCGCAGGGCGGTGACGGAGCCGCCGTAGCCGGTGCCGATGACGAGGGCGCGCACCTGGGAGCCGTCGGCGATGGGGGTGCAGTTCAGGCCGGGGACCTCGGCGCGGGCGGGTGTCGTGATCGTGCCGGCCAGGGCGGCGGCGCCGAGAACAGAACCTGTTCCCGCGAGAAATCCGCGGCGGCTGAAGCGGTGATCTCCCTGGACGGACCGGGGGTGTTCACTCATGTGATCTTCCTCACTCGCGAGTGAATGGGAACACGTTCTACGACTGGCCGCCGAGGAAGTCACGAGAAACTGCCGGGTAACTTCCGGCCGGACACGCCCTCTTGATCGCCTCTGCTATGTACGCGGCATGCGGCGGCTCCTGGCGGGTGACGGGCGCGGGGCCCGTCACCCGCGAGGAGCGCGGGGCGAAATGGTCAGGCGAGCGACGGGCCGGGGGCGCCGGTGAGGCGCTCCGGGGTGAGCAGCTCGGCGAGGCGGTGGGCGGGCAGCAGGCCCTTCTCCAGGGTGAGTTCGACGACGCCGCGGCCGGTGGCGAGCGCCTCCTGGGCGATGGCGGTGGCGGCGGTGTAGCCGAGATGCGGGTTGAGGGCGGTGGCGAGGCCGATGGAGTTCTCCACGGCCGCGCGGAGGGCCTCGGTGTTGGCCGTGATGCCGGTGACGCAGCGCTCCGCGAGGGTCAGGCAGGCGGCGCGGAGCGAGAGGATGCTCTTGGACAGGGCGTGGAAGATGACCGGCTCGAAGGCGTTGAGCTGGAGCTGTCCCCCCTCGGCGGCCATGGTGATGGTGATGTCGTTGCCGATCACCTCGAAGGCGACCTGGTTGACGACCTCGGGGATCACGGGGTTGACCTTGCCGGGCATGATGCTGGAACCGGCCTGGACCGGCGGCAGGTTGATCTCGTTGAGGCCGGCCCGCGGCCCGGAGGAGAGCAGCCGCAGGTCGTTGCAGGTCTTGGAGAGCTTGACCGCGATCCGCTTGAGGACGCCGGAGAGCTGGACGAAGGCGCCGCAGTCCTGGGTCGCCTCGATCAGGTTGGCGGAGGTCACGAGCGGCAGGCCGGTCAGCCCGGCGAGGTGGCGGCGGGCCGTCTCGGCGTAGCCGGGGGCGGCGTTGAGGCCGGTGCCGATGGCGGTGGCGCCGAGGTTGATCTCGTGGATGAGCTCGATCGCCTCGGCGAGCCGGCCGCGGTCCTCCTCCAGCATCACGGCGTACGTGGAGAACTCCTGGCCCAGTGTCATCGGCACCGCGTCCTGGAGCTGGGTGCGGCCCATCTTGACCACGTCGCGGAATTCCAGGGCCTTGGCGGCGAAGGCGTCCTGGAGGACGGCCATGGCCTTCAGGAGCTCGCGGGCCGCGCCGATCGCGGCGATGCGGATCGCGGTCGGGTAGACGTCGTTGGTGGACTGGCCGAGGTTGACGTCCTCGTTGGGGTGGAGGCGGGCGTAGTCGCCCTTGGTGTGGCCGAGGAGCTCCAGGGCCCGGTTGGCGACGACCTCGTTGGCGTTCATGTTGGTGGAGGTGCCCGCGCCCCCCTGCACGACGTCCACGACGAACTGGTCGTGGAGGTTTCCGCCGCGGATCTCCCGGCAGGCCCCGGCGATGGCGTCGGCCTTGTCGGCGGGGAGCAGGCCCAGCTCCTCGTTGGCGCGGGCGGCGGCCTCCTTGACGGCGGCCAGCGCGTCGATCAGCAGGGGGTAGACGGAGATCGGGGTGCCGGTGATGGCGAAGTTCTCGGTGGCACGCAGGGTGTGGACGCCCCAGTAGGCGTCGGCGGGGACGTCCCGGTCGCCGAGCAGGTCGTGCTCGCGGCGGGTGGGTGCGTCGTGCGGGGCCGGTGCGGGAACCATGGATGCCGTCCTTGTGTGCTGCGGGGAGGTGGGTGCGGGAGGAGAGGTACGGGGAGGGGGTGCGCGCCGTCGAGGGCACGGCACGGCGCGGCGCGGCGCGGGCGCTCGTGGGCGCGGACGGCGCGAGGCCGGCGTACGGGGCCACGGGGGCGTCGCACGGGGCGCGGGGGCGTCGCACGGGACGGGAGCGTCGTACCGGGCGGGCGCGGGCCATCCCGGGGGCGAGGGGCTCAGCCGGGCGGGGTGTGTACGACTGCGGAGGCGGCTCCGGCGGTGGGGCCGGGCGACGGCCCGGGGGTGCAGGGCGACGGCCCCAGGGGCGGGGCGGCCGCCCCTACGGCCCCTGAGGTGACCGCGGGGGCTGGACTCCGGCTCGCGGGCGGGCGAGGGGGCGCCGCCCGCGAGCCGGGGTTCTGGGGTGCGCCGCGTCAGGCGCGGGCGGCGACGGCCGAGGCCGACCGGGAGCCGCCGGTGGCGAGGGCGGGCTCCGCGCGGACCGGGCCGTCCAGGAGCCGGCGCAGCAGGGCGGTGCTGCGGGCGGGGTCGCCGGTGCCGCCGTCGGCGAGGAGCGTGGCGAGGACGGTGATGCGGGCCTGGGCGGCCCGGAGCGTGCCGGTGAGCAGTGCGCCGGAGGCGACGAGGTCGACCGCGCCGCCGCCCGTGTAGATCTCGGCGAGCGGTCCGGCCGGGACGCGGGTGCTGACGGCGACGAGGACACCCTGGGCGACCGCGTCCGCGACCGCGGCGGCGATCTCGGGCGTGGCATTGCCCGCACCGGTCGCCTCCAGGACGATGCCGCGGGCACCGGCGGCCACGGCCGCGTTGAAGAGGAACGGGTCGCCGTCGGAGTGGTGGGTCACGATGTCGACCCGGGGCAGCGGGGTGGCCTCGGGGCCGGTGGCTCCGGGGGTCGCGGTCCGCGCGGCGGCGGGGAGCGGCAGCGGCGCGGGGCGCTCCGGCTGGCGCTCGATGTCGACGCGGGAGAAGCCGACGCGGCCGAGGCGCTCGGCGGAGGGGTCGGAGAAGGCGTCGGCGGCGAGGGTCTGGGTCTTGACCGTGCCGCGGGCGGCGTGGACGCGGCCGTCGAAGACGACGAGGACGCCCAGCTCGCGGACGGTGGCGGCGACCTGGAGCGCGTCGTAGAGGTTGCCCGGGCCGTCGCCGTCGCCGGTGCCGAAGGGGCGCTGGGCGCCGGTGAGGACCACCGGGCGGGCGTCGGCGTGGTGGAGGTCCAGGAGGAAGGCCGTCTCCTCCAGGGTGTCGGTGCCGTGGGTGACCACGATGCCGTCGACGCCGGGGTCGGCGAACGTCTCCTGGACGGTCCGGAGCAGGGCGAGCTGGTGGGCGGCGGTCATCCGCGAGCTGTTGACGTTGAAGAGGTCGACGACCTCGACGGTGACGCCTTCGGGCAGGGGCGCGGTGGCCAGGACGTCGTCGCCCGAGGCGTCGGCGGCGTAGCCGGTGCCCTGCCAGCGGCTGGCGATCGTGCCGCCGGTGCTGATGACGACGATCCGGCGCGTCCCGCCGTCGTTCGTCCGCTTCATGGCTGCCGTCCTTACTCCGTACCGATTTCGCCCTGCCCCGCAACGATAGGACAGGAGATGCGCAAGACGATTGCGAAATTGACCGCATCAACGTTTCATCGTGGTGGATAATTGCGTCATGGACCGAATCGATCTCCACATCTTGCGCGAGCTCCAGAACGACGGGCGGCTGAGCAACCAGGAGCTGGCCCAGCGGGTCGGGCTCAGCGCCTCCCCCTGTCTGCGCCGGGTGCGCCAGCTGGAGCAGGACGGGGTGATCCAGGGCTACCGGGCGATCATCGACCCGGAGGCGGTGGGGCGGGGCTTCGAGGTGCTGGTGTCGGTGGAGGTCCGGCGGGACCGGGAGACCGTGGAGGCATTCGAGGAGGCCCTCCAGGACGTGCCGGACGTCATCGAGGCGTACCGGCTGTTCGGGAGCCCCGGCTGCCTGCTGCGGATCGCGGTGGCCGACCTCGCGGCGTACGAGCGGCTCTGGATCGAGCGGCTGACGACGCTGGCCGGGGTCACCGAGGTCAACTCGCAGATCATCATGAAGCGGATCAAGGAGCCGAAGGGGATGCCCGTGGATGTTCGGGGTGCTTAGCACTCTCAAGACATTCCCTACGACATCGAGTTGAGGAACCGTCAGCGGTTCCGTCGTATGCGAGAACGTCACGGAAAAGCCTCCTCCCGGTTACACGACCACCCCCTCCGCTGTGCCACGCTCCCGGCAACCACCCATCAACACGCGTAGATCGCGGCACCGTCGAGCCGCAGCCGCGCTTCTACGCGTGTCACCCTCCGGGAAAGGGCACCCCCATGTCCGCTGTACGGATCAGCCGAGGAAAGGCGTGGGCCGCGGCCATATCCGCCGTCCTCGTCACCCTCACCCTTCCGACGGTCACCGCGACCCCCGCGAGCGCCACGACCACGGCGTACGACAGCACGTACTACAAGAACGCGGTCGGCAAGACCGGCACGAGCCTGAAGTCCTCGCTGCACACGATCATCAGCAGCCAGACCAAGATCTCGTACGACGCGGTGTGGAACGCCCTGAAGAACACCGACCAGGACCCGAACAACACCGCCAACGTGATCCTGCTCTACAGCGGCACCTCCCGCAGCAAGTCCCTCAACGGCGGCGCCGTGGGCAACTGGAACCGCGAGCACACCTGGGCCCAGTCCCACGGCAACTTCGGCACCTCGGCCGGCCCCGGCACCGACCTGCACCACCTGCGTGCGGCGGACGTCCAGGTCAACAGCATCCGCGGCAACAAGGACTTCGACAACGGCGGCAGCGCGGTCAGCGGCGCGCCCGGCAGCTACACGGACAGCAACTCCTTCGAGCCGCGCGACGCCGACAAGGGCGACGTGGCCCGCATGATCCTCTACATGGCCGTCCGCTACGAGGGCGACGACGCCTGGGCGGACCTGGAGCCCAACGACTCGACGACCAACGGCAGCGTCCCCCTCCACGGCCGCCTCTCGGTCCTGAAGCAGTGGAACGAGCAGGACCCGCCGAGCGCCTTCGAAGAGCGCCGCAACGACATCATCTTCAACACCTACCAGGGCAACCGGAACCCGTTCATCGACCACCCGGAGTGGATCGAGGCGATCTGGTAGACCGCGCGGTCCGACCAGCGCGCACGGCACCGACCGGAGCCCCCTCGGGGGGCCGACCCAGCCGACCCGTACGCCTGACCGCTTCCGGCACCTTCAAACGCGAAGTGCCGGATTTTCTCACGCTCTTGAGAAACCGACCCGGCCGTGCCCCAGACGTTACCCACCCGTGATAAACGGGGATTTCGCCCTCTTCCGTGCCAGTTCGCCCGGCACCCGGAAGCCGATTTCCCGCTCGGGGACCATCGCCGCATCTATCACGCCCGAACAACTCGAACAACCCCTCCGGACCAGGAAGTTCCGGCAGTCGCTCGGTAGTTTCGGCGCCCATGACCACTGCACCTCTGACCTCCCCGGTCGACGGCGTCTCCGTCGGCCCGGCCCGCACCACGGACGGTGCCGAGCTCTGGCGCATCGCACGCGGCTCGGGGGAACTCGACCTCAACTCGCCGTACAGCTATCTGCTGTGGTGCCGCGACTTCGCCGACACGACCGCCGTCGCCCGTGACGCCTCCGGACGACCGGTCGGCTTCGCCACCGGCTACCTGCGCCCCGACGCGCCGGGAACGCTCTTCGTCTGGCAGGTCGCCGTGCAGGGTTCGCACCGCGGAACCGGGGTAGCCGGGACCCTGCTCGACGCCCTCTCCGACCGCGTGGCCGCCGAGCACGGACTCGGCCGGATCGAGGCGACCGTCACGCCGGGGAACCTGGCGTCCGACCGGCTCTTCCGGTCCTACGCGCGCCGGCACGGGGCGGACCTCACCCAGGAGGTCCTCTTCCCGTCGGCCGCGTTCCCCACCGCGGGCCACGAGTCCGAGGTGCTGTACCGCATCGGCCCGCTCGGCTCCCCCGCTTCCTGAGCCGTTCCGCCACCACGCCCGAACCACACCTGGAGAAGACACTCCGTGACCCTCACCGACATCGCCCCCTCCGTCTTCGAGACCGTCGAATCGGAGGTCCGCAGCTACTGCCACGCCTGGCCGGTCGTCTTCGAGCGCGCCACCGGCAGCAGGCTGTACGACGAGCAGGGGCGGTCGTACCTCGACTTCTTCGCCGGCGCGGGCTCGCTGAACTACGGCCACAACGCTCCGGTGCTCAAGCGCGCCCTGCTCGACTACCTCGCCGCCGACGGTGTCACCCACGGCCTCGACATGTCGACGACGGCCAAACGGGACTTCCTGGAGACCTTCCGCTCGGTGGTCCTGGAGCCCCGCGCCCTGCCCTACAAGGTGATGTTCCCCGGGCCCACCGGCACCAACGCGGTGGAGGCCGCCCTGAAGCTCGCCCGGAAGGTCACCGGGCGGGAGACGGTGGTCTCGTTCACCAACGCCTTCCACGGGATGTCGCTCGGCTCGCTCGCCGTCACGGGCAACGCCGCCAAGCGCGCCGGAGCGGGTGTGCCCCTCAACCACGCCACCCCGATGCCCTTCGACCACTACCTCGGCGGCCGGGTGCCGGACTTCCTCTGGTTCGAGCGCCTGCTCGGCGACCCCGGCTCCGGCCTCGACCATCCCGCGGCCGTGATCGTCGAGACGGTGCAGGGCGAGGGCGGCGTCAACGTCGCCCGCGCCGAATGGCTGCGGGCACTGTCCGAGCTCTGCCGCCGGCACGACATGCTCCTCGTCGTGGACGACGTCCAGATGGGCTGCGGGCGCACCGGCGACTTCTTCTCCTTCGAGGACGCGGGCATCACGCCCGACATCGTCACCCTCTCCAAGTCCATCAGCGGCTACGGCCTGCCCCTCGCCCTCTGCCTCTTCCGGCCGGAGCTCGACGTGTGGGAACCGGGTGAGCACAACGGCACCTTCCGCGGCAACAACCCCGCCTTCGTCACCGCCACGGCCGCCCTGGACGCGTACTGGCGCGACGGCGCCCTGCGCGAGCGCACCCTCGGCCGGGCCGGCCGGGTGGAGGACGCCCTCCTGGACCTCTGCGGCCCCGACGGGCGCGCGGGGCTGGCGGTCCGAGGGCGCGGCCTGGTCTGGGGCCTGGAGTTCGCCGACGGCGAGCGCGCCGCGGCGGTCTGCCGGCGGGCCTTCGAACTCGGGCTGCTCCTGGAGACCTCCGGGCCGCGCGGCGAGGTGGTCAAACTGCTGCCGCCGCTGACCGCGACGGACGACGAGCTCGACGAGGGCCTGCGCGTCCTGGCCCGCGCGGTACGCCACACCGCCGACCGCCTCGCCGCCTGATCACCCCGCCAAGGAAAGGCCCACCACCGATGATCGTCCGTACCTTCGACGAGCTGGAGAACACCGAGCGGCACGTCCGGGCCGCGTCCGGGACCTGGGAGAGCAAGCGCGTCGTGCTGGCCCGCGAGCGGGTCGGCTTCTCCCTCCACGAGACCGTGCTGTACGCCGGCACCGAGACCTCCATGTGGTACGCACACCACGTCGAGGCCGTCGTCTGCACCGCCGGCGAGGCCGAACTCACCGACCACGAGACGGGCCGGACGTACACGATCGTGCCCGGAACGACGTACCTGCTCGACCGTCACGAGCGCCACAGCCTCAAGGTCAAGCGGGACTTCCGCTGCCTGTGCGTCTTCAACCCGCCCGTCACCGGCCGTGAGGACCACGACGAGAACGGCGTCTACCCCCTCCTCACCGAACCCGGCCAGGGCTGAGACCCCGGGACCGGGCCGTCCCCGGGACCACGCACCCGGCCCGGCCCGAACCCCCGACGAGCCCGTACGCGAAAGGAAGGCACCCCGCCCCATGACCTCCGCTCCCACCCGTCCCGTCGACCTCTACCCCACCCGTGGCGCCGAGGAGGTGCTCATCGGGCGCAAGGACCCCGCCGTGTGGTCCGAGCCCGGCACCCCCGGCCCGTTCTGGGCCCGCGAACTGGAGGAGTACGACCGCGACGGGTTCGTCACGGTCGACGAACTCGTCACCCCCGCCGAGGTCGACGAACTCCGGACCGAGCTGGACCGGCTCGTCGCCGACCCCGCCCTGCGGACGGACGAGCGGGCGATCGTCGAGCCCCGCTCCCAGGAGATCCGCTCCGTCTTCGAGGTGCACCGGATCAGCGAGGTCTTCGCCCGGCTCGCGGCCGATCCGCGGGTGGTGGGCCGCGCCCGCCAGATCCTCGGCTCCGACGTCTACGTCCACCAGTCACGGATCAACGTCAAGCCCGGCTTCGGCGCCAGTGGCTTCTACTGGCACTCGGACTTCGAGACCTGGCACGCCGAGGACGGCCTGCCGCAGATGCGGACCGTCTCGGTGTCCCTCGCCCTCACGCCCAACCACACGACCAACGGCAGCCTCATGATCATGCCGGGCTCGCACCGCACCTTCCTGGGCTGCGCCGGCGCGACACCGGCGGACAACTACCGCGAGTCGCTGCGGATGCAGGACGCCGGGACACCGTCCGACGCAGCGCTGACGACGTTCGCCGACGCCTGCGGGATCCGCCACTTCACGGGCCCGGCCGGATCCGCCACCTGGTTCGACTGCAACGCCCTGCACGGCTCGGGCGACAACATCACGCCGTACCCGCGGAGCAACGTGTTCCTCGTCTTCAACAGCGTCGAGAACCCGCCGGAGCTGCCGTTCGCCGCCCCCGTCAGGCGCCCCTCGTTCATCGCCGCCCGCCCCGGGGACCGGCCGTGACCGGTGGCGCGGACCCCGGCCGCCGCCGGTTCCTCACCCGCGCGTCACTCCTCGCCGGCCTCGCCGTGACGGCCGGGCCGCTGGCCGCGTGCACCCGCACCCAGCCCGGCACGGGCGCACCCCGGGACGACGGCGGTCTGCTCGCCGAGCTGCGGCGGCAGGGCTTCGTGCGCGTCGGGTTCGCCGGCGAAGCGCCGTACGGCTTCCAGGACGGCGGCGAGCTCGCCGGTGAGGCACCGACCCTCCACCGCGAGATCTTCACGGCGCTGGGCGTGCGCGAACTGCGGTCGACGCTCACGGAGTTCGGCGCACTGATCCCCGGACTGCTCGCCGGCCGGTTCGACGTGGTGAGCGCGGGCATGTCGATCACGCCGGAGCGGTGCGCCAAGGTGCTGTTCTCCGAGCCGGAGTTCGTCTCCCCCACCGCCCTCATGGTCCGCGCGGGCAACCCGAAGGGGGTCGGCGACCTGGCGTCCTGCGCGGCGACGGGCGCCACCGTCGGGGTGCTGACCGCCGCGGTCGAGGCGTCGTACGCGAAGGCGGCGGGCGTCCCGGACGATGCGGTGAAGACGCTGGCCCGGCAGCAGGACGGCCTCGACGCCCTGCTCGCCGGCCGGATCGACGCCTTCGCGCTGACCGCCATCTCCCTGCGCTGGCTGGCGCGGACGAACCGGGACGCCGCCGTGGAGGTGACCGAGCCGTTCGTCCCCGTGGTCGGCGGCGTGCGGCAGCTCGGCGCCGGCGGCGCCGTGTTCCGGTCGGGGGCGACCGGGCTGCGGGACGCGTTCAACCGCGAGCTGCTCCGGATCACCGGCGCGCCCGACCGGTTCGTGGAACTCGTCGGCCGCTACGGCTTCACCGACCGCGAGGTGCCGCCCCGCACCCTGCGGACCGCCGACCTGTGCGCCGGGTGAGGGGCGGCCGACATGGCTGACTTCCTGCCCGAGCTCCGCGGCGCGCTGCCCCGGCTCGCCGACGGGCTGCTCGTCACGGCGGAGGCCACGGTCCTCGGCGCCGCCCTCGCCCTGCTCCTCGCCTACGTCCTCGGGCTGCTGTCCCGGTCGCCGCGGCTGCCGGTTCGCGGCGGGGCGCGGCTCGTCGTGGAGTTCTTCCGGGGCACCTCGCTGTACGTGCAGCTGTTCTGGCTGTTCTTCGCGCTGCCGATGCTCGGCTTCCGGCTCGAACCGCTGGCCTGCGGTGTGCTCGCGCTCGGTCTCAACTACGGGGCGTACGGCGCCGAGGTGGTGCGGGGCGCGGTGGCGGCCGTGCCCCGCGCCCAGACCGAGGCGGCGATCGCGCTGTCCATGGGGCCGGGTCTGCGGCTGCGGCGGGTCGTCCTGCCGCAGGCGCACGCCCTGATGGTCGCGCCGTTCAAGAACCTGCTCGTCCAGCTCCTGAAGGCGACACCGCTGCTCTCCCTGGTCACGGTCCCCGACATCACCTTCCAGGTCGACCAGGTGCGCTCCGCGACGGGCTCGACGGCCGCCTCGTACCTGCTGCTCCTGGGGCTCTACTGCGGCATGGCCGCCGTGCTGGGGCTCTTGATGAACGCCCTGGAGCGGGCGGCGAAGGCCCGGCTCGGGCAGGAAGGCGGTGCGTGATGTGGGACGGAGAGGCGGCCGGAGCCGCGCTGCCCGCGGTCCTCGCGGGGTTCGGTGTCACGCTGCTGGCGACCGTGCTGGGCTTCGCCGTCGCGGCGATCCTCGGACTCGCCCTGGCCGTGGTCCAGCGGGCCGGCCCCCGGTGGGTGGCCGTGCCGGTGCGCGGGGCGGCCGGGTTCGTCCGCTCGACCCCGCTGCTGGTGCAGCTGTTCGCGGCCTGGGTGCTGATCCCCGCGCTCGACGCGCTCGCGCTCGGCGTGCTGGTCCTCGGCGTCCACTACGCCACCTACCTCTCGGAGGTCTACCGCACGGGCATCGACGCCGTCCCGCGGGGGCAGTGGGAGGCGTGCACGGCGCTGTCGCTGCCGCGCTTCCGGGTGTGGCGGGCGGTGGTGCTGCCGCAGGCCGTCCGCAACGTGCTGCCGCCGCTCGGGAACTACGCGGTCTCGCTGTTCAAGGAGACTCCCCTGCTGTCGGTGATCACCGTGCACGAGATGGTCCACGAGGCGAACACGTTCGGCAGTACGCACTTCGCCTACCTGGAGAGTTTCACCCTGGCCGGCGCAGTGTTCCTGCTCGCGAGCTGGCCGACGTCCCTGCTGGTACGACGACTGGAGGCACACCTTGCCCACTGAGGATCCGATGGTGAAGCCGCCTCCGAAGGAGGCGCGGGCGGGTGGTCCGCCGGCGGTCCGGTTCGACCGGGTCACCAAGCGCTACGGGGACCAGACCGTGCTCGACGCGCTCGACCTGGAGGTCGCGCGCGGGGAACGGGTGACGCTGATCGGGCCGAGCGGCTCCGGCAAGACCACCATCCTCCGGCTGCTCATGACGCTGGAGCGGGTGACCGACGGGGTCATCCACCTGGACGGCGAGCCGTTCTCCCACATGCCGGGCAGGACGCCGGGGTCGCTGGTGCCCGCGAGCGAACGCCGTCTCGCGGAGCGGCGCCGCCGGATCGGCATGGTCTTCCAGCAGTTCAACCTCTTCCCCCACATGAGCGTGCTGGAGAACGTCGTCGAGGCGCCCGTGCACGTCCTCGGCGAGAGCCGGGAGGCGGCGGACCGCACGGCCCGCGACCTGCTGGACCTGGTCGGGCTCGGCGCCAAGGTCGACGCGCGCCCCACCCGGCTCTCCGGCGGCCAGCAGCAGCGTGTCGCCATCGCCCGCGCGCTGGCCATGCGGCCCGGGATCCTGCTCCTCGACGAGGTGACGTCCGCGCTCGATCCGGAGCTGGTGGCCGAGGTCCTCGACGTGCTGCGGGACGTCGCCCGGGACACGGACATCACGCTGCTCTGCGTGACCCACGAGATGGGCTTCGCGCGGGACGTCTCGGACCGGATCCTGATGTTCGACCGCGGCCGGATCGTCGAGTCGGGCCCGGCGGCCGAGCTGCTGGACTCCCCCGCCCACGAACGCACCCGCGCGTTCCTCGGCGCCGTCCGCTGAGCGGGGTGCGCCCCGGCTCCCCGGGGCGCACCCCGTTCAGCGGTCGTTCGCCGTCTCCACCATGCCCTCCCGCAGCCGGTTCAGGCTGCGGGCCAGGAGCCGTGAGACGTGCATCTGCGAGACGCCGAGGCGTTCGCCGATCTGTGCCTGGGTCAGTTCCTCGACGAAGCGCAGGTGCAGCAGCAGCCGGTCGCGCTCCTCCAGGGCCACCACGAGCGGCGCGAGGGTGTGGAAGTCCTCGAAGAGTTCGAGGGCCGGGTCCTCCTCGCCGATGAGGTCGGCGAGCGCCGCGTCGTCGTCCTCGCCTTCGCGGCCGCCGACGGCGGCGTCCAGGGACGTCGAGTTGTAGCCGTTCGCGGCCAGCTGGGCCTCGACCACCTCGTCCTCGGAGAGCTCCATGTGGGGAGCCAGCTCCGCGACCCGGGGCGTCCGCCCGAGCCGCGAGCTCAGTTCGTCGGTCGCCTTCGCGAGCTCCACCCGCGCCTCCTGGAGCCGGCGCGGGACGTGCACCGCCCAGGTGGTGTCGCGGAAGAACCGCTTGATCTCGCCCTGGATGTACGGCACGGCGAAGGTGGTGAACTCCACCTCGCGCGACAGGTCGAAGCGGTCGATCGCCTTGATCAGGCCGATCATGCCGACCTGGACGATGTCCTCCATCTCGTCGGCCCGCGCCCGGAACCTGCCGGCCACGTACCGCACGAGCGTCATGTTCATCTCGATCAGCGTGTTCCTGGCGTACTGGTGACCCTCCGTCCCCTCCTCCCGTGCCGCCAGCTCGCGCAGGAACACCCTGGTCAGGGCGCGCGCGTCCCGGGGCGCGACGTCCTTTGGGGTCTCGAGAACGGGCAGGTCCTCACGCGTACCGTTCGTCACGTACGTCGTCGTCGCCTCGGCCATCTCGGTCCGCACGGGGACAACCTCCTCCTGATCGCGGTCCGTTCGGCGGTCGGGGCCCTCGTACCCCCGACCCGGCGGAGTACACGTCCCCTTCCCCACCGGTGGAAGGCATCACTCCGGGACGACCGGGCATGCGCATCCCGTCACCCTTGGACGCATCAGGAAGAAAGGGACTCGCGATGAACACCCGGAGCGACCCCCGGTCCCGTACGTCGGCGGAGGCGGTCCCCCGCGACGCCGGGAGCGGCGGACTGCCGCCGGTCCGCACGCCGGCCCACGCGCGGCAACTGGTCCGCCACACCCTCGCGGCCCTCGGCCCCCTGCGGCCCGCCCAGGTCGACGACCTGCTCCTCGTCACCTCGGAACTGGTCACGAACGCGCTCCGCCACGGAGGCGGCGTCACCGGCTTCGGGATCACCGTCGGGGGCGACCGCGTCACCGTCTCGGTGGCCGACGCCAGCGGCCGGTCCCCGCTCTACGAGCTCCGTGACGACCTGCGCCCCGGCGGGTACGGCTGGCCGATCGTGCTGCGGTTGTGCCGCGAGGTGACCGTGGACGCCCATCCGGCGGGCAAGACCATCCACGCGGCGGTGTCGTTCGACCGGTGAGCGCGGACCGGAGCCGCGGCGCCCCGCCGAGGAGGTGATGCGCCGCCCGGATCGGGTGGCCGCCGGGGCGTCGCATCAGGTCGCCGCCGGAGCGTCGGATCAGGTGGCCGCCGGGGCGGGTTCGCCGTCGGCCGGCCGGCCGGGGAGGTGCCCGGGCGGGCCGTGCAGGAGGACGGAGCCGTGGCCGGCCGTCCGGTGCCGCTCGGCCCATGTGTCGAGGGCCGAACGGCAGGCGTGGTCCAGGTGGTGGAGCCGGGACAGGTCCAGTTCGACCGCCCGGTCGCCGGGCAGGGATTCGAGCGCGTCGAGGATCTTCGGCAGCCGCAGGAAGTTGGCGTTCCCCGTCAGGCTCACCCGGACCGGGCCGGGTTCGTCGTCGGTGCGCTCCACGCGGAGGTGCGAGACGTCCCAGGCGGCCTTGGCGACGGAGACGGCGAGGCCGATCAGGACCCCTTCGAGCATGCTGACGGCGACGATGGCGAAAGCCGTCACGACGAGCACGAGCGCCTCGCCCCGGTGGCCGCGCCAGAGGGCGGCCACGGCCCGGAAGGGGATCAGCTTCCAGCCGGCGTGGATCAGGATGCCCGCGAGCGCGGCGAGCGGCACGTACGCCAGGGTGGCGGGGAGGAGGGCGGCGAAGAGCAGCAGCCACACCCCGTGGAGCACCCGGGACGCCTTCGTCCTGGCCCCCGCCCGCACGTTGGCCGAGCTGCGGACGATCACGGCGGTCATGGGCAGCGCGCCGAGCAGGCCGCAGACCGTGTTGCCGAACCCCTGGGCGACCAGCTCCTTGTCGTAGTCGGTGCGGGGTCCGTCGTGCAGCCGGTCCACCGCGGCCGCGCCGAACAGCGACTCGGCGGAGGCGATCAGCGCGAAGGCGAGGACGGTGCCGAGCAGGGCGATGTCGGTGAGGGCGGCGAAGGCGTCCGGTCCGGGCATCCGGACCGCGTCCAGCACGCCGCTCACCCGGACGGTCGTCACCGGCAGGTCGAACAGGGCGGTGGCGAGGGCCGCGAGCAGGACCGCGACGAGCGCGCCGGGAACCGCCCGCACCCGCCGGGGGGCGTGCCGCCATCCCACGATCACGAGGACCGTGCCGGCCGCGACGGCGAGCGGCACCAGGGTGGCGGCGCCGGTCAGCGCCCGCCCGAGGGCGGCGGGCAGTCCGGCGAGCCGGGCCGGGCCCGATGCGGGGGCGCTGATGCCGGCGGCGGCGTAGAGCTGACCGGCCACGATGACCAGGCCGATCCCCGCGAGCATGCCCTCGACGACGGAGACGGAGATGGCCCGGAACCAGCGGCCCCATTTCAGCAGGCCGACCACGACCTGGAGCAGGCCCGCGAGGAGCACGGCGACGCCCAGCGCGGGCAGCCCGAACGCCCGGACCGCCTCGAAGACGAGCACGGTGAGCCCGGCGGCCGGTCCGGAGACCTGGAGGCTGCTGCCCCGCATCAGGCCGGTGACGACCCCGCCGACGATGCCGGTGATGAGGCCGAGTTCGGCGGGGACGCCGGAGGCGACGGCCACTCCGATGCAGAGCGGCAGGGCCACGAGGAAGACGACGACGGACGCGGCGAAGTCCTGCCGGAGATACGGCAAGGAGGACGGCATGCGGTTCTCTCCCCTCACTGCGCCGATGCACGTTCGGGCACCGGCCAAGAAAGGGAATACGCCCCTGGGAGCCCCGCTCGGGGACGGTTCGGGGCATCCCCGGGTTTTCCGTCCGGAACCCACCGGAACGTGACCCGATCACCTACGGGAACGGCGCCCGGGCGTGCGGTGCCCCGGGGCGCACCGGCCGCGGGCGCCCGCTCACTCGCGGCGGGGAGGGCGTACGGCCGCTCACGCGGGGCGCGGGGCGCTGTTCACCACCAGTAGGCGGGGTACCTCGGGGCCCGGCGGCGGATGCGGGAGGCGCAGTACGCGGTCAGGACGAGCAGGACCGTGGCCCCGAAGAGCAGCGGGACGAAGCGGGCCGGCGCGGGCGCCTGGAGCACGATGACGACGGAGGTCGCGCAGGCCGGGGAGTGCGGGGTCCTGGCGAGTGTCGTCAGGGCGAGCGTCACACCGGCGGCGACGGCGGCCGCCCACGCGCTCCCGCCGGCGGCCGCCGCGACCGCGTACCCGGCGGCGGCGCCGAGGAGATGGCCGACGATCACGCTGCGGGGCTGGGCGAGGGGCAGGGCGGGAGCGCAGTGCACCAGGGCCGCGCTGGCGGCCAGCGGCGGTATCAGCACGGGTTCGTGGATCAGGGCGCCGATCGCGACGAGACCGAGGAGGGCGGCCGTCGCCGCGCTGACACTGTGGAAGGCCGCCACCGGAGCCGGGCGGGCCGGAGCCCGGCCGGACATCCTCGGCCGGCGGGGACTCCCGGGGGTCCCGGAGTCGGTGGAGCCGGCGGTGTCGGGGCGCAGGGCGGCGTCGGTACTCATGTGATGCGGCGTTTCCGGGGCAGGCGGCCGTGGGCCGGGACGAGACAGGGTCGGGGCGTCGTACGGGACCCTGTGGTCGACAGTCGGCCCTGCTGTGCGCCTGCTCCTGGTGCGGCGGCGCTGCCTCGCACCACTCTAACCAGCGGCTTCACGGCGGACCCGGTGGGGGTGGCGACCGGTCACGGGGCGGGGTCGCGACGGCCCGGGGCGGCGGATGGAGGTGGGTTCGGCGAGGGGACGGCGTGTCGCCCGGTGGAGGTGGCGTCGGCGAGGGGACGTGGCATCGGCCGGTGGACGCGGTGTCGACGCGTGGACGCGGTGTCGGCGAGGGCACATGATGTCGGCACGTGGACGTGGAGTCGGCCGGTGGACGCGATGTCGGCGGGGTGGCGGCGGATCGCACCCGGCGGGGGCCGGTCCGTGCGAGGCTGGGCCGATGATCTCCGACTCCTTCGAACTCCTCGCCGGCGCCCCGGACTCCCCCGTGCTCCTGCACGTGCCGCACTCCTCGTCCGTGGTGCCCCCGGACGTGCGCGAGGGCATCCTGCTCGACGACGGGGAACTCGCGGCCGAACTGGCCCACATCACCGACTCCCACACGGCGGAGATCGCCGCCGGGGCCGCCTCGGCGGCGGCCACGACCCCCTGGCGGTTCGTCAACCGGCTGTCCCGGCTGGTCGTCGATCCCGAGCGGTTCCCCGACGAGCGCGAGGAGATGCTCGCCGTCGGGATGGGCGCGGTGTACACGAGCACCACCCATCGCGCCGGGCTGCGGCCCGCCGGTTTCGACCCGGCGCCGCTGCTCGACCGGTACTTCACGCCGTACGCCGAGGCCATGACCGAGGCGGTGGCCGGGCGGCTGGCGGCGACGGGCCGGGCGGTGATCGTCGACGTCCACTCGTACCCGACGGAGCCGCTGCCGTACGAGCTGCACGGTGACGGCCCGCGCCCGCCGGTCTGCCTCGGCACGGACCCGTTCCACACGCCGCCGGCCCTCCTGGAAGCGGCGCGGGAGGCGTTCGGCGGGTTCGGCGGCGTCGCGACGGACACGCCGTTCGCCGGGACGTACGTGCCGCTGCGCCACTACCGCCGCGATCCACGGGTGACCGCGCTGATGGTCGAGATCCGCCGTGATCTCTACATGAGCGAGCCGGGCGGCCCGGCGGGCCCGGGTGCGGCGGCCCTCGGTGCCGCGCTGGCCGTGCTGGCCGACGCCGTGCCCCGCTGACCGGCGTAATATCGGGCAGATGGACACACTCAGGTACGAGCTGGTGTTCTCCGATGCCACGGGCGCGGCCCTGGACGTCGTGGTGGTGCAGCGCACCGGGTCCACGGGGTCCGGGGGGCATCCCGTCTACACCGACGCGTCCGGCATCATCCGCGCGGAGATCAGCGATCGTGACGAGGTCCGGATCATCGCCTCCGGCGGCCACCAGGAACACGCGCCCGGCGTATCGGCCCGTCCACTGCCCGACGGCGGCCCTGGGGATCCAGGGACCTGAGTCACGCGCTCGGCCGCCACGAGTGGTCCGGGGGCCTGGCGGACCCGCAGGCCGGGGTGGTTCCCGACGGGGGCCGCCGACATCCTCGTGCTGCGCGGGCCGATCCGATTCGGCGATACATGTCATCCGTGCGGGGCCATGCGGGTGATCGGGTGGCCGACTCCGTGACCGTTGGCGCGGCGTTCGATCATTCCGCTCGACGAGGCGAGACAGTAGACGGGATTTTCGGCCGGACCAAGCCTGGGCCCTCTCGACGTCGGCAGCCGGGTGTTGCGCCGCCCGACCACCCACTCGTCCGCAAGGGGACGCATCGATGACCGACACCGGCACGTCCTACCGTGATCTCCGCGCCCTGGTGATCAACTGCACCCTCAAGCGATCGCCGGAGCGCAGCCACACTCAGGGGCTGATCGACATCAGCACCGGGATCATGGAGCGCCAGGGCGTGCAGGTCGAGGTGCTCAGGGCGGTGGACATCGACATCGCGACCGGTGTCTGGCCGGACATGACGGAGCACGGGTGGGAGACGGACGAGTGGCCCGTGATCTACTCGCAGGTGATGGCCGCCGACATCCTGACCCTAGCGGGGCCTGTGTGGCTGGGAGACAACTCCTCGGTCATGAAGAAGGTGATCGAGCGTCTGTACGCCTGCTCGTCGATCCTCAACGAGCGCGGCCAGTACGCCTACTACGGTCGCGTGGGAGGCTGTCTGATCACCGGCAACGAGGACGGCGCCAAGCACTGCGCGATGAACGTCCTCTACAGCCTCCAGCACCTCGGATACGTCATTCCGCCGCAGGCGGACGCGGGCTGGGTCGGCGAGGCCGGCCCGGGCCCGTCGTACCTCGACCCCGGCTCCGGCGGGCCGGACAACGACTTCACGAACCGCAACGCGACCTTCATGACCTGGAACCAGCTCCACCTGGCGAGGATGCTCAAGGACGCCGGTGGCATCCCCGCCCACGGAAACCAGCGCTCCGAGTGGGACGCCGGCTGCCGGTTCGACTTCGAGAACCCCGAGCACCGTTGAGTGCGGGCCGAAACGGTCGGAGGTCCGGTGGAAGCCAGCCCCGGATCAACCAGGTCCGTGGCGCGGCAGTGCCCGCGACGACAGCGGCCTCAGCCTGACGTCCTGCCTAGAGGCCGCGCCGAACAGCTTCCGTCCCGTGCACCATCAGGGAGCGCACGGCGCTGAAGATCCGCGCACCCGCCCATACCCCGGTGGCCGGCGCGGAGAACAGGCGAAGGTCGATCCCGGCATCCGCGAACAACGGCTGCGTCGACCCCACCCGACCTCCCGGATCAAGGTGGTCGGCCCGTGCCGCCCTCCGTCAGCCGCGGAGCCCGGCCAGCCTCCGGCTGTCGAGCGGCGACGCCCGGCGATCGAGGCGCTGTTCGAGGAGGTGGCGGGCGGTGTCGCTGTGACCCGCCTCCACCAGCGCGTACAGCAGGGTCTCCTCGACGACCTCGCGCTGTGCAGCGCTGCCCCCCACGCGGTGCAGCGAGGGCAGCAGTCCCGAAAGGTCCCGTACCGCCGTGGCCCACTCCTCCTCCAGAACCGCCTCCAGCGCCCCGCACAGCGGGACGATGACCTCCCTCTGCACCGGGTCCGCGCCGGCCGCGTGGGTGCGCAGGCGGCGGAGCGCGGGGAGGTCGCCCGCGGCGGTGAGCGCGACGGCGCTGTGCAGGGCCGTGAACGCGGTCGCGGGGCGTTCGAGCAGATCGCGGGCGACCGCGTCGAGCACGCCGTCGACGGGGACGCGGCCGGTCCAGTTCCGGGACATGCGGGCCCGCCACAGCAGCGATCCGGAGTCGACGAGCGCCCGTACCCCGTTCACCTGGCCCGGGGCGAGCTGGGCGAACCACCGGCGGCGCACGGCCGCGGTGTCGTCGAGGGCCAGTTCGTGGAGCGCCACGTGCCAGGAGAAGTGCGCCCGGTGCACGGCCCTTCGCCCCTGGCCGCCGATCCAGCCGTCGAGCCAGTCCCGGCCGACGCGGTGCTCACCGGACTCGTAGTGGACATGGGTGAGGGCGTGCACGGCGTGGCCGGAGGCGGGCTCCGCGCCCAGTGCCGCCCGGGCGAGCTCTCCGGCCTCCTCGATCCGCCCCTGCTCCTGCCGGACGAAGGAGAGCAGAGAGGTGTGGAACCAGTGCCCTTCGTAGGCCGAGGCGGTCCGCTCCACCAAGTCCAGGGCGAGGGTGCCGTCGAGGTCCGTGACGCCGGAGAAGGCGATCGTGGGGACCGCGATGCCGAGCGCGAACGCGTCGGCGGGGAAACGGCCGAGGTGCTCCAAGAGCGCTGCGTCACCGTTGCCGGTTCCGAGACCAGTGCCCGCACCGCCTTTCCGGGCCTCGTGCGCCATGACGCGTCGCGTGGCGACGTCGACGAACGACCGCTCCCGCTCGTCCCCGCGTTCCCGCACACTGCGCTGGGCGTCCGCGAGCTCCCGCTCGACGTCGACGTCCGCTCCGCACTCGTGACCGAGCAGGGCGAGCGCGGCATGCCCGAGGGCGAACCCGGGGTCCAGTTCGGTGGCCCGCGCGAACGCCTCGGCTGCCTTCGCCCGTACGGTGATCACTCGGCCGAGCCCACAGCGGAACGACGCGGCGGCTGCCGCATGGGTGGACAGCGGCAGTCCGAACTGGTCGGTGGGCCGACGGCGAACCGACCGGGCGGTGCCGGCGAGCGGAGCGAGAACGGCCTCGGCGACCTCCTTGGCCTGGCTCCGGATCTCGGGGATCGCGGTCGTCTCCCACAACTCGCCGCGGCGAGGCGCGCCCAGCGTGAAGAGCGGCCTCTCGCGATGGCCCGTGGCGGCGACCAGCCGGCCCCCGTCGGTGGACACACCGATGCCCAGCGGCCCGGGTACGGCGAGGCCGTCGGCCAGCAGCCCGCTCCACAACGGGTCACCGCCGGCGTCGGCCCGCAGCCCGGGCCCCGTACAGTCCACCACCCAGGCCACGCGCAGGACACCGCCGTCGGCGAGGGAGACGACGAGGCCACCGTCCCCTCCGGGCGCCACCGTGGCGACCCGGCCCGAGTGGACGCGGAGCCTGCGGGCGGCGCGCGCCCGGTCGACCGTCTCGGCGGTGGACGGCGCCATCCGGTGCCGGTGCACGTTCCACGGGGTGGCGTCGCGGCCGAGGAACTCCGCCCGCTCCTCGTCGGTGAGCCCCTCCCAGAGCCGTACGATCTCGGGCCGCAGCCCGTCGAGTGCGGGCCGCCAGTCGCCGTGGACGCGGCGCGTGGCGGCGAAGTGCCGCGTCAGCTCCCTGCGGAGGCGGTGGAACGGAAGACCGACAAGGCCCGGCGGCGGCGCCACGGGGGGCAGCGGGGCGACCGCGTGGGGCTGGGGGAGCAGCCCACTCCGGGACACGGCGTGCACCGTACGGCCGGGACGGTCAAGGACGAGCGCGAGATCGACGGCGGTGAGACCCGTGCCGACGAGGAGGACGTCGTCCGACCCGCCCACGGCGTCGAGTGCCCCCGGCGCCCAGGGACGGGCGATGAACCGCTCGGAGGCGACGAGCTCGGCCGGGGCCCAAGCCGCCCGGCCCGCCGCGGGCCCGGTGGCAAGGACCACGCTGTCCGCCGTCACCGTGCCGCCGTCGGCGAGCCGGAGCTCCAGCCGCCCACCGGCCGCGTCGGTGCACCCCGTCGCCCTGGTGCGCAGCCGCCGCACGGAGACCGTGCCGTGCGCCCTGATGATGGCGCGCCCGAGCGTGTCGGCGAGATACGAGCCGTAGCGGTACCGGGGGGCGAAGTCCGCCGCGGTGACGGTGGGTTCGCCGTGCCGGCAGAGCCAGCGCCGGAAGTGGCCCGGGTCGTCCGGATAACAGCTCATGCCGCCCACGGGCACGTTGAGCCGGTGCTCGGGGACCGCGGTGGCGTACGCGATGCCCCGACCGGCCTCCGGCGAGGGGTCGACGAGGACCAGATCGAGCGGGGTACGGCGCCGGGCCGCCGCTTCGCACAGTTGGACGGCGACGAGGGCGCCTGCCGCGCCCGCGCCGACGACGGCCACGGTCGGACGCGGAGGGGAGGACGCGGCGGAAGACGGGGAAACGACGGGCACCACGGAGACCTCCGAACCAGGGGCGGGCACTGCAGGGCCAATGTTCACTATGTCGATGAACAAAGTGAACTGACAATGCCGCTTCAGGACAACAACGCCGCGCCGGATCGCCGTTGACGAGTACGGAACACGCCGCCGCAGGTCAGGTTCCCGTCACTCGTGAGACATTGAGTGCGTGAGGATCTCAGCACGAACGGACTACGCCATCCGGGCCATGGCGGAGTTGGCCTGCTCCCCGGACCGGCCCCTCAAGGCCGAGGACATCGCCGGGCGCCAGGACATCCCCGTCCGCTTCCTCTTCGTCGTGCTCAGCGAGTTGCGACAGGGACGCCTGGTACGGAGCGTGCGCGGCCCCGATGGTGGATACAGCCTCACCCGGCCGCCCGCGGAGATCACCCTCGCCGACGTCATCAGAGCGATGGACGGACCGCTCGTCAGTGTGCGCGACCTGAAACTGACGGGCCTGGAGTACCAGGGCGCGGCGGCTTCCATGCCGGACGTGTGGCGTGCCGTGCGAACAAGCCTGCGCCAGGTCCTGGAGAGCACGACCC
The DNA here is from genome assembly GCF_042743475.1 of Streptomyces sp. NPDC059534. NCBI lineage: Bacteria > Bacillati > Actinomycetota > Actinomycetes > Kitasatosporales > Streptomycetaceae > Streptomyces > Streptomyces sp. NPDC059534. The sequence continues at coordinate 23,186 of NZ_JBHWAQ010000013.1, forward strand.
TCGCCGACCTGGCGGCGGACGCACTGCCCGATCTCGTACGGAACCGGGCTCGCGACTACAACGACGACGTACGGACGTATCCGTAGCGTCCATGGCCGACAGCGGCCCCACCCCCTACGCTCAGGAACGTGCCACCGTCCACCGAGACCCCCGATCCCGCCGGGACTCCCGCGTCCACCGGGTCCGGCGACACCGGGCCGCACCGGCTGTTCGTCCTGAGACACGCCAAGAGCGCCTGGCCCGAGGGCGTACCCGACCGGGACCGCCCTCTCGGCCCGCGCGGCCTGCGCGACGCCCCGGCGGCCGGGCGCTTCCTGGCGGAGACCGGCGGGCTGCCCGATCTGGTGCTGTGCTCCCCGGCCCGGCGGGCCCGCGAGACGTGGGAGCTGGCCGCCGCGGAACTGGAGCGCCCTGTCGCGACCCGTCATGATCCGCGGCTGTACGGGGCGGACGAACAGGACCTCCTCGACGTCCTCCACGACGTGCCCGACGAGGTCGGCACCCTGCTGATCGTCGGGCACAGCCCGGGCTTGGAAGACCTGATCACGCTGCTCGCGGGCGGTTCGGTCGGGACGGCCCTGGAGCGTGTACGGACCAAGTTCCCGACCTGCGCGCTCGCCGTCCTGACCTGCCACGGCACCTGGACGGACCTCGGCCCGGGCGAGGCGCTCCTGACGGAGCTGCGGATCGCCCGCGGGTCGTCCTGAGAGTGTGCCCGGACGGCCGTCGGTCCGCGCGACGCCCACGACATCGGCCGTACCGTCGCAGCCGAGCTCCCCGCCCGGGCGGTGACCGTCGCGTCCCGTACCGCCACCCCGGGACCGTGGTGCGGCGCTCAGTCGCACACGGGGCCGGTGGACCGCCCCGGCAGGTACGCCGTGCGCTCCGCGGGGGTGAGGTCGCGGCCGACCGTGCGGCAGATCTTCTCGATGGCTTCACCGGCCGGGACGAGGTGGACGTCCCACAGCCGGGCCGTCCGGTCCGCGCTGCCGGTGGCGAGGGTGCGGCCGTCGGGGCTGAAGGCCACGGAGGTCAGCGCGTTGAAGTGCCCCCACAAGGTGGTGCGGGACTTCCCGGCGGCCACGTCCCACAGCATCGCGGACGAGTCGATGCCGCCGGTGGCGAGAGTCCGGCCGTCAGGGCTGAAGACAGCGGAGACCACCCCGTCGTAGTGCCCGAGCAGGGTCTTGCGGGTCTTGCCGGTGTTCGCGTCCCACACCCGGGCGGTGTAGTCGAGACTTCCGGTGGCGAGGGTTCGGCCGTCAGGGCTGAACGCCACCGACTCGACCTGGTCGGTGTGTCCGCGCAGGACGGTGCGCTCCCTGCCGGTGTCCACGTCCCACAACCGCGCCGTGAAGTCCCCGCCCGCGGTGGCGAGCGTACGGCCGTCGGGACTGAACGCCACGCCGTACACCTGCTCGTCGTGGCCGCGCAGGGCGGCACGCTCCTTGCCGGTGGCCAGGTCCCACAACCGCGCTGTCTTGTCGCTGCTGCCCGTGGCGAGAGTACGGCGGTCCGAGCTGAACGCCACGGAGTTCACCCCGCCTTGATGGCCGAGCAGCTGTGAGCGCTCCTTCCCGGTGGCCACGTCCCACAGTCGTACCGTCTTGTCGGCGCCGCCGGTGGCGAGGGTCTGGCCGTCCGGGCTGAACGCGACAGCGTTCACCCCCTGGGTGTGGCCCTTCAAGACGGTGCGCATCGTGCCGGCGGGCATGTTCCACAAACGCACGGTGAAGTCGGCGCCGGCCGTGGCGAGGATGCGGCCGTCGGGACGGAACGCCACGGCGGTCACCTGGTTGACGTGCCCCACCAGGGTCGTCCGGATCGCACGGGCGACGTCCCACAGTCGTACGGTCTCGTCGCGGCTTCCGGTGGCGAGGGTCCGGCCGTCCGGACTGAAGGCGACCGCGTAGACCATGTTGGTGTGCCCTGCCAACTTGTCGCGGGTCGCACCGGTGTCCACGTCCCACAGCCGCGCCGTGTGGTCGACGCTGCCGGTGGCGAGGGTGCGGCCATCGGGGCTGAACGCCACCGAATACACCACATCGGAGTGCCCGCTCAGCGAAAGGCGCGGCTTGCCCGTCTCGGCGTCCCACAGCCATGCCGTGCCGTCCCAGCTGCCGGTGGCGAGCGTACGGCCGTCCCGGCTGAGTGCCACCGACTGCAACGCCGCGGACTGCCCCTCCAGCTTTCTGCGGTACTGCCCGGTAGTGGCGTCCCAGATGCGCGCGGTCCGGTCCCAGCTGCCGGTGACTGCGGTGCGGCCGTCCCGGCTGAAGGCGATCGACACCACCTGGTCGATGTGTCCCTCGAGGGTGGCGCGGACCTTGCCGGTGCCCAGCTCCCACAGCCTCGCCTTCTTGTCGCCGTCACAGACGGCGAGGGTGCTGCCGTCGGGGCTGAACGCCACCGCCCAGACGTCGTCGGACTGCCTGGGCAGGATGGTGCGCAGCCTGCCGGTCCCGGCGTCCCACAGCCGTACGGTGCCGTCCAGACTGCCGGTGGCGAAGGTACTGCCGTCGGGACTGGCCGCCACGGCCGTCACCGTTTCGGTGTGGCCCTTGAGAACAGCGCGGGTCCTGCCGGTGGCCACGTCCCAGAGCCGTACGGTCTTGTCGCTGCCGCCGCTGGCGAGGGTGTGGCCGTCCGGACTGAACGCCAGGGAATTGACCAGGTTGGTGTGGCCGGACCAGCGGCGGTGCAGCGGGAGGGTGGCGGAGGATCGCACGCTGGCGAGGGACTCGGGCGTCGGGCTGGTGCGATATGCCTGGATGGCCAGCAGGGCGGAGAGCTCGGGGTTCGTGTCGCTCAGCGTGTCGGACCGGGTGGCGAGCTGCCGGGACAGGGCCGCCTGCTGTCGCCCGACCGCTGTCCGCCACTGCCACAGGGCGCCGCCCGCGGCGACGAGCGCGAGGACGAGCAGTCCGGCGAGGATGCCGTTGAGGCGCCTGCTGCGCCGGATCACGGCTTGCTGACGCTGCTTGCTGGCAGTGAGGAAAGCTGTGATGTGGCCCGGCAGATGGCGTTGCCGCGACCATTCCAGGCCCTCGGCCAGCGCCGTCCCGGCAAGGAGGTCCCCCGGGTCGCGCTGCGCGGCCCAGCGGGCACGGCGTTCCCGTGTCCGGTCGAGCCACTCCTGGAAACGGTGGTCCTGACCGACCCACTCCCGAAGGGTGCCCCAGTCGCGGATGAGGGAGTCATGGACGAGTTCGGCCACCGCCTGCCCGGTCGGGGCGTCCAGGCGATGGGTTGTGATGATGCGATGGTGCGCGAGGCCGGCGATGACCTGGTCCACGACGTGGTCGCCACCGCGAGGGCCGCCCTCTGCGCGACCGCCCCCGCCCCCGTCCGCTCCGCCGCCACCCGCCACCAGCTCTCGGAGTTCGTCGAGCGGAACCTGCGCACGAACGGCGGGAACGCGGCGGGCCGGGTCGGCCGGGTGGACCAGAGCGGTCAGGATGCCCTGCGCAACGGGCCGTTGTTCTGGCGGCAGCTGGTTGAGGGCGGTGTCGCACCACGTGGCGAGGCTTCCGGTGACCGCTCCGATGCGCCGGTACGCCTCGTGGGTGAGGTAGCCGTCCTCGCGCCGGAGCCACAGCTGACTGAGCGCGAGCTCCAGCATGGGCAGCACGGTGGCTGGTGCCCGGCGGCTCGCGGCCGCCTCCTCGGGGCTCTCGGCCAGGACGTCGGCGATCATCTGCTCGGGCAGGCCCGGCTGGAAGTGCAGTCCCACGTCCTGGGCAGGAGGGACGATGATGTCGTGCAGGTCCTCCTCGCTCAGGGTGCCCTGTACGTTGAGCAGTCCCGGCATCGAGGCTTCGAGCAGCCGGGGGGCCACGGCGGCCAGTTGGGGGTAGAAGTCGTCACGCATGATCAGCACGACGGACAGCGGGGCCGGTGAGCCGGCCGCCTGTGCGATCCGGTCCGCGACAGCGGCGACCAGCGTACGGCCTTCCTGTCCCCCTGCCGCAGGTCCGGTGAGGAGTTCCTCGAACTGGTCGACGACCAGCAGGACGCGATCCCGATCGGGCTCGGCGGCCAGTCTGCTGCCCACCGCCGCGGCGATGCCGTCCGTGGCGACGCCGGGCAGTCCCGCTCGTTCCATCTCGGCCATCAGGTCCTGACGCGGCCGGACGATCACGGGCAGCCACCGGTCACTGCCCGGTAGAGCGCCCGCCGCCAGCGCCCGCAGCACACCGGCCTGCACCAGGGAGGACTTGCCCGAGCCGGAAGGCCCGAGCAGCAGGGTGAGCCGACGCCCGCCGGCCAGGTTGGCCACCACCTGCCGCACCGCTTCTCTGCGGCCCTCGAACCACCGGGCCCGTTCGGCGGTGAACGACTCCAGCCCCTGGTACGGGCACAAATCCTGCTCGGCCAGCGTCGGCAGGACCTCCCTGAGGACCTGCGTGGGAGTGACGTACGCGATGCCCTGCCCCCGTTCGTGTTCGTCGGGGGCCGTGATCTCCGTCAGCATGCCGATGACCAGGCCGGTCACCTCGTCCAGCACCGGCCCACCGCTGAAGCCGGTGGTGAGGTCGTTGGCGGCGGTCAACTGCAGATGCGCGCCCCGGCTCTCGGTCGCCGGCAGCAGCTCGCCGGCCACGCCGAAGCCGAAGTGTCCGTCCGGCGGGGCCTGGGCGGGGAACCCGAACGAGCGCACCGCGTGGCCCCGGCACCCGGCCGCGGAGCCCAGTGGCAGCGCAGCCACGCGCGGAACGGTACCGCTCAGCCGTACGAACGCCACGTCCTCGGCCTCCGGGGCACGCCACGCCCCTTCGAGGACCCGCCCCTCGGCCTGGGGGGCGCCTTCCACGTGGGGGAACGCCAGCCGCACGCTGCCACCCGGGCCGCTTCCCGCCGCTCGGACGACGTGTGCGCAGGTGACCAGGACGTCCTCGGCCACCAAGAATCCGGCCCCGGCCACCCGGCCGTCCGGGTCGATGATCTGCGTCACGGCACGGGGCAGGTCCGACTGCCCGGCGCCCTTCACTGCCCGGCCCCGTTCACCGATCGGCCCCCACTCTCGTCCGGAACCGCCCGCATCCACGACATGGTCACCTTCAGGTGACACATCGCCTGGCTCTTGGTGATCACGGCCCCGGCCTCGACCGCCAGGTCGAGGCCGAACTCGACGGTGATCTGGTCGGGCCGGGCCTTGCGCAACTGTTCGAGCGTGGCGCGCGCCGCCTCGGTGACCGGCTCCAGTGCCGCCTGCAGACTTCCCGGCAGGTCGTGCACGGCATCACCGAAGCGACCAGCCTGCACGGGGCCGGTCGGCAGCCCCGACCCTTCGACGAGGATGCTGCCCCCGCCCGCCAACGGAATCCGGGCCAGCGGTGTCACGATCCCTCCTCGGCTCGTCAGGCGTCGTTGCCCCAAGCGTCGGTGGCCTCGGCACCGACTGCACCTCGGATTGCCCCGTACGCACCCATCGGCACACCCCCGTCCATGCACCCGCGTGCCCGCATGGACCTGGTGGCGACCTCCTCGAGCATGAGGCGCACCATGGTGTGGGCCTCGTCATCGTCGCTGGCCCAGGACGCCTCTCGTTCGGGAGTGGTGGACTAGGCCCAGACCTGGTTGTCACCGCCGTGGCAGTCCCACTGGGTGGCCGGGGCGCCGTCGTCGGTGCGCCAGCCACCGATCTCCAGGCACTTGCCACTGTTCACGTTGATCAGGCGCAGGACGCCTTCGCCCAGAACGTCGGTCTTCCACTGCTGGTTGGCGCCACCGTGGCAGTCCCACTGAACGATCTGGGCTCCGTTGGCGGTGGACCAGCCCTTGACCTCAAGGCACTTGCCGCTGTGGGCGTTGTAGATCAGCCTTCCCTCGCCGTGGGGGACCCCGAGCCACTTCTGGTTGTTTCCGTCGTGGCAGGCCCACTGGTCGACGCCGGCTCCGTTGGCGGTGGACCAGCCGCCCACCTCCAGGCACTTGGCGCTGTTCCAGTTGGCCAGCCAGTACCACTCGGACAGGTCGGCGGCGGAAGCGGGTGAGGCGGGCAGGGCCATCGAGATGAGCAGGGCACCGCCGGCGGCACTCAGCACGCGGCGGACGGTCTTGATGGCGTTCAGGCGCACGAAGTCTCTCCTCATATGGACGATCGAACTTGCTTTTCGCCCACATCGGGCGCATGGGTGAGATGTCAATCGCGTCGCCAAGGCGCCGATTGTACGGACCGGAAGCAGACCTGATTTTCAGGAATGCGGTCCTGGGCGTGGCGCACCGCTGATGACGGGCCAGCACTCGATTAGACACTTTCGGGAGGTGGCCGCAATGTGCGATCAATGCACGGCCACTCCATATTCCGTGCAGGTTCGACCCGCCTCTCCGTACGGCTCCCCCCCCTGCGCGCTGTACCGGCTGTCCAGGTGCTCACCCATCCGCTGGTCAAACCCGCTCTGCGTCCGTCACGCATCCATTCGGCGCAGGCGCTCCTGATTGCGGATTCTTCCCCTCTAAGCGACGGTTCTCGGCCAACACTGCGGCGAGTTGGCGAGCAGTGAACCGGGCGGTGGGCTGTGGAAACGACCTGTCTCGAGCGGGGCGAGAAAGGGAGGGTTTCATTTGAGCCAGAGAAAAATCCCCCTTTACAAAATGGGGTGCTCGGCAGTTAGCGTTCGGGGCGCCTCAGGGGGAGGCAGCGCACAACGTCTCCTCTCTCCGGCATGCCCTCACTCGGGGCGAACGAGCAGGAAAAGGAGAATCTGATGAGCACCCGGCGCAAGAAAGTGGCCGGCCTGATGGCAGGTGTCGCGCTCCTCGGGATCGGCGGCATCACGCCGGCGAACGCGGGCGTCACCGCGGAAGGCCAGTTCGAGTCCCACATCTCGTGGTGGACGGCTCCGACGGAGTCCCGCCGCTGGTGGGACAACAACGACACCTGGGACTACACCGGCATCTACTTCCAGGGCTGCCGGTCGGACGACGACTACCGGGGCTACAACTACGCGTCGCTGCGCCTGTGGAAGGACATATCCGGCGCTCCGGACCGCAGCAAGGGCACCCGTGACAACTACTGCGGGTGGGTCGACTACGGCGACCCGGACGACCCGGGCAACTACTACTTCGCGCTGGCGGACGTCGGTAACGGCGACTACATCGACATCGACTACGTCAAGGTCGCCTGGTAGCCGCAGGCCGGATCAGGGGTCGGCTTCCGACCCACGAGAGTGCCGCCCGGTGGGGGCGGCACCACACACGGAAGAGGGATCAAGTGAAGATCGGTTTGAAGGCATGGGCCGGCGCGATGGCAGGCGCCGCGCTGCTGGGTACGGTGTCGGTGGTTCCGGCTCACGCGGCCGAGGGTCAGTTCGAGTCGTACATCAACTCCTGGCGGGCCGGTAACGAGTCGCGTCGCTGGTGGGACAACAACGACACCTGGGACTACACCGGCATCTACTTCCAGGGCTGCGAAGCGGACGGCGGTGACGGGTTCAACTTCGCCGGGCTGCGCCTGTGGAAGGACGTCTCCGGCGCCCCGGACCGCTCCAAGGGAACCCGGACGAACTACTGCGGGTGGGTGGACTACGGCGACCCGGACGACGCGGGCACCTACTACTTCGCGCTGACGGACGTGTCCAGCGGCACGTTCATCTCCGTCGACTACGTGAAGGTCGCCTGGTAGTGCGGTCGTCGAACTAGCAGTACGAGGGTCCCGGTGGATTCAGCACCGGGACCCTCTCCCGTCCACTGTCCCATGACCAAAGCCATCCCGCCGGAAGTGGGGTGGCGGATTGCGCATCCCTCCATGAATCTGGTTTTTGATCATGTTTCGTTCCGATACCGGAGCAAGACACCCGTTTTCCACGAGTTCAGTCTCCGGATCGACGAGCAGGCGACGGTCCTCCTCGGACCGAACGGAGCCGGCAAGTCCACGCTGATGGGCATCGCCGCCTCGCACCTGACCCCCACCTCCGGGTCGGTCACCTTCGACGGAGCCACGGCGAAGGGCCGCCATCAGGCCGCCTACCGCGAACGCGTCGCGTGGATCCCGCAACGGATCGATCCCATGCCCGGGCTGACCGTGCGCGAGCAGGTCGCCTACGCGGGTTGGCTCAAAGGCATGCCGAAAGACGCGGCGTGGAGAGCGTCCGAGGACGCGCTGCGCCGCGTCGACCTCACCCGCCTCGCCGAGCGAAAGAGCAACCAGGTGTCCGGCGGGCAGCTCCGCCGCATGGGAATCGCGGGGGCACTGACCCACCGCAGTGAACTGATCTTGATGGACGAGCCGACCGCCGGCCTCGACCCCACGCAGCGCCTGGTGTTCCGAAAGCTCGTCGACGACCTCGCCGGCAGCGTGCAGGTGATCGTCTCCACGCACCAGACCGAAGACCTCGCCGACCTGTACACGCAGGTGGCCGTCCTCGCCCACGGCGAGATCTCCTTCCAGGGCAGCCCCGCCGACTTCCACGCCCTCGCACCGACCGCCACCGGCGGGCGCGAGCAGGCCGAAGCCGCCTACGCGACACTCGTCGGACGGGAGATCTGACCGATGCGTACAACCACCCTCCTGCGGTCGTCCTCCGCCGGACTCATGCTCGTCCTCCTCGCCGGCTACGTCCTGCTGCTCCTGTCGGAGCCGATCACCATGGGCACCGTCCCCGGTTACGGGCCGTCCGTCCTCGGCAACGCCTCCTACACGATCCCGTTCGCCGCGGCCGCGTGCGCGGCAAGCGGCGCGTGGGAGAGCGCACGCCTCCGCCGGGGCAACGTCTTCGGGCAGGCTCCCTCCCGCGGCCGCCTCGCCATCGCGCTGCCGCTTCTGGTCCCGGTGTGGGCCATGGGCGTTGTCGGGATGCTCATCGCGGTCGGTGTCGCGGTCTCGGCCGCGGGAACGCTTCCGTCGTTCTCCCACCTGGGCATGTTCGTGGTGTACGCGCTGCTGATGGCGGCCGCCACGCTGGCCGGGTACCTCCTGGGCGGGCGTCTTCCGCAGCTCGCGGCTGCACCGTTGGCGATGGTCGCCGGGTTCTGCCTGACCGCGTTCCCCGGATCCTGGGACACCCCGTGGCCCCGCCACCTCGTGGCCGGCGCCTACGACAGCTGCTGCTCGGTCGGCTCGGTCATCGACCCCATGGCCGTGTGGGCCCCACTCCTGTTCGCCGGCGGGATCATCACCGCGTGCCTCCTCGCGATCGCCCGGTCCAGCCTCTGGAAGCCTGTGACCGTCCTGGTCGCCGCGTCCGTGGCCTCGGGCTTCCTGGTCGTGCACATGGACTACGACCCGGTCCTCGACCGGAACCCCGACGCTTTGGTCTGCGACAGCGCCGGCGTCCCGGAAGTGTGCCTGTGGCCCGAGACTCCGGGACGCGCCCGGATCGCCGCGGCCACCCGCACCTACAGCGGACGCCTGAAGGACGCCGGCCTTCCCGTGCCGTCCTCCCTCACCCAGAACCGTGTCCTCAGGCCCGGACAGGCCGGCTTCGGAGGCAGGGGTCAGGTACGCGAGCAGGACATCACCGTCAACCTCGCCAACACCCTGCTGCCCCCCATCCCCACGTGCGCCCGAATCAGTCACAGGTACCCGGCGTTCCCCGCACGGGGACCGCTCACCGCATGGCTGACCGGCATCGCCACCCATGCCCCTCCGACACCGGTCCCGGGCCGGGTCTCCCCCGACGACGCCAGACTCGCCGGGATGGTCCTCACGCTGCCCTCCGATCGTCAGCGTGCCTGGTACGACACGAACCGGGCCGCCCTCACCGGCTGCGACCAGAAGCCGACCCTGAACCCTGAAGGAGCAGGCCGGTGAACTGGTGGGCCGCATCCCGTGACGTGCCCACCCTCGCCGCCGTCACCGCCGTGACGGCCGGCGCAGGCATGGCATTCGGACAGAGCCTCATCCCTGTCCCCGCGATGGTGGGCGGGGCCGGGCACTTCCTTCTCGCGGCGCTGATCACCGTCGTCCCCGCCGTGACATGGCTCGCCTTCACCGGCCGTGCCCGGGGCGCCACCGAATCGGTCGCCGTGCGGGCGGTCCACCGCTTCGACACCTCCCTCGCCGTCGGCTGCGCGACCCTCGCCCTGGGCATGGCCGTCCTCGGACACTTCGCGGGCGCCGAGCCGGTGGCCCTGTCGATCGGCCGGAACACCGCCTTCTACCTCGGCCTGGCACTCATCCTCAACCCGCTCACCGGCGCGCGGATCGCAGCCCCGGTCCTCACCGCCGTGCCGCTGGTCCTCGCCGTCGGAGGATGGAAGAGCGGCGGCGGCATCGCGCAGCCGTGGGCTGTCGTCCTGCACCCGGCAGCCAGCACGGCCGCCCTCCTGGCCGGCGTCGCGGTCCTGGTCGCCGGGGCCACGTTCAGCAGCCTCAAGCCGCCGCGCAACGTTTCTGGCTGACCGATTCAACGGGTGGGTGACAGACGGGGCGTCACCACCGGCAGATCGATCGACGAGATTCCCCACCCGGTGCGTACCCGCATTCACAGGGGATCTCGGGCCGGGCAGAGCCGCCGGAAGTCCGACAGGGTCGCCGCGGACAAGGCCCGTAAGCAACGGACCCGTCCGCGACCCCCTGCGTCGGTACGGTGTGCCGCACGCCGTCCCGGCGAAACCGACAGCCAGGCCGCCCGCCTGGGCCGGGTCCATACGGCCGGCGCGGCCGCGCAACGGGGCGGTCAGGAGTAGACGCTCGTCCAGTCTCCGCTCTGCTCCATGGGCACCGACGCGATCGTGTCACCGTAATACGTGGCGAACGAGCAGGAGTTGTTCCGGTAGAACGTGACCCTGGCCTCCCCCCTCCACCACCAGCCGCTGATCCAGGTGTCCCGGCTCGGCGTGAGGAAGCAGCCCGACACCGACTCGCCGTTCTGGTTGTAGCCCTCGATGCGGATGGAGTAGACGACGGTGCTGGTGTCGTGGAAGTGGATCTGCTGGCCGTTCGATCCGGCGAACGACTGACCCGCGGAACCCAGCACCGCGGCGAAGGCCAGGGCAGCGGCCCCGACGGTGGTGGCAACCTTCTTGCGCACGCTCATTTTTCCCCCATGAGATGGATCTCGGATACCTCCTCGCGGAAAGCGAGAGGCATGGAGACTCGGCTGTCACAGGCCGCTGCCACTGTCGAGGGCGCGCGGAGAAATCGACGCGCCTCGCCGGATTGTCGTCCCGTGGCTCCGTTCACACTGTGACGCTGTCTCCAGCGGAGAATGTAGGCCCGCGCAGTCCGTGGTGGTGTGCGTGGCGTGCAGGGTTTCCGTCCCCTGCGTGCCGCTACTCCCCCAGGGAGAACGTGCGGTGTTCGGTAGGGGTGATCCCGTAGACCTCGCGGAATGCCCGGCTGAAACCGGTGGGGCTGGGGAAACCCCAGCGAGCCGCGATCACTTGAACGGGCTGGCTGCCCAGTTCTCCGCATGCGAGGTCGGCACGGGCGCGCTCCAGCCGGCTTCGGCGGATGTGGGCCGCGATGGTCAGAGGCTGGTCGGCGTAGAGGTTGTACAGATGCCGCAGGGACATGTTGTGCCGGTCAGCGATCATCTGGGGAGTCAGTCCGGGGTCGCCGAGATTGTTCTCGATGAAGCGGTGGATCCGCTGCAGTGTCTCCTGCGCACGGGCCTCGGCAGGCGCCTCGCCAGGGTCACCGAGCTGCCCCGCAAGGAACGCGGTGGCCAGTTCGAGAGCGACGGAACCCATCCCGTTCAGCTCCTCCGGACGACAGCGCGGGCCGTACGAGAGCAGCGTCTTCAGGAAGTCGGCGAGGATCGCCCCGGACCCCTCGTCTGCGGCCAGGCTCTGCGCGAGGAGGCGGTCCAGACGATCCGATCGCAGCGCCAGGGCCTGACGGGGAATCTGCAGGACCACCGACTCGATCTGCTCGCCGGTGCACTCCCCCTCGCTCGGCCGTGAGGTGTCGGTCAGCACAAGTCCTCCCGCGACGACCGATTCATTGCGTCGCTGGGAGATGCGCAAGCCACCTTGCGTGATGAGCGCCAGCTGCAAGTGCTCGGGATCGCCACGCCGGACGTGAGCCGAGGTACGGCGCGAGAGCACCGGCGAGGAAGCCACAGCAGACAGCCGCACCACGCCGAGATCCAGGTAGGTGATGCCCGCCCGGAAGTCGGCCGCATGCCGGGTACTGAGCATGATGGGCATCACTTCGGTGGACACCGTTTCGCAAAACCAGTCGAACCTGTCCTCACGCGCCGCGACAGCACCTGACGCAACCAGCAGTTCCATACGATCCCCCGTACTTCGATTCAGCAGCGCTCCAGCCCTGCCGGGTTGTCGCACCGCCGTGCTTCACCCCCACCGCGCCGTGATCATTATCAAGCACCCCTTCGAACACGCGCCCGATCCGTGGCGGAAGTCACCGCCGGACCGGGCCGCCACCGAGTCCCAGCCGTTCACCCGCGACCCCCGAACCCCGAGCACCGGTGACGGCCGGGCGCCCCGCTCCATCATCTGGGATGTACAACACATCCACTTGACGTGCACACAGGCAACACTTAGCTTCGCCTTACCTAACTTTGCCGTCGTTACGTCCGGAAGATCACCGCATGCCCAGATCCGCGCAGGAGCTCACCCCTCCCTGGCTCCTCACCGCCCTCGGGCTCGCCGCCACCACCGCCATCGCGGCCGCCTGCTGGACCGCCGGTCACGTCCACGCGGACGCCTCTCTGCTGACGGTGGCACGCTTCCTGCACGTCGCCTTCCTCGTCGTCGGGCTGGGCTCGGTACTGGCCGTCGACTGGTTCGCCGTGCTGTGGCTGACGGGGAAGCGTCCGCTCGGCGGCGTCCTCGACACGGCCGTCGCGCTCCAGACCCCCATCTGGGTCGGTCTCGGCGGGCTCGTGGTCTCCGGGCTCTTCCTCCGCCCCGACCTCCACTCCCCGCTCACCCTGGTCAAGCTGGGCCTCGTCGTCGCCGTCACCGTCAACGGGCTCTGGGCGCACCGGCTCGGCCAGCTCCTGGAGGCCCACCGCTCCACCTCCGTGCCCCGCCGCCTGCTGGTCCTCTCGGGCCTGGCGGCGACCGTCAGCCAGGCCGGTTGGTGGGGCGCCTGCCTCATAGGATTCCTCAACAGCCAGACGTGATTTGGGTTTGTCGGAGAATCATCAATACGATCCGGCGATGATCACGAGAAAACGGCTGGCGACCGGGGCCTGCGCGCTGCTCGCCGCCCTGAGCGTCGCGCTCCTGCCGACGGGCGCGGCCGCCGACGAGCCGGCGAAGGAATCCCCCAAGGTCGAACTGGTCCTCGACGTCAGCGGCTCCATGCGGGCCAAGGACATCGACGGCAAGTCCCGGATGGCGGCGGCCAAGCAGGCGTTCAACGAGGTCCTGGACGCGGTGCCCGAGGAGGTCCGGCTCGGCATCCGCACCCTCGGCGCCGACTACCCCGGACAGGACCGCAAGCGGGGCTGCAAGGACACCCGCCAGCTGTACCCGGTCGGGCCGCTCGACCGGACCGAGGCCAAGACCGCGGTGGCCACCCTGGCCCCGACGGGCTGGACCCCGATCGGCCCGGCGCTGCTGGGCGCCGCCGACGACCTCGGCGACGACGGGGCGACCAAGCGGATCGTGCTCATCACGGACGGCGAGGACACCTGCGCCCCGCTGGACCCGTGCCAGGTGGCCCGCGAGATCGCGGCGAAGGGCATCCACCTCGTCATCGACACCCTGGGCCTGGTGCCGGACGCCAAGACGCGGCAGCAGCTCACCTGCATCGCGGAGGCGACCGGAGGCACGTACACCTCCATCCACCGCACCGAGGACCTCTCCCGCCGGGTCCGCCAGCTCGTCGACCGCGCGGCCGACCCGGTCGTCACGCCGGTGGCCACCCGGGGCGCGCTGCGCTGCCCCGACGCGCCGCAGCTCCAGCCCGGGCTGTACACGGACCGCGAGTCCTTCGGCGAGCACCGCTGGTACCGGGTGGACCTGCTGCCCGGCCAGGAACTGCGCGCCTCCGTCAGCGTGTCCGCCGACCGGGCCGTCAACAACGACTACGGCGTGCTGCTGCGCGCCGTCACGCTCCACGGCCGGGAGATCGTCCGCGGCTCCGAGGCGGGCGACGGGCGGACGGACGTCGTCTCGACGGGCCTGCGCTATCCGAAGCCGGACCTCGACGACGGCCCCGGGGACGCCAAGCCGGCGGCAGAGACCGTCTGTCTGCAGGTCAGCAACTCCTTCTCCGCGCCCCCGTCGGTGAAGACGACGCCGGGCATGCCCATCGAACTGACGGTGGACGTCGTCGACGGCCCCTCGACCGCGTCGGACGTGGCCTCGTTCGGTCTCGGCCGCGGCTGGTGGCTGCTCGGCGCGCTGGTGCTCGTCGGCTTCCTGGCCGGTCTGGTCTGGGGCTGGCTGTCCCGCTGGCGCGTCGCTGTCTGGAGGACCCACTGATGCGTACCGTACGCATGCTCGCCACGGCCGCGCTCGCGGGCGCCGCTCTGCTCGGTCTCGCGGGTCCGGCCGCCCTGGCCGACTCCCCCTCCGCCACGGCGGACCCGAGCGCGAGCGCGGTTCCGGACGCCGGGCCGACGGAGGCCGGGACCACCTTCCGCACCGCCGCCCGGTTCCTCCCGGGGCAGCAGGCCACCGCGCAGGCCGCCACGGGTGACTACCTGTACTGGGTGTTCCCCGCCGACACCGGGCAGCGGCCGACCGTCCGGGCGACGGTGACGCTGCCGGACGCCGCCCTGCGCCACGGAGCCGCCACCTGGCGGATCGACGTGTACGACGGGCTGCGGCGGCGGCAGCCGTGCATGTACGGGACGCAGTCCCGTACGGCGGCGAAGGACGCCGCGACCGCGGAGCTGGCCTGTGTGCTGCGCCCGGTCAGGGCCTCGGCCGACGCCTGGGCGAACGACCCGCTGCCCGGCAGCTACTACGTCCGGCTCACCGTCACCGGGCTGCCCGACGAGGACCTCGGCCAGCCGTTCACGGCCCGGGTCGGGGTCGACACCCTCGACAAGGGCGGCGCCTACGCCACCGACGGATCGCTGGGCGCGCCGCTGGTGCCGGGGGCGACCACCGCCGACCGGGCGAAGGCGGACGAGGACGCCGGCCGGCGCACCGCGGTCGACGCGGCGGCCCCGGAGGACGGCTGGTCCTCCGGCTGGTGGTCGGACCGCTGGCTGTGGACGGCCGCGGGCGGCATCCTCGCCGCGCTCGCCGGCATCGGCGGTTACGTGCTGACGCGCGGCACGGGCCGCCCGCCCCGCGTCCCGCCGGCCGTCTGACCGGTTCCCCGCGCAGCACAGGCCCCCACCGTCGGACGGTGGGGGCCTGTCTCCGTTCCGCCGGGCCGCGCTCAGGCGGCACGGCGGCGGACGGGGAAGCCGTGGGCGCGGGCGCCCGCCACGACGGCCACCACCGGGACGAGCAGGAGGAGGACGCTCCAGGGCAGGGCGCCCGCCCCGAGGAGGTCCAGGAGGAGACCGCCCGCGAGGCCGCCGGCCGCCATGGCGGCGTTCCAGAGGCTGACCAGCATCGTCTGGGCGGTGTCGGCGGCGTCTCCGCCCGCGTCGGCGACGGCCGTCTGCAGCAGGGTGGGCGCTCCGCCCCAGCCGAGCCCCCACAGGGCGGCGGCGAGGAGGACCAGGGCGGTGCTCCCGGCCGGTACGGCGAGGGCGGCGGCCGCGGCGGCGACGAGGAGCGTTCCGGCGAGGGTGAGGGGCCGGAGCCTGCGGTCGATGTGACGGCCTGTCACCCAGATCCCGGCGAGCGAGGCGGCGCCGAAGACGAGCAGGACGAGTCCGGTGGAGCCGCCGAGTCCGATGTGGCCGAGGTAGGCGGCGACGTAGGTGTAGAGCACGGTGTGGGCCAGGACGAGGGCGAAGGTGACGGCGAGGACCGGCAGGACGCCGGGGACCCTGAGCGTACGGACGGCCGGGGCGCGGGCGCCGCGCGGTTCGCCGGGCAGGTCGGGGACGGCGAGGACGATCCAGCCGAGGAGTCCGGCGGCGATGACGGTCATCGCGGTGAAGGCGGTCCGCCAGCCGACGGCCTCGCCGAGGAAGGTGCCGGCCGGCACGCCGAGGGAGAGCGCGAGCGGGATGCCGGTCATCGCGACGGCGACGGCCCGGCCCTGGAGGTGCGCGGGGGCGAGGCGGCGGGCGTAGCCGGCGAGCAGGGCCCAGGCGACGCCCGCGGCGACTCCGGCGAGGAACCGGGCACCGAGGGTCAGGGCGTACGAGGAGGAGGCGGCGGTGACGGTGTTGGCGGCGGCGAAGCCGGCGACCGAGGTGAGCAGCAGGCGCTTGCGGCGCCATGCGGCCGTGCGGGCGGCCAGCGGGATGGCGGTGAGGGCCGTGCCGAGGGCGTAGACGGTGACCGTCTGGCCCGTCGCGGCCTCGCCGACGCCGAGCCCGGCGCTCATGGCGGGCAGGACGCCGGCCGGGAGGGTCTCGGTGAGGCTGGTGACGAAGACGGCGGTGGCGAGGGCGAGCAGGGCGGGGAGCGGCAACCGGCCGGAGGGCGGGTGGTGTTCGTCGTGTGCGGGTGCGCGGGTGGCCGGAGCGGACGCCGCGGTCGTGTCGTGGCTCATGTCCGTATGCTCGAACCCTCACATCGATGTGAAGGTCAAGCGATTCCCGGGAGGGGGCTTCCCATGCGGATCGGCGAGCTGTCCGAGCGCACCGGAACACCGCGCAGGCTTCTGCGCTACTACGAGGAGCAGGGTCTCATCGTCGCGGACCGGCTGCCGAACGGCTACCGCGTCTACGACGCTTCGAACGTGGACCGGGTGATGCAGATCCGGGGTCTGCTCGACGCCGGTCTGCCGACCCGGATCATCAAGCAGATCCTGCCGTGCCTGAACAAGCCGAGGATCATCCACTTCCCCGACGCGACCCCGGAGATGCTGGCGGCACTGGAGGACGAACGCGACCGGATGACCGACCGGATCCGCTGCCTGACCCGGAACCGTGACGCGGTGGCGGAGTACCTGGACGCGGTGCGGGAGAAGCGGACGGCCGGTTCGTCCTAGGGCGGACATCTCGGGGTCACGGCATCCGGCGGGCGCCCTCCAGGACGGCCTGGCGGATGCGGTGGTAGGTGCCGCACCGGCAGATGTTCCGGATGGCGTCCAGATCGGCCTCGGTGACCTCCCGGCCGGCCTCCCGCGCCCGGCGGACGGTCGCCACCGCGGTCATGATCTGGCCCGGCTGGCAGTAGCCGCACTGGGCGACGTCGAGATCGAGCCAGGCGTCCTGCATGGGGTGCAGCTCGCTCCCCACGGTGTCCGGGAGGCCCTCGATGGTGGTGACCTCGTCGGTCGGGGCGAGGTCCTCGACGGGTACGGCACAGGGCGTGAACGCCTTGCCGTTGAGGTGGCTCGTACAGGCCCGGCAGACGCCGACCCCGCAGCCGTACTTGGGTCCGGTGACGCCGAGGACGTCCCGGAGGACCCACAGGAGCCGGACGTCGCCCTCGACATCGGCGGTGACGGCCTTGCCGTTCAGGATGAAGGTGTGCTGCGGCACGGGGACTCCAGCTCTCAGATGGCGCGGTCGCGGCCGTCGGTCGGCGAGGCCGGGACGGGCGGGACGGTCGGCAGGGGGGTGAAGCCGAGCGGCTCGGCGTGGTTGACGGGGAAGACCGT
The DNA here is from genome assembly GCF_042743475.1 of Streptomyces sp. NPDC059534. Taxonomy (NCBI): domain Bacteria; kingdom Bacillati; phylum Actinomycetota; class Actinomycetes; order Kitasatosporales; family Streptomycetaceae; genus Streptomyces; species Streptomyces sp. NPDC059534. The sequence continues at coordinate 40,734 of NZ_JBHWAQ010000013.1, forward strand.
CGGCATCGTGCCGGTCGCCCGGCCGTACGCGCAGGCGACGGCGGCCATGGCGCCGGCGACGGCCAGTTCGCCCGCGCCGCCCGGCTTGTCGCCGGTCGGGGGCATCACGATGATCTCCAGCTCGGGCGGGGTGTTCCACTGCCGGGTGTAGAAGTACTGGTCCCAGCTGCCTTCGAGGAAGTGCCCGTCGCGCAGGTGGAGGCCGGAGGTCAGGGTGATCGCGATGCCGTCGGCGATGCCGCCCATCATCTGGGCCTCCAGACCGCGCGGGTTGACCGCGAGACCGACGTCGACGGCGCAGACCACCTTGGTCACCCGCGGTCCCGTGCAGGCGTTGGGGACCTGCCGTCCGACGGTCTCGGGCCGGCAGTCGATCTCGGCGAGGATCGCGACGGCGGAGTGGTACTCGGTGTGGACGGCGATGCCCTGGGCCGTTCCGGCCCGCATGGTCCGGCCCCACTCCCCCACCTCGGCGACCTTGTCGAGGACGGCCCGGGCCCGGGCGTCCTTCGTCAGCCGGCGCCGCAGCGCGTACCCGTCCTGGCCCATCCGCCGGGCCAGTTCGTCCATGACGAGTTCCTGGGCGCAGCGGACGTTGGGCGAGTAGATGTTCCGCATCGACCCGGTGTTGAAGCCCTTGTCGGTCTCGGCGAGGAGCTGGGTGGTGACGCCGAGGTGGTAGGGGCTGATCTGGGTGAGCTGGAACATCGTCTCGGAGAAGGTGGCGTCGGCGACCGGGAGCCGGGCCGCCTCCGCCGTGAGCACCTCGCCGATGCCGTGCCCGAAGTCGGTGGCGACGGAGGTGTGGCGCTGCTCGTAGGTGAGTACCTCGCCGAGCGCGTACGTGGCGCGCACCCGTGACGTGGACATCGGGTGCGTACGGCCCTGGCGGAAGTCGTCGGTGCGGTGCCACATCAGCTTGACGGGCTTGCCCATGGCCCGGGAGATCTCGACGGCCTCGTGGGCGGCGTCGGCGAAGAGCTTCCGGCCGAAGGAGCCGCCGCCCTCGGTGACGTGGACGCGGACCGCGGAGGGCGGCAGGCCGAGCTTGAGGGCGATCTGCTCCTGGGCGACGATCGGGGCCTTGAGCGAGGCCCAGATCTCCGCGGAGTCCTGCCGCACGTCCGCGATGGCGCAGTTGGTCTCCAGGGCGGCGTTGCTCGCGAAGTGGAAGGTGAAGCGGGCGTCGACGGCCTTGGTCAGGAGCGGCAGGGCCGGGACCACCAGGGGAAGTTCGGCGCGGCGCAGCTTCTCCAGGACGGTGGCGTCGGAGGCGCCCTCGGCGGTGCCGGGGCCCCAGGTGACGACCAGCGCCCGTACGGCGTCGACGCACTGGCCGAAGGTGCGGGCGCGGACGGCGACGCCGGTGGAGACGGTGGCGACGTCGGTGACGCCGGGCATGGCCCGGACCGCGGCGAGGTTGGCCACGGAGCGGACCGTGCCGTTGATGGTGGGCGGGCGGCACACCATGGTCGGCAGGGCGTCCGGGACCTGGAGGTCCATCGCGAACTTCTTGCGGCCGGTGACGGCTTCGAGGGCGTCCACCCGTCGTTGCCCGGTGCCGACGACCCGGAACCGGGCCGGGTCCTTGAGGGTCACCTCGACCGCGGTGTCGGTGAGGGCGGCGGCCTTGGCGGCGAGTTCGCCGTAGCCGAGCACCGCGCCGGCCGGGGAGACGACGGCGCCCGCCTTCGTGGTGAGGGTGGTGACGGCCTGGCCGAGGACGAGGGAGGCGGCGTGCAGGAGGCGGCCCCGGGCGACGGCGGCGGCGACGCGGATCGGGGTGTAGGTGGAGTACGTGGTGTTGGAGCCGCCGGTCAGCTGGTTGAAGAGGAGTTCGGGCCGGGCGTCGGCGAGGGTGACCTTCACCCTGTCGAGGGGGAGGTCGAGCTCCTCGGCGACGATCATGGCGCTGGAGGTGGTGACGCCCTGGCCGACCTCGGCGCGGGGCAGGGCGAAGTGGGCCGTGCCGTCGGCGTCGATCCGGATCGTGATGAGGTTGCCGGTGGGCAGCGCCGCGAGGGTCAGCAGCTCGTTCAGGTCGAGGAGTTCGGCCGGGCCGGGCAGCGACGGCACGAGCGCCGGGACGGCGGCTTCCGCCTGCCGGGGCACGAGGGCCTCGGCGCCGAGCTGGGCGGCCACGGTGAGGGTGGGCGCGGCGAGCACGTAGCCGAGGAACCGGCGCCGGGCGATGCCGGTGCCGCCGGCGGGCGGTGCGGCCTCGGCCGGGCCTGGGGTGCCGTCTCCGGTGCCGTGCGGGGACCCGTCCCCGGTGCCGCTCGTGTGGTCGTCCCGCCCGGGGTGCCGCCGCGCCATTCGGTGTGCCCTTTCGACATGTCCCGGACCTCTGCCGCCGGGCCCGCTCAGAGGGGATGATCATCGCTCATGCGGGGGATGTCACGGGACCGTTCGGCGGGGACGGAAGGCGTGGAGATGTCGTGGGGGCCGTCGTAGGGTTCCGGGATGACCGACGCCGCGCACCTCACCGCCACCCGCCGTTCGTACGACACCGTCGCGGCCGACTACGAGCGGCTGCTGGGCGACCAGTTGGCGGGCATGCCCCTCGACCGGGCGATGCTGGCCGGGTTCGTGGCGGAGGTGGACGCCTCCGGCGGCCCCCGTGCGGTGGGCGATCTCGGGTGCGGAACCGGCCGGGTCACCGCCCACCTGCGGGACCTCGGCGCGGACGTCTTCGGGGTGGACCTGTCGCCCGGCATGATCGCCGTCGCCCGGGACACGTACCCGGGTCTCCGCTTCGCGGTGGGGTCGATGACGGCGCTCGACCTGCCCGACGCCTCCCTCGGCGGCGTCCTCTCCTGGTACTCCACCGTGCACATGCCGCAGGAGGACCTCACCGCGTCCTTCGCCGAGTTCCACCGCGTCCTGGCGCCCGGCGGGCTGCTCCTGATCGCCTTCAAGGTCGGCGACGAGCGCGTGCGCCTCACAAGCGCCTACGGACACGAGGTCGCCCTCGACGTCTACCGCTGGTCACCCGACCAGGTCGCGCGGCACCTGGCCGCCGCCGGCCTGGTCGAGTCGGCGCGCCTGGTGCGGCAGCCGGACCCCCAGGAGAAGACGCCGCAGGGCTTCCTCCTGGCGCGCAAGCCGCGCGACTGAACCCGGACGGCGGGGATACGGCCACCCGGTCACGGCCCGCGTCCCGGGGCCGCGCAGAGGGCCGGCCGCGCGCCGCGGCCCGGAACCGCGCCGCGAACCGATCCGCGTGCCGGAGCGGAGCTGCGCGCGGGAGATCCGGGCACGCTGGCCGCCGCCCGCGATCAGGGCGTTGACGGAGGCCATCGGGTCACCGCCCACCGACCGGGCCAGCAACGCGCCGAGCACCAGCGGCCCGAGGGCCACCGCGAGGGCCGTACCGGTGGCGGTGACGTGCTGGAGGGGGCGGGGGCGCCGGGCGTCGGAAGTCATGACCCCAGTCCAGCAGCGGGCGGCGGCCCGCGTATCGGCCGACGTACTCAGGCGCGCGCGGCGGGCTACTCAGACGCCGCGGGGCAACGGGCACGACGGGGGGTCCCGCTGCGGCGCTTCTTCGGAGATCCTCGGGGCGGAAAGACGAGGACAGTCCGGGGGACGACCGCGGAGGGGAACATCCATGACGACCGAGACGACCCGCACGACCACGACGAGCGCAACGGCTTTCACTCCAGGGGCGCTTGAGGCGCCCGTGACGGGCCGGGCGGCGGAGGCACGCCGCGCCACCGGTGCGCCGGAGGCCGCGGAGGCGGCGGCCGGGGCCACCGCCGTCCTCGTGGTCGAGCACGAGCGGGAGGCCGGTCCCGGTCTCGTCGGCGAGCGCCTGGCGGCGACCGGGCACCGGCTCGACGTGGTGCGGGCCTGGCGCGGCGAGGCGCTGCCGGACTCGCTGCGCGGCCATGCCGGGGTGCTGGTCCTCGGCGGGGCGGCCAACTGCGAGGACGACCGGGCCGCGCCGTGGCTTCCCCGGGTCCGTGAGCTCGTCCGCGAGGCCGTGACGGACGAGGTGCCGCTGCTCGGGATATGCCTCGGCGGCCAGATACTCGCCCACGCGCTCGGCGGTTCGGTGGCGCGGCGGACCCGGGGGCCCGAGGTGGGCGCCGTACCGCTGCGCCGGCTGCCCGCCGTGTCGGCGGATCGGGTGCTGGGCGGTGTGCCGGACGGTGCGCTCGCCGCGCAGTGGCACTGGGACGAGATCGACCGGCTGCCGCCCGGCGCCGTACCGCTGCTGACCGGCGACGACTGCCCGTTCCAGGCGTTCCGCGTGGGGAGCGTGGGCTGGGGCCTGCAGTTCCACCCCGAGGTCGACGCGGAGACCGTGGCCGAGTGGGCGGCCGTCGACGGCGGCGAGGTCCGCCGGGCGGGCGGCTCCCCGGAGGCCGCCGTGGCCTCCGTACGGCGTGCGGAGCCCGGACTCCGCACGGTCTGGGGCACGGTGGCGGAGGCGTGGGGCACCGTCGTTCGGGCCCGTGCCGGTGCGGTGGCCGGCCCGCGGCACGGATACTGACGGGGCCGCCGTGTGCGTCCGGGGCGTCCGCTCGGTGGGGCGGGGGCGCCGGGGTCGCGTGGCGGGCGACCGTACCGTACGAGCACGAGGAGCACCGCCGTCATGGCCGACTACCGGATCGAGACCGTCCGCACCGGGTACCGCCAGTGGACCGCCCGCAACGACCGCGGCGCCGAGGTGCGGATGGCCGCCGCGGACGACGCGGACGCCCAGCCCTCGTTCACCCCGGTCGAGTTGCTGCTCGCGGCGATGGGCGGCTGCGGGGGGCTGGTCGTGGACCGGACGGCCCGGGCCGTGGACCACGACGACCTGCGGATCGTGGTGGAGTCGGTGTCGGGGCCCGAGGACGACGGCCGGGTGGGGCGCATCAGGGTCAGCTACGAGTTCGAGCTGCCGGACAGCAACCCGCGCGCGGCCGAGGTGTTCGCCCGCGGGGTGCGCCTCACGCACGAGAAGTTCTGCACGGTGAGCCGCACCGTCGAGCACGGCGCGCGGGTGGAGGCGATCCTGCCGGACGGCTCGGTCGGCTTCGAGGGCTGAGCCCTCGGAGGCCGTCGGCGCGCGGTCGGTGTCACTCCTCGATCGCGCCGCCGATCCGGCGCAGATGCCGCCGGAAGGTGTACGAGGGGTCCTCGGCCCGGCTCTTCAGGTAGGCGTCGAACCGGGTCTGCTCGCGAGGGTCTCCCCCGCCCTGATGCGGCGGGCCTGTTCCCGTTCGGTGCGGAAGATGCTCCGGGCGGTCTCCAGGACGGCGTCCGCGCGGGCGGCCGCCACGAACAGGACCCCGTCGTCGTCGCCGAAGACGAGGTCGTCGGTGCTCACCTCGTGGGCTCCGCACCGGGCGGTGCGGAGCGCGTCCGGTTCCCGGGGGTCGAGGCGGACGGGTCCGGGCGCGTGGCGTCCGTACGAGAAGACCGGCAGGCCGATCTCGACCAGGTCCGGGGTGTCCCGGTGCAGGCCCCAGACGACGACCCCGGACACACCGGCCGCCTCGGCCTCCAGGACGGCGAGGTCGCCGATGCACGCCTCGTCGTCGCGTCCGCCGTTGTCGATGACGAGGACGTCCCCCGGTTCGGCGTGGGTGAACGCCTCCAGGAAGACGTCGACGCTTCCGTAGTGCCGGACGGGCAGCACCCGTCCGGCGACGCGCCGGCCCGCGACGACGGGCATGATCCCGGCGGGCGCGGCGCGCAGGGGTTCGCCGAGCCGTACGCAGGCGTCGGCGATCAGGGGGGTGGCGAGGCCGGTGAGGTCGTTCGGCATCGGGCGTTCCGTTCTCTGGGAGAGGATGCGTCTCGCCCCCACCTCACCGCATCGCGAGGCGGCGAGTGCCCCGATGGCGGAATCGGGACGGCGCCGATGCCCTGCGCGTGGCGGACGGGCCCGGCTACCGGACCGTGACGCGGGCCAGGGCCCAGGAGGTGTGGTCGAAGGAGGTCCTGGCGTTGGCGTCCGTGACCTCCAGGCGCAGGACGCGGACGCCGCGGACGTCGACGTCCACGGGGACGGGGCCGGTGGCGGCGGTCAGGGTGGGGGTGGCGAGGAGGATCCGGTCGTCTCCGTAGACGGTGGCGCGGGTGGCCCCGGCGGAGCTCTGGCGGGCCGAGAAGTCGTCGATGCCGACGACGGCGGTGAACCGGTTCCCCGCGCCGCCCAGGTGGAAGGCGACGTCGCTGTACGCGTGGACGCCGAGGCCCTTGGCGTAGGTGGTGCCGCCGAAGGCGATCGGGGTGCCGTCGCCGGCGGCGTTCTTGCCGTTGGAGGTGTCGCGTTCGACGGGACCCCAGCCGTTGACGGCGCGGATCCAGGGCAGGTCGGAGAGGTAGCTGTCCCGGGTGGGTGCCGGGGGCGGGGTGGTGACGGTGCCGTCGGCGGTGTACCGGACGGGGCCGCCCGGGGCGAGGGCGGTGCCCTCGGCGGTGAGCGTCCACGGGGTGGCCGCGGTGGTGCCGGGGGGCGCCGTGACCTGCCAGGCGGCGGTGAGCCGGGCGCCGGGGGCGAGTTGCGCCGCGGTGGTGGCGGTGGTGGCCCGTACGGTCCAGCCTGCCGGGACCCGGAGGGTGACGGCGGCGGAGCTCCAGGCCCGGGCGGAGCCGTTGGCGAGCTCGGTGGTGACCGCGAACGGCTCGTCGGGCACGGCGAGCGGCGGGACGGTCAGGTGCGCTCCGAACGAGGTGCGCGGGTACTGCTCCTGCCAGGAGGACCGCATGAGCGCGACCAGTTCGGTGACGCGGGCGGGGTGGCGGGCCGCCAGGTCGGAGGTCTCGCCGAGGTCGGTGGCCAGGTCGTACAGCTCGACCTGCCACTGGTCGTCGGGGAGGGCGTGGTCGCGGACGGGGGCGAAGCGGACCGCCTTCCAGCGGTCCTTGCGGAGCGCCTCGGCGAGCCAGGTGGCGCGTTGCCGGTCCTGGGCGTCGGCGCGGCTCGTGACGCCCCGCTCGTCGCGGTACCAGTACAGGTGGTCGTGGTGGGCGGTGGCCGCGCCGCCGGTGAGGAGGGGCGCGGCCGAGAGACCGTCCACGTCGGACGGCGCGGGGGCGCCGCCGAGTTCGGCGAGGGTGGGAAGGAGGTCGGTCAGCGGGGTCGGCCGGTCGCTCGTGCCGGGCAGCACGCGGCCGGGGCCCCAGGCGATGAGGGGGACGCGGACGCCGCCCTCGTACAGGTTCCGCTTGTAGCCGCGCAGCGGGCCGTTGGCGTCGAACAGGTCGGGGTTGACCCCGCCCTCCTCGTGGGGGCCGTTGTCGCTGGTGACGAGGACGACGGTGTCGTCCTCCAGGCCGAGGGCGCGGAGCCTGTCGACGACGTCGCCGACGAGCGCGTCGAAGAGACTCACCTGTGCCGCGTGTCCCTTGTTGGCGGCGCTCCAGGTCCGCGACGCGTAGGCGCCGGTGTCGGGGATGTCGCTGGGGGCGTGCGGCACGGTCGGGGTGAGCAGCAGGAGGAACGGTTCGGCGGCGTGGCGGTCGAGGAAGTCGAGGGCCCGCTGCCGCAGCAGGTCCGGCGCGTACACGCCCTTGGCTCCGCCCTCGTTCGCCGGGATGGGCTCCTTGACGCCGTTGTGCCAGAGGTAGGCCGGGTAGTACTGGTGGGCATGGCCGTGGTCGATGTACCCGTGGAACTCCTCGAAGCCGCGCGCGTTGGGGTGGCTGTCCTGGTCGGCGCTCTCCGGCCCGAAGCCCCATTTGCCGATCACGCCGGTGCGGTAGCCGCGGGCCCTGAGCAGCTGGGCGAAGGTGGTGTCGGCGGCGGTGAGGGAGCCCTGCGCGCCGGAGGGGTTGGCGCGCACCGTCGCGTGGCCGGTGTGCAGACCCGTGAGGAGCGAGCAGCGGGAGGGGGCGCAGACCGCGGCCGTCGCGTACGCGTCCGTGAACCGCAGGCCGTCGGCGGCGAGCCGGTCGATGCGCGGGGTGGTGATGAGCTTCTGCCCGTACGCGCCGAGCTCGCCGTACCCGAGGTCGTCGGCCAGCACCACGACCAGGTTGGGCGGCCGGGTCGCGTCCTGCGGGACCGCCGCACCGGCCGGTGCGGCCGCCGCCCCGACGGCGCCGGCGACCGGCAGGGCGCCGAGGCCGATCGTGGCGGCCGACCCGGCGAGGAAGCTGCGGCGGCTGGACATGGCGGGGCTCCTCGGGGCGGGGCGGCGGGCGCGGTCGACGGTGCGTCATGCGACGCCCCGAGCCTGCCGTTTCGTACGGTCCGGTCGGTCCCGGGGGCACGATCGATCATCGCGGCCCCCTCCCCGGCGGACCATGCACAGCGCATGAAGAACGTGTGACACGGCCCCGGGGCGGCGGACCGCGGCCGGACCCGCGCCGCCACCGTCGCCGGAGCCGCGCGTCCCCCTGCGTCCGGACCCGCGCCTGACCGTCACCCGTCCCGCGCCTGCGCCGTCACCCGGCCTGCGCCTGACCGTCACCCGGCCTGCGCCGCCCGCGTGCCCCGACCCGCGCCTCCCCCTGCGCGCGGACCCGCGCCCGCGCCGTCGGACCCGCGCTGTCGGACCCGCGCCGTCGGACCCGCGCTGTCCCCGTCAGTCGAGCCAGAGTTCGCGGACGCGGCGCACCGGGTCCGCGGCGATCCGGGGCTCGGCGTCCCAGATCATCGTGGCGCGCTCGTCGGCGGTGTAGCGCGGCCAGTCGGCGCCGGGGTCCTGGTCGGTGACGAAGGCGACCCAGGCGCGGTGCAGGGCGTCGGCGAGCGCGCGCGGCGGGGCGTCGCCGGCGACGGCCCGTACTCCTTCGGCGTCCAGGAGGTCGAAGGCGAACGGGAGGTCCAGGCAGTGGAAGGCCATGCCCGCGACCGGCGAGCGCCAGGTGAACTCGTAGAGCCAGGTGGGGCGTCCACGGGCGGCGCGGGCGTCCGCGACGGCGAGGTTCGGGGCACGGAAGGTCGCGTCGGTCAGCGCCTGGCCGAAGAGGAGGGCCTCGCCGCCCTCCGCGTACGCCTCGGAGAAGGCGGCGGTACGGGCGGGGTCGAGGCCGAGGCCGCCGAGCATGACGGGCAGCGGCGGCCCCTCGGGACCGGGCGCGGGGAACATGGTGAACTCGTGCTCGGTGAAGCCGAGCACGAGGGGGACGTCGGCGCCCGCGTCGCCGTCGGTCAGGGCGTCGCGTACGGCCACGGGGATCAGTTCGCCGTCCGCGAAGGGGGCGAGGGCCAGCATCGGCGGCAGGCCCTCGCGGTCCGGTCCCGGTTCCGCCAGGCGGTCCTGGAAGTCGAGGAGTGCGTCGTCGGGCAGGTCCCGCAGGGCCGCGGCGGTGGCCGGCACCCCGGTGCGGGCGGTGAAGAGCCGGGCCGCGGCGCGGGCCACCTCGGGACCGTCGGGGCGCAGGACCGCGCCGGAGACGGAGAGCGCACCCCGGAACAGGCCCTTGGCCGACGGCACCGCCAGCAGCGTCTGGACGGCGCCCCCGCCCGCCGACTGGCCCGCGACGGTGACCTTGGCGGGGTCGCCGCCGAAGGCCGCGATGTTGTCCCGGACCCACTCCAGGGCGGCGATCCAGTCCCGTACGCCCCGGTTGTCGGGGGCGCCCTCCAGGTGGAGGAAGCCCTCGATGCCGAGCCGGTAGCCGATCGAGACGAGGACGACGCCGTCGCGGTTGAAGGCGGCCCCGTCGTACCAGGGGCTGGCGGCGGAGCCGGCGACGTAGCCGCCGCCGTGGATCCAGACGAGGACGGGCAGGCCCGCCCCGGGGGCGGTGTCGGGGGTGAAGACGTTGAGGTTGAGGACGCCGACGCCCGGGATCGAGGGCTCGGGGATGGTGGTCACCTCGGCGAAGGGGCGGCGCTGCGCCGTCGGCCCGTACGCGGTGGCGTCCAGCGGCTCCGACCACGGCTCCGGCGGTACGGGCGCGGCGAACCGCAGGTCGCCCACGGGCGGCTGGGCGTACGGGATGCCCAGGAAGCGGAGGCTGCCGTCGGCACGGCGCTCACCGCGGACGGGTCCTCGGGCGGTGGTGACGGTGGTGCTCATGGGGTGCTGCTCCTTCTGCGCGGGGCGCCACGGGGCCGGGAGGGTCCGGGGGCCGGGAAAGGAGCGTGTCACCGCTTGCTTACACGTGTCAATCCCTGTCCGTCACCCTCCGCCGCGAGGAGGCGCTCCGCGCTCGGAAGCAGCAACGGGGTCGCCAGGAGCAGGACGCCCGCGAGAGCGATCGCCGGCCGCGGCCCGATGACACCGCCGAGCAGGCCCCACAGTGCGGTGAGAGCCGCCACGGACGCCTTGCCTGTGACCGACCAGGCGGTCAGGGTGCGGGCGACGCGGTCGGTGGCGGTCAGGCCGAGGCGGTGGGCGGCGAGCAGCGGGTTGAACACCCCCGCACAGGCGATCAGCGCGAACTCCACGCCCATCACGAGCAGCAGCCCGCTGACGCCCGGATGAACGAAGGCGAGGCCGACGGGCCAGCACACCCGCAGCACGCCCGCGCCCCGCAGCACCCGGTGCCGGCCGTACCGCTCGGCCAGCGGACGCGCCAGCCGCGAGCCCACGAGACCGCCGAGGCAGGGCACGGCGAAGGCGAGACCGTACTGCCAGGGGGTGAACCCCAGCGGCCCCAGCATGAGCACGGCGAGCAGCGGCGCGGTCGCCATGATCAGCCCGTTGACCAGCACCGCGTTGAGGAAGAGCGGACGCAGCAGCGGGTGGCCGAGGATGTGGCGCCACCCTGCGGCGAGGTCACCGGCACGCACGCGCCTCCGCTCCTCCCCCGCGCGAGGAGGAGCGGGTTCCGCGCCCCCGATGGCACGGATGCCGGCCGCCGAGAGCAGATAGCTCACCGCGTCGGCCACCACCGTCGCCACCGGGCCGAGCAGGGCGAACAGGGCGCCGCCGAGCGGCGGACCGAGGACGGTGGCGGTCCAGGTCGTGGATTCGAGCCGGGCGTTGGCGCGGAGCAGGTCCTCCGGGTGCACGAGTGCCTTCAGGCAGGCCCCGGAGGCGGCCCCGAAGGTGATGTCGGCCCCGGCGACGACGACGGAGACGACCAGCAGCTGCGTGAATCCCAGCCGGCCGAGCGCGAACGCCCCGGCGACGCTCAGCAGCGCCGCGCACCGCACGAGATCCATCGTGACCATCACGGACCGCTTGCGCCGGAACTCCACCCACGGCCCGAGCGGCACCGCCACCGCCGCCCCCACCGCGGCCCCCACGGCGGCGAGCGCCGCGACCTCGGCGGCCCCCTTGTGCAGCACGGTGATCGCGAGGAGCGGGAAGGCGTTGAACGCGACCCAGGTGCCCAGGCTCCCCGCCGCGTACGCCGCCCAGAGCCACCCGAAGTCCCGCCCCAGCGACGTTCCGCCCGCCATGCCCGTACCCCTCTCGTCGACCGGCCCGACAACCCCGTGTCGACCACCGACATCAAAGCGAGCCGGGAAGAGCGAGATCAAACAACCATGAGGCGACCAGGACACAACCAGTGGTTGTCACCGAGCTCCTGCCCCGACAGGACCTAGGGCAGGCCCTAGGGTGAGGTCGTGGATCTCGAAGCCGTGCGCACGTTCCTCGCCGTCGTGGACTCGGGCCGGTTCCGGCAGGCCGCCGACGAGCTGGGGATCACCCAGCAGGCCGTCTCCAAACGCGTCGCCGCGCTGGAGAAGGAGCTCGGGGCGCGCCTGCTGACCCGTACCGCGCGGGGGGCCTCGCTGTCGATCGACGGACAGGCGTTCCTGCCCCACGCGCGCGCCCTGCTCCAGGCCGAGGCACGTGCGGTCGCGTCGGTGCGTCCCGGCCACCGCGCCCTGCGTGTGGACGTGCTCGGGCGCAGGCTCGCCCCGGCGGCCCTGCTGCAGGGCTTCCACCGGGCGCACCCGGACGTGGAACTCGACGTGGTGACGCTCTTCGACGCCGACACGGCGGTCGCCGCGCTCCGGGCCGGCACGATCGACGCGTCCTTCCGTGCCGTCACCAGACCCGGCAGCCGGCTCCCCGAGGGCATCGAGGCCGTCCCGGTCCTCGACGAGCCGATCCAGCTCCTGACCGGACCCGCGCACACGCTCGCCGGCGCCCGCGACGTGACACCGGCACGGCTCGTCGGACACCGGATCTGGGTGCCCGGCATCGTCAGCGGCACCGAGTGGGCCGCGTACTACGCCGACCTCGCCGACGCGTTCGGGCTCACCATCGAGGTGACCGGCCCCGACTTCGGCACCGAACCGCTCCTCGACACCGTCGCGGACTCCCCCGAACTCGCCACCTTCGTCGGCGCGCAGACCCGCCTCGTCTGGCCGGAGGGCCATGGCCTGCGCCGGGTCCCCGTGCACGGCCCGACCCCCGTCTATCCGCACTCCCTCCTGTGGGCCGTCGACAATCCGCATCCCGCGCTCCTCGCCCTCCGCGAACACCTCGCCACCACCGAACCCGACGCCCTGCCGACCCCCTTCCGGCCCTGCGGCGACATCTGGACACCCTCCTGGGCACGTCCGCGCGAGCGACCTTCGGCCGCCTAGACTCCTTCGGACCGGCGGAAACACAGGGGAGGGCGCCAGCGATGGGGTGGGACGCCGATGCCGTCGTGGGGGTGCTCGTCGCCCTCGTCGGCGCGGGGCTCGTCACGGCCGGGGTCGTCTGGAAGGGCCGGGCCGTACGGCCGTTCGCCGCCTCACGGGCGCAGTCCGTCGCCCAGCGCGAGTACGCGCGTGACCTCCAGCGCGCGGCCGACCAGGTGATCGCGACGGCCCGCCGGTGCGCCGGCGAGGGCGAACCGGCGATCGTCACCGTCGAGGCCGTGGTCCGGGTGACGCGCGACCGCTACGGGTACGACGGGGTGGAGCGGCGGCACGCGGCGGCGGCGCTGCGCCGGCGGTACGAGCACGGGCGGTGTGCGGTCGACTGCGTCACGGACGCGTACGGCTAGGTAGACCGCGGCACGCACGCGTACGGCCAAGTCGACCGCGACACCGACGCGTACGGCCAAGACGGCCGCGACACGGACACGTACGGCCAGATCGACCGCGGCACGGACACGTACGGCCAAGTCGGCCGCGGCACGGACCGGGAGCTGTGCCGGGGCCCGTGCGGCGGGAGGTGTCGCCGCCGGTGTGCCGGTCCGTCGGCTCGCCGCGGCGGACCGTGCGGCGCCGAACGAGTGGACTCGCCGTGACGAGGGTCCTCCGGACCGGTCCGAGCCAGGGGCGGAGTGGTGATGTGGCCCTCCCCTCCCCCACCCGGAAAAGGCGCTCCCCATGCGACGTACCCCCACCCGACGCCTGTTCGCCGCGACGCTGCTCGTGGCGTCCGTGCTGGCCCCGATGGCGGTGGTTCCCGCCCCGGCCGTCCACGCGGCGGACGGCCACGTGGTGGCCGCCGACCGCCATGGCGCGGACGACTGTCCTTCGGGCGGCCTCGGCCCCGAGCTGAACGCCCGTCTGGACAAGGCGATCGCGGAGGTCCGCGAGCAGGCGCAGATTCCCGGCGTCGTCGTCGGCGTGTGGATGCCGGGGAAGGGCAGCTATGTGCGGGCCACCGGTGTCGCCGACACCGAGACCGGCGAGCCGATGAGGGCCGACACGTACGTGCGGATCGGCAGCGAGACCAAGACGTTCACGGTCACCGCGCTCCTCGAACTCCTCGACGACGGCCGGATCCGACTCGACGACCCGATCTCCCAGTACGTCAAGGGCGTGCGCAACGGCCACCGGATCACCCTGCGCCACCTCGCCGAGATGCGCAGCGGCCTCTTCCCGTACACCTCCGACCCGGACTTCATCCACGGCCTGCTGAGCGACCCGGAGCGTTCCTACACGCCGGAGGAGGTGCTCGCGTTCGGCATGAAGCACAAGAACACCTTCAAGCCGGGCGAGAAGTTCGAGTACTCCAACTCCAACCTCATCCTCCTCGGACTCGTGGTCGAGAAGGTCAGCGGTCACCGGCTCGCCGACTTCATCCACCGCCGGGTGCTGCGCCCCGCGCGCCTGCGGCACACCCTCCTCCCGACGGGTGCCGAGTTCCCCTCCCCGCACCCGCGCGGCTACACGGACCAGACCCTGAGCGGCGGCATCGCCGACGCCACGGACTGGAACCCCAGTTGGGCCTGGGCCGCCGGCGCGATGATCTCCGACCTGGAGGACCTGCACCGCTGGGCCAAGATCGTCGCCACCGGCGAGCTGCTCAGCCCCGAGGCCCAGGCCCAGCGGCTCAAGACGCTCCCGACCGGCTTTCCCGGCACGAGCTACGGGCTCGGGATCCTCGAGACCGGCGGCTGGATCGGCCACAACGGCTCGATCCCCGGGTACGAGACCGTCACCGTCTACCTGCCGTCCAAGAAGGCCACCCTCGTCCTCATGATCAACACCGACGCCCGCCACGTGGCCGGCCAGGAGCCGTCCACGCTGCTCGCCCGCGCGATCACCCGGATCATCACCCCGGACAACGTCTACGACGGCGGGGTCACCCCGCACTGACCCCGCCGGGCGGGGCGCGGCCGCACGCGGAATCCCACCGGCCGTGCCCCTGGGAGGTGTCCTGTCGGCCTGATCGTCAAGACACCCCCCTACGTCGTCCCAGGTTCGCCCGGGGCGAGTTCGACGGAGAGCTGGGCGCCCATGTCCTCGAAGCCCAGAGCGGCGGCCACGCGTCGGGAGGCCGGCGGCCGTGCGCGCCACTGGGGCAGCAGACCGGCGGCGAGGGCGTGGCCGACGGCCGCCGAGGCCGCCGCGCGGGCGAGTCCGCGCCCCCGTGCGGCGGGCGCCGTCAGCACGCTGAGGTGGGCGGTCCGGTGGGGCCAGATCCGGTATCCGGCGGCCGCCACGACCTCACCGCGTTCGCGGACCACGAACGCGGGCGAGGTGATCTCGTCCAGGGCGGCCTCCGCGGCGTCGTCGTCACCCGCCGCCAGCTCCAGGGCGCGCAACGCCGGGTGGCCGCCCGGCAGGTGGTCACCCGTCGGTGCGGCCGCCGCCGGACGGAAGCGGTCCCCGGAGAGGTAGGCCAGCGCCGCGGGTCCGAGCACTCCCGCCACGGGCAGCACGTCACGGATCGCACCGGTCGCGGCGGTCTCCGGCGTCCACCCGCGCAGGGCGTCGCGCACCAGCTCGGCGGTCCTCGCGCTCGGCACGGTCACGAGGACCGAGCCGCCGAGGAGCACCACCCCGGTCCACCCGGCGGGGCACAGCCCCGATTCCGGGGAGACCACCACCCGTACCCCGCCTTCCGGCGCGAACGTGACCGGGACCCCGGCGAGTTCCTCCCACAGCCCGCGGGCCCGGGCAAGAAGCTGATGCGTCGGCATGTCGGCGGCCCTCCCAGGGCGCTTAGCGAAGGTGGATGCCCAAGCAGTGGTGATCGTGACGCATGCCACGGGGAGCACTCACGGATGAACAGTGGACGGTACTGGAGCCGTTGTCGCCGAACGGGGCGGGGGCGGGCCGCCCGTCCGTCCGGCCTCGGCAGCGGCTGATCGAGCCGCTCCTCTTCGCGGTCCCGCTCGCGCTGCCGGCGGGCTTCAGACCGCGCCGCCGTGGACTGGCCAGGCTGTGTCGTCGGCGGCCAGCCATGGCTCGTTCACCGCGGCGGTGGGGGGTGTCCCGGTGAACGCGCGGACATCGTGGTGGAGGTGGGACTGGTCGGCGTAGCCGCAGTCCGCTGCCACCCGCGCGGGGGTGTGTCCGCGGGCCAGGCGGTGGATGGCCTGATCGAAGCGGACCAGCATGGCGGCGCGTTTGGGGGTCAGGCCGAGCTGCGAGCCGAAGCGTGACCACATGCGCTGGCGGCTCCACCCGGTCCGGGCCGCGAGGTCGGTGACGCGGACTCGGCCATGGCCGGCGACGATCCGGCGCCAGGCCCAGGCCACCTCGGGATCGACCGGCCTGCCCGCTGGGAGGCGGGTCGACAGTTCCGTGTCGATCAGCGCGAAGCGCTCCCGCCAGGTGCGCGCGTGGTGAAGCCGCTCCCGCAGGCGTGCCGTGTCGCGGCCCCACAGGTCGTCGAGTGCGACGACGTTCCCGCGCAACTCCGCGAGCGGGAGCCCGAGCACGGGGTGCGCGACGAGCGGGGACAGGCGTATCTGCACACATTCGACGCCCTCGGCACGCACCTGGAACGCGCCGAAGGCGAGCCCGGCGGCCAGGCTCTCCGACCGCATGCGGCCGCCGGCGCCGTGGATGTCGAACGGCCGGTCGCCGAACTCGACGGCCACCGTGACGGCCGGGTGGGGGATGGCCCGTAGGACGACGGGGCTGTCGCCGCGAATGCGGAATCCGGCCATGTCGACACCGGGCAGCGCGGTTGCCCGCGCCGGTCGCTCGATCTCCCAGGCAGCGGTGGGGTCCGCCTCCCCGCGAACTGCTTGCACTCCTCGACTGTACGAGCGGCTCGGCGACGGGATCAACCGCGCGCGAGGCGCGGACATTTCTCCAAGACGCGTCGTGTCGGCCGTCGTCAGGGTGAGGGCGTGACGGACCGAACGACGGAGGAGCCATGGACGAGAAGACCACCCCGCGGGACCCGCGTGCTCACAGCCGCGCGGACGCGGCGCCGGGTGCCCCGCGCGGCGGGCGGGCGTGGAGGCGACGGCTGCGGATCACGCTGACGGCCGTCGGTGTGCTGGCCGCCCTCCTCGCGTGGAACACGGTGTCCGTGCTCTCGGAGACGGCCGAAGCCTCCGGTGAGCAGATCGTGCGCTTTCCCGGCGGGGACGACATCCACATCGTGGAGGAGGGGCCGCCCGGCGCGCCCACGGTGGTGCTCCTGCACGGCCTGGCCGGCTCGACGGCGTGGTGGGAGCCGGTGCTGCCGGCCCTGCGGGACCTGCACGTGGTGCGGGTGGACCTGCTCGGACACGGCACATCGGCGAAACCGGTCGACGGCTACGGGATGCCGGAGCAGGCACGCCGGGTCGGCGCGGTACTCGACAGGCTCGGCGTGCGCCGCGCGACCGTCGTCGGGCATTCGACCGGGGGCGCCGTCGCCACGTCGCTGGCAGAGCAGCGCCGCGACCTGGTGGCGGCGGTCGCGCTGATCGACACCGGCCCGCGGATGGACGCGTTCCGGGGCGACAGCCTCGCCGGCCGCCTGATGACCACGCCGGTGGTCGGGGAGCTCCTCTGGCGGCTGCGCACCGACCGTCTGATCCGCGACGCGGCGAGCACCGCGTTCACCCGCGAGGTGCGCACCCCCGACCGGATGATCGCCGACATCCGCGGCATGACCTACCGCAGCCTCACCGCGACCGACGAGGCGTCCACGGCGTACCTGGAGGAACGGCCCATCCCCGACCGGCTGGCCGGCCTCGGCCTGCCCACCCTGGTGGTCTTCGGCGCCGAGGACCGGCGGTGGCAGCCCTCCTGCGTCCAGGAGTACCGCCGAGTCCCCCACGCCCGGATCGAGGTCCTGGACGGTGTCGGCCACACGCCCATGTTCGAGGACCCCGGGACGACCGGGGTCCTCCTGCACGGCTTCGCCCTCGACACCGCGTCACGCTGACCCGGCGTCATCACGCGGCGGGAGACGGACTCCCCTTCCGGAACACCCCTACGCGGTCGGCCCGGGGTGTCCGGGCCGGGCGGCGTGCGTGCTCGTTCCCGGGTGGTGCTATTCGAAGGCCGCGGCGGCCTCCTCCAGTGCGGCGGCGACGGTCTCGGGGGCGTCCGGGCCGGGCGCGCCGGGGCGGTAGGTGACCGAGTGGAGGCGGCCGGTGAAGCGGAAGGAGCGGTGGCGTTCGTAGAGGGGCCAGGAGACGGGGGACTTGCGGTCGATGCCGACGCTGATGCCCTGGAACGGGGCCATGCCGATGAGCTGGTGGACGCTGTCCGGGGTGGCGCGGTGCTCGCCGTCGACGGTGACGGTGAAGCGCCAGCGGAGCCCTTCCTCGGCGGTGGCGGCGAGGAGGAGGGCGTGGGGTCCGGGGGCGAGGGGGCCCGCGTCGGTCTCGTGGAGGGTGCCGTACTCGTTGTACGCGAAGGCGAGCCGGCCGTCCTCGACGTACAGGCTGTAGCCGCCGCCCTGGTCGCCGTGGGAGACGAGGACGCCGTCGCCGGTCTCGTCGACGGCCACGGCGATCTCGAAGGACCGCAGGGAGACCAGCCGGGACGAGCGGTAGCGCTCCAGTTCCGGGGTGCCGGGCAGGAGGGTGAGCGGGCGGGTGAGGCGTTCCTCGGCGGGGTTGCGGCGGGCGAGGGCGCCGCTGTGGTCGGGCAGCGGGAAGACGCCGTTGCGCCGGGCGGCGTCCTCCCAGGCCGCCGACAGCTCCTTGACGAGGTCGGGCTGTTCGGCGGCGAGGTCGTGGATCTCGGTGGGGTCGGTCCGGATGTCGTACAGGGCCCATTCGGCGTCGTCGTACGGGGCGCCGGGGCGGTGCAGGGTGACCAGTTTGCGGCCGTCGCGATAGTGGCTGCGGTTGCCGGTCATCTCGCAGTACTGCTCGGGGTGGGTGGAGTCGTGGGCCGGGTCGGCGAGGACGGGGGTGAAGTCGGTGCCGTCGAGTTCCTGGAGGGGGACTTCGCGGCGGGCCTCGGGCCGGTCGATGCCGGCGAGCCGCAGGAGGGTGGGGGCGATGTCGGTGACGTACTGGTACTGGGGGCGCGATCCGGCCGCGATCCGGCCGTCCCGGACTCCTTCGGGCCAGGAGAGGACGAACGGCACGCGGACGCCGCCCGCGTAGGTGTGGCCCTTGTAGAGGCGGAAGGGGGTGTTGGAGGCCATGCCCCAGCCGCGCGGGTAGTGGACGAGGCTGCGGGGCCCGCCGATGAGGTCGGGGTCGCGGTCGACGTCCGGGTCCCAGTCGCCGGGGAGGCGGGGGTGGTGGACGAAGCGGCTGAAGTAGGAGCGGGTCCCCTCGGCCCCGCCCTCGCCGGTGCCGCCGTTGTCGGAGGTGAAGACGATGACGGTGTTGTCGAGTTCGCCGAGGGCGGCGAGGGTGTCGGTGAGCCGTCCGAGGTTCTGGTCGATGTTGTCGACGAGGGCGGCGTAGACCTCCATGTAGCGGGCGTAGAGCCGCTGTCGGTCGCCGGTCAGGGTGTCCCAGGCGGGGACGTCGAGTCCGGCCTCGCTGTTGCGTTCGGGCAGTTCGGTGCCGGGCGGGAAGAGTCCGGCGGCGAGCTGGGCGGCGAAGCGCCGTTCGCGCAGGGCGTCCCAGCCCTCGTCGTAGCGGCCCCGGTGGCGGGCGATGTCCTCGGCCTTGGCCTGGAGGGGGCCGTGGACGGCGTTGTGGGCGAGGTAGAGGAAGAAGGGCTTGTCGGGGTCGTGGGCGCGCAGCGACTTCACCATGGAGATCGCCTGGTCGGTGATGTCGTCGGTGTAGTAGTAGTCGTCGGCGAACTCGTCGATGTCGAGGGGGCTGTTGTCCCGGACGAGCTGGTGCGGGTGGAAGAGGCTGGTGAGGCCCTCCAGGACGCCGTAGTACTGGTCGAAGCCCTTCTGGAGGGGCCAGTTGCCGCGGTGGTCGGCGGCGTTGGAGGCGGAGTCGCGGACGAGGTGCCACTTGCCGACGGCGTAGGTGGCGTAGCCGGCGTCGTGGAGGAGTTCGGCGAGGGTCGGGATGTCGTCGGCGATCTCCATGCCGTAACCGGGGAATCCCGGGTCGGAGTTGGCGACCATGGCGTAGCCGACGCGGTGCGGGTTGAGGCCGGTGAGCAGGGCGGCGCGGGCCGGTGAGCAGAGCGGCATGGTGTGGTAGTTGGTGAGCCGCACGCCCGCGTCGGCCAGGCCGTCGAGGACGGGGGTGGGGATCTCGGAGCCGAAGGGGCCGATGTCGCTGAATCCCATGTCGTCGACGAGGACGACGACGATGTTCGGCGCCTTGGCGGGCGGGGTGGTGCGGGCGGGCCAGGCGGGCTCGGAGTCGGCGAAGGTGCGGCCGATGCGGCCGGCGAAGCCCTCGTAGGGGTCGCGCCGGGTGCGCGCGGGCCGGGACGCGGGGTCGCGCGGGGTGCCGGTGGTCATGCGGGGGCGGGTCCTTCCGGGGGAAGCGTGCGGGCGGTGCGGAAGCCGCCGTGGCCGGTGGAGGAGTCGGGGGTGTTGTGGGAGCGGGCGGCGACCCGGTAGCGGTTGCAGTAGGAGGTGTGGCAGAGGTACGAGCCGCCGCGGATGACGCGCTCGCCGGGGCCGAAGGGGTCGGCGCACCACTCCCAGACGTTGCCCGAGGTGTTGTACAGGCCGTGGCCGTTGGGGGCGTACGCGGTGACGGGCACGGTTCCGGTGCGGCCGCCGGGCCGCTCGGAGCGGTGCGGGAAGTCGCCGGTCCAGGTGTTGCACATCTCGCGGCCGCCGGGGGTGAAGTCGTCACCCCACGGGTAGCGGGCGCCGTCGAGTCCGCCGCGGGCCGCGTACTCCCACTCGGCCTCGGTGGGCAGCCGGACGCCGGCCCAGGCGCAGTACGCCTGGGCGTCGTCGTACGAGATGTGGACGACGGGGTGGTCGGCGCGGTCCTCGACGTCCGAGCCGGGGCCTTCGGGCGTCCGCCAGGAGGCGCCCGACACGCCGAGCCACCAGGGCGCCTGCGGGACCCGGCCGAGGACGTGGGGTTCGGCGGCGGGGTGGAGCAGGAGGTGGAAGACGAAGGAGGAGCCGAAGCGTTCGGCGTCGGTGCGGTGTCCGGTGGCCGCCACGAACCGGGCGAACCGTTCGTTGGTGACGGCGGTGGCGTCGATCGCGAAGGGGGCGACGGTCACGTCCCGCACCGGACCCTCGCGGTCGGCGGGGTAGCCCTCGCCGAAGGCGTCGCCCATGCGGAAGGTGCCGCCCTTCAGTTCCACCATGGGGTGGGTCGCCGGGGCGGCCTTCCGCACGGTGGGCACCGGGAGCAGCTCGGCGGCGGCCGGCCGGTCTCCCGTGCAGGGGCGTCCCGGGGTGCAGCAGTCGTTCACGCGGACACCGCCTCGGGGGTGGCGGGGACACGTGCGGCCGTGAGCGGTACGGGTTCGGGGGCGGCGGCGAGCAGGGCGCGGGTGTACGGGTCGCGGGGGCGCTCGCACACCGCGTCGGCCTCGCCGGTCTCCACGACGCGGCCCTCCTGCATGACGGCGATGCGGTGGCTGACCTGGCGGACGACGGCCAGGTCGTGGGCGATGAAGACGAGGGCGAGGCCCAGGTCGCGCTGGAGGTCGGTGAGGAGGCCGACGATCTGGGCCTGGACGGAGACGTCGAGCGCGGAGACGGGTTCGTCGCAGATGAGGACGGCCGGTTCGGGGGCGAGGGCGCGGGCGATGCCGACGCGCTGGCGCTGGCCGCCGGAGAAGGAGCGCGGGTGCCGGTCGGCGGCGGCCGGGTCGAGGCCGACGAGGCGCAGCAGCTCCGCGACCCGGGCGGCGCGGTCCTCCGGTGTCCCGAGGCCGAAGGCGCGCAGCGGCTCGGCGACGATCTCCCCCACCGTCATGCGGGGGTTGAGGGAGGCGTACGGGTCCTGGAAGACCATCTGGACGCGGCGGCGTACGGCGTGCAGCGCGGCCCTGCCGGGGCGGGTGACGTCCTCTCCGTCGAGGAGGATCCGGCCGCCGTCGGACGGGTGGGCGTGGGCGAGGACCCGGGCGAGGGTCGACTTGCCCGAGCCGGACTCGCCGACGATGCCGAGGGTCTCGCCCGCCGCGAGGGTGAGGGAGACGTCGTCGAGGGCGGTGAAGGAGCGGCGGCCGCGGCCCTTGTAGGTCTTGCGCAGCCCTTCGGCGCGCAGGACGACGGCACCGGGTGCGGGCCGGTCGATCCGTGCGGGCGGCGGGGGCAGGGGCAGCGGTTCGCCGCGTTCGGCGGCGGGGAGGCAGGCGGCGCGGACGGTGTCGGTGACGGCGGTGAGCGGCGGCGCGGTGGTGTGGCAGCGGTCCTCGGCGAGGGCGCAACGGGCGGCGAAGGCGCAGCCGGTGAGCGGGAGGCCGAGGTCGGGCGGGGTGCCCGGGATGCCGGTGAGGCGGGTGCCGGACGGGGCGGAGAGCCGGGGCACGGCGGCGAGGAGGCCGGCGGTGTAGGGGTGGCGGGGGCGGGTGAGGACCTCGGCGGTGGGGCCGTCCTCGACGACCGTGCCGCCGTACATGACGAGGACGCGGTCGCAGGCGCGGGCGACGACGCCCATGTTGTGGGTGATGAGGACGAGTGCGGTGCCGGTGGTACGGGTGAGTTCGCCGAGCAGGGTGAGGATCTGGTCCTGGACGGTGGCGTCGAGCGCGGTGGTGGGTTCGTCGGCGAGGAGGATGTCGGGTTCGCCGGCGAGGGCCATCGCGATGAGGACGCGCTGGCGCTGGCCGCCGGAGAACTGGTGCGGATGGTCGTCGAGGCGGCGCTCGGGGTCGGGGATGCCGACGAGGCGCAGCAGTTCGACGGCCCGGCCGCGGCGGGCCCTCCGGTCCCGCCCGCCGTGCGCCCGCAGCACCTCGTCGAGGTGGCGGCCGACGGTGAGGACGGGGTTCAGGGCGGTCATCGGGTCCTGGAAGACCATGCCGACGCGGGCGCCGCGGACGGCCCGCAGGCGTTCCTCGCCCGCCGTGGTCAGCTCCTCGCCGTCGAGGCGGACCGAGCCGCCGGTGACGCGGCCGGTGCCGGGGAGCATCCGGAGCAGGGCGAGCGCGGTGGTGGACTTCCCCGAGCCGGACTCGCCGACGACGGCGAGGGTCTCGCCGCGGCGCAGGGTGAAGGAGACGTCCCGGACGGCGCGCAGGGCGGCGCCGCCGGGCGTGGTGAACTCCACGTCCAGTCCCTGGACTTCGAGGAGGGGCGGGGTGGTCATCGGCGTATCTCCCGGTTCAGTGCCTCAGCGGTCAGGGAGAGGCCGAGGACGAGCGCGGTCACGGTCACGAGCGGTCCGGCGGCGAAGTGCGGGGCCTGGGCGAGGTAGGGCATCGACTGGCTGAGGACGGCGCCGAGGGTGGGTTCGGGGGGGCGGACGCCGACCCCGAGGAAGCTCATGGCGCCTTCGAGGAAGACGGCGACGGTGAAGGAGACGGCGATCTGGACGACGAGCGGGTCGGTGGCGTTGGGCAGGATGTGCCGGGTGAGGATCCGGGCTCCGGAGGTGCCGCCGACCCTGGCGGCCGTCACGTACTCCCGGCCGCGCTGGACGAGGATGCCGGTGCGCAGCAGCCGCCCGAAGGCGGGGATCTCGGCGAGTGCGATGACGAGGACGACCGGGAGCCGGCCGGGGCCGAGTACCGCCGTGACGGCGAGGGCCAGGATCAGTCCGGGGAAGGCGAGGACGAGGTCGAAGGTGCGTTGGACGACGGTGTCGGCGACCGGGTGGGTGGCCGCGACCAGGGCGAGGAGGCAGCCGAGGGCGGCGCCGAGCGGGACGGCGGCGGCGATGATGCCGAGGTCCGCGCGGATGCCGTACAGCAGGCGGGCGAGGAGGTCGCGGCCGAGGTCGTCGGTGCCGAGCGGATGGCCGGGGGTGCCGGGTCCGGCGAGCGCGAGGGCGCTCTGGTCGGTGGGCCCGTGGGTGGTGAGGAGCGGGGCGAGGAGTCCGGCGAGGACGACCAGCCCGACGAGGGCGAGACCCGTCCGTCCCCGGGCGGTGCCGAGGGCGGCCCGGTAGGGGTGGTGGGGCCTGCGGGCGAGGGCCGGCTTCCCGGCGGGGAGGGTGGTGGTCATGGTCACTCCCACCTGATGCGGGGGTCGAGCCAGGCGTGGACGAGGTCGGTGAGCAGCTGGACGAGGACGAAGACGGTGACGAGGAGCAGCAGGAGGTCCTGGACGACCGGGTAGTCGCGGCGGACCAGGGCCTGTTCGGCGAGCTGGCCGAGGCCGGGCCAGGCGAAGATCGCCTCGACGAGGACGGCTCCGCCGAGGAGGTGGCCGGTCTGCATGCCGAGGAGGGTGACGACGGGCGGGAGGGCGTTCGGCAGGGCGTGCCGCAGGAGCAGGCGGCGGGGTGCGATGCCGGCGGCGGTGGCGGTGCGGATGTGGTCCTCGGCGAGGGTGCGCTCGATGCCGTCCTTGAGGTAGCGGCCGAGCACCGCGGCGCTGGGCAGGGCGAGGCAGAGGGCGGGCAGCAGCAGGTACTGGACGCCGAGGTCGGGTGCGGTGAGGAGCGGGACGCGTCCGCCGGGGGGCAGGACGCCGAGGAGGACGGCGAAGACGAGGACGAGGAGGACGCCGGTGACGAAGGGCGGTACGGCGAGGGCGCCGGTGGTGAGGACCCGGACGGTGCCGCGCACCCAGCGGTTGCGGGAGGTCGCGCCGAGGATGCCGAAGGCGCCGCCGAGGACGACGACGAACAGCAGGGCTCCGAGGGTGAGTTCGACCGTGGCGCCGAGTCCGTCGGCGATGAGGTCGGCGGTCTGGCCGCCGATCGCGTAGGACGGTCCGAGGTCTCCGGCGAGGAGATCGCCGATCCATCGCGCGTACTGGGCGGGCAGCGGCGCGTCGAGTCCGAGGCGGGCGCGGATGGCGGCCTCGGTGGCGGGGCTCGCGTCGGGTCCGGCCAGGACGGCGGCGGGGTCGCCGGGGACGAGCCGCAGGAGGGCGAAGGCGACGAAGGAGGCGACGAGGAGGACGAGGAGGGCGGAGGGGAGCCTCCGCAGCAGGTAGCGGCGCACGTCAGCTCACCAGGTGGGCGTCGTCGAGGTTGAGGTAGGCGAACTTGTTGAGGGTGACGCCGCGCAGCTTGTCGGCGGCGACCTGGACGGAGCCGCGGATGACGAGGTCGATGATGAACGCCTCGTCGAGCAGGGTGTCGGTGATCTGCTGCCGGAGGCTGTTGGCGCGGGCGCCGGTGGCGGGTCCGGTCCATGCCTCGCGGACGACCTTGGTGTAGGCGGCGGAGCGGAACTTGGAGGTGTTCTTGGCCTCGTTGAAGGGGTAGGCGCTGACGGCGAGGGTGGAGGGCTGGACCTGCGCGAAGCCGTGGCCCATGGTCCACAGGCCGGGCATGGTCTGGGAGATGAGGTGCTTCTGCGCGGTGGCGGGGTCCGTGGGCTGGAGGGTGACCTGCACGCCGATCTGCTTCAGGTCGTACTGGACGGCCTCGGCGACCGCCGTCTCCCCGGGCAGGTTGATGTGGAGCAGTGGCAGGTCGAGCCGGGTGTGGCCGGCGGACTTCAGGAGTTCGCGGGCCTTGCCGGGGTCGTAGGTGTAGTGGGTGCGGCCGGCTTCGGTGAAGGCGGGCGAGGACTTGGGCCAGGGGGTGGCGGAGGCGATTCCGTAGCCGCCGAGGATCTGCTTGAGGATCCGTTCCCGGTCGATGCCCCAGGCCAGCGCCTGGCGGACGGTCTTGTCGTCGAGCGGGGCGACGGTGGTGTTGACGCCGAGGTAGTACGCGCCGCCGCCGGTGGCGTACTCGCTGATGGCGAGCCCGGGGGTGGCCTTGACGACCGCGAGGTTCTTGCCGGGGACGTTGAAGGAGAGCTGGGACTGGCCGGTGCGGAGCGAGGAGAGCAGCGCGTCGGCCTGGGGCACGACGCGGAACTCGACGGCGTCGAGGTACGGGCGGCCGGGCTGCCAGTACTTCTCGTGGCGGGTGAAGCTCAGGCCGGCGCCGGGGCTCCACTTGGTGAGCCGGAAGGGGCCGGTGCCGTTGAGCTTCTTGCCGCTGACGGCGTCCTCGACGCTGTGCCGGTCGGTGATGATCATGAATTCGAAGAGGTCGAAGAGGTTGTTCACCGGGTGCGCGAGCTTGAGGACGAGCTCGTGGTCGCCGCGCTTCTCGAAGCCGGTGACGGCGGCCGCCGTGGCTCTCAACTGGGCGGCGCGCAACGGGTTCTGAAGGTTCTTCACGGCGAAGATCACGTCGTCGGCGGTGAAGGTCCGGCCGTCGTGGTAGGTGACGCCGGTGCGCAGCTCGAGCGTGATGGAACGGCCGTCCTCGGCGTACTGCCAGGAGGTCGCGAGCTCCGGCTGCGGCTTCAGCCGGTCGTCATAGCGGGTGAGGGTGTTGTAGATCAACCTCTGCTGGAGCGACTGGCCGCTCTGCGCGAAGAGCAGGCTCGGCGTGAAGTCCGCGTTCACCGCGACGGTGAGGGTGCCGCCGCGCCGGGGCTCCGCACCCGCCTTGGCGGCGGGCGCCTCGGCCTCGGAGACCGCCGAGCGGCAGCCCGCGAGTCCGAGCCCCATCAGCAGGGTGCCACCGCCCGCGGCGCGCAGGGTGGTGCGCCGGGAGAGGGCACTGGGCGTGGAGGAGTACAGCTCGGTCATCGATGCCTGCCTGTGAAGGGTGGAGGCCGCAGGGCGCACGGATTCGTTCCGCTGCGGAAGGAAAGGAGGGAGGAAAGGAGGGAGGGAGGGAGCACGCTGGCTGCGCAGGGGAAGCCGGGACGTACGGAAGCTGGGACGTACGAAATCTGGGGCGTACGGGCTCGGTGAGGTACGGGCTCTTGGGCGTACGGAGCTACGGAACCGCGCGGTGCGGCGTGGCGCCCCGCACGACCGTCGCATGCCGGGAAGCGACGGCGATCAGGAAGGCGGGCGACGCGGACCGGTGGCCGGTACGGCCGGGGAACGGCGGACCACTCGCGCCCGGCGGGGCCGGGACGGCGTCAGTGGGGCCGGGGCGGCCGGTGCGACGACCGACGCCCGAGCCGGGCGTCGGGGAAGACGCCGGGGTCAGACGCGGACGGCACAGACCGCGCTGGCCTGTCGACAGAGGTCGACGTGCCTGCGGGAGACGAGGCGCATGTCCGGATTCACGGGAGCAATATGACAGCGGCTTCGCGGAGCGGTCAACCGACGTTGACCGCATCCTGAGACGACGTCAGTCGTCGACCGTCTCTCCCGTCAGCTCGTCGAGCGTCTCAAAGGGCCTTCTGAACAGGGGATTCAGCAGAACCGTGCCCGCCGCCACGGGCAGTGTGGCCGGTCCGGCATGTGGACTGACGATGCGTCCGGGGTCGTCGCAGACGTGTGAGAGGTCGATCGCGGCGCCCCGGATCTCCTCCAGGTACTCCGGTTCGAGGACGCTGGACTGCTCGGTCACGACGACCAGATCGGGGTTCAGGACGTCGAGGAGCAGCGCGACGGCCCGGCCGACCGCCCGGGCCCGCTCGCGCAGCAACCGGTCGGCACGCGGGTCGCCGGCCGCCGCCGCGTCGACGACCAGCGAGGTGTCGGGCTCGGGCACGATGCCGCGGCGCACCGCCGTGCGCCCGAGGGCGGTGTTCGACGCGGTCGCCTCCAGACAGCCGGAACGCCCGCACGGGCAGGGGACCGTGGAGTCGGGGACGGGCAGGTGGGCCACGTCTCCGGCCGCCGCCCCCGGTCCCTGGTGGACGACGCCGGCGAGCCCGACGGCCGCGTCGACGACGTTGCCGACGAAGAGGTGGACGAGGCTGCGGCGGGCGGCGGGCCGTCCGAAGAGGATCTCCGACTGGGCGATGGAGCGGGCGTGGTTGTCGACGCGCACGGTCCGTCCGCCGAGCCCCTGGGCGAGTTCGGCGGCGAGGGGCCGGCGGCGCCAGCCGAGGGCGTCGTGGCGGACCACCACGCCGGCCGCGGGGTCCACCCACCCGCCGACCGCGGCTCCGACGCCCAACAGCGGCCGCCCTCGGGTGTGTTCGTCGAGGAAGCCGCGCAGTTCACGGACGACGGCCGAGGGCAGGACATCCGGTGCGATGCCGTCGTGCGGGTAGGTGCGGCGGGCCAGGACCTGTCCCCGCAGGTCGACGAGGGCGAACGTCGAGGAGGGGACGCCGAGATGGACGCCGCCCGCGACGGGGCCTCCCGCGGCGCCGACGTGCAGGTCGACGGGGATCTGGGGCCGGCCCACTCCCCCGCCTCCGGCGAGTTCCGGCAGCTCGCGCAGGAGGCCGAGACGGGTGAGGTCGGTGGCCTGGCGCGAGACGGCGGCGGGGCTGAGCCCGGAGAGCCGTGCGACGGCGCCGCGGGCGACCGGCCCGTGGTCGAGGACGGTCCGCAGCACGCTGGCGGCGTTGGCCTCGCGCCGGCCGTCGCCCGCCATCCGGGGGTGCGGGGTGGTCGTCATGGGGGCCTCTCTGGTCACTGTTGCGGTGGTGTGAAATCCCGGGGCCGCCGGCGACGCGGCCGCCGTCCGCGCTTCCAAGACGGCCTCGAACTCCCCTCGATGGAATATCACCGCTGGTCAGGGGCGGTTGAGCGGGGTACGGGGAGCGGGCGCGGAGCCGCCGGGCAGGCGCCGATTCAACCACCGGCAGCGGCGGTTCGGGGAGCGGGCACCCGCTTGACGGGCGGCGGCGGCCGCTGCGAGGCTCCGGGACATGTTCGCGACCTCCTCCTGTCCCGCCCGCCGCGGCGCCTGATCCTCGCGACCTTCTCGCGTGACCGGTCACGCCGGTCACGCTCCCGCACTCGTCGTCCGCCGGGCGCACCTCCGCCGTTCGGCCACGTACCGCACACGTACCGGTCGTACCGCGCTCGTACCGCTCCTGCCGCCAGCGCGGCTTCGCGTCACCTCATTTCTTCCGCTCAGGAATTAATTCCGAGCGCATGCGCACCTCCGAAAGGACCCACCATGTCGACCGCGACCACCACGATCACCGTCCAGAAGGTCGGCGGCCGCCTCGGCGCCGTCATCTCCGGCGTCCGCCTCGGCGGCGACCTCCCCTCCGAGACCGTCGCCGAGATCCGCGCCGCCCTCCTGGCCCACAAGGTCGTCTTCTTCCGCGGCCAGGACCACCTGGACGAGGAGGCGCACGAGGCGTTCGGCCGGCTCCTCGGCACGCCCGTCGCCCACCCCACCGTCCCCTCGGCCGACGGCCGTTACTCCTTCCCGATCGACTCGGACTACGGCGGCCGGGCCAACCAGTGGCACACCGACGTCACCTTCGTGCCCGCCTACCCCGCGTTCTCGATCCTCCGCGCGGTGGTCGTGCCGCCCTACGGCGGCAACACGCTGTGGGCCAACACGGCGACCGCGTACGAGAAGCTCCCGGAGCCGCTGCGCGCCCTCGCCGACAGCCTGCGCGCCGTGCACTCCAACGACTACGACTACGCGGCCCTGCGCCCCGGCGTCCTGCCCGAGCAGCTGGAGCGCTTCCGCGAGGTCTTCGCCTCGACGAAGTACCTCACCGAGCACCCGGTCGTACGGATCCACCCCGAGACCGGTGAGCGCACCCTGCTGCTCGGCAACTTCGTCCAGCGGATCAGCGGCCTGACGGGCGCCGACTCACGTGCCCTGCTCGCCGTGTTCCAGGCGCACGTCGAGCGGCCCGAGAACACCGTGCGCTGGCAGTGGCAGACCGGTGACGTGGCGATCTGGGACAACCGCGCCACGCAGCACTACGGCGTGGACGACTCCGACGACCACGTCCGCAAGCTGCGCCGGGTGACCATCGACGGCGACGTGCCCGTCGGCGTGGACGGCCGCTCCTCGGTGCTGCTCGCGCCCGAGGCCGTTCCCGAGCCGGGCTTCGGCATCGCCTCCGGCGCCTCGACGGCCCCGGCCGCGACGACGGAGTCCGCCACCGCATGACGACCGTCCCGCCCCGGGTGATCGTGGTCCTCACCGACCAGCAGCGGTGGGACACCACGGGCGCCCACGGCAACCCGGCGGGGGTGACTCCCGAGTTCGACCGGCTGGCTCGCGAGGGCACACTGGTCGAGCGGGCGATCACCCCCAACCCGGTCTGCGCGCCCGCCCGTTCGGCGCTGCAGACAGGCCGCTGGCCGACGTCCACCGGGGTCTTCCGCAACGGGCTGCCGCTGCCGGCCGACATGCCCACCCTCGCCTCGGCGCTCGGGGCGGCGGGGTACGTCACCGGCTACATCGGCAAGTGGCACCTGGCCGGCGAGGACGGTCCGGACGGGCCCGTGCCGCCGGAGCGGCGGGGCGGGTACGCCCACTGGCTGGCCTCGGACCGGCTGGAGTTCACCTCGGACGCCCACCGCACGGTGGTGTACGACGAGGAGGGCGAGCCCGTCCGGCTGCCGGGCTACCGCTCGGACGCGCTCGTCGACGCGGCGATCCGGTTCGTCGCGGACCACCACGACCGGCCGTTCCTGCTCTTCCTCTCCCTCCTCGAACCGCACCACCAGAACGCCACCGACGACTACCCGGCCCCGGCCGGCTACCGGGAGCGGTACCAGGGCGGATGGCTGCCGCCCGACCTGGCCGCGCTGAGTCCGGGTGCCCCGCAGGGCGGCGCGCACCGGCACCTCGGCGGGTACCTGGGTCAGATCAAGCGGGTCGACGAGGGGGTGGGCCGGCTCCGGGACGCGCTGCGGAGTCTGGACGTCGAGGACGACACGGTGCTCGCCTGGACCGCCGACCACGGCTCCCACTTCCGCACCCGCAACGCCGAGTACAAGCGGTCGGCGCACGACGCATCGGTGCGGGTGCCGTGGGTGCTGACCGGTCCGGGGTTCCGGGGCGGCGGCCTGGTCCGCGGGCCGGTGTCCACGGTCGACCTGATGCCGACCCTCGTCGACGCGGTGGGACTCGACGTGCCGGAGGGGGTGCAGGGCCGGTCGCTCCTGCCGCTGGTCGGCGGCGGAACGGATCCGGACCGGCCGCGGTCGGTCCTCGTCCAGATCAGCGAGGGCCAGGTCGGCCGTGCGGTGCGGACCGAGCGGTGGAAGTACGCGGTGTCGGCGCCCGGGGCGGACCCCTGGCGCGAGGCGGCGGCGGACCGCTACCGGGAGACCGAGCTGTACGACCTGGCCGCCGACCCGTACGAGCTGGAGAACCTGGTGGGTCTCACCTCCCACCGTGAGGTGGCCGACGGGCTGCGCGACGCGCTGGCCGCGTGGCTGCTGCGGGTGGAGGGAGCGGCGCCGGTGATCGAGGCCGCCCCGCCCCGGACGCTGGACCAGCGGCGCCCGGAGTCCTTCGCGGGGGACGTCGTGCCGTGGGAGGGGGTGCGGTTCGGGCACCGCTGACCGGGGGCGGTGGAGACGGGGGTGTCAGGAGGAGGGCGGCAGGGCGTAGTCGACGAAGCCCACCCAGTCCAGGGCCACGCAGGGTTCGTCGCCGAGCACCCAGGCGTCGTGCCCGGGGGGTACCCGCATGAAGTCGCCGGCGCCGAACTCCACCGACTCCCCGTCGTCCATGACGACCTTCATGCGGCCGCTGACGATGTAGCCGACGTGTGATACCTGACAGCTGTCGGTGCCGGCGATCGGCCCGACGTGCTTGGACCACTGCCAGCCCGGCTCGAAGACGGCGCGGCCGACCGCATCACCGTCACTGGTGATCAGGTCCATCCTGCCCTTGCCGCCCTCGAAGCGACGGGTCTCGTCCGCTGAGTCGAAGCTCTTCCGTACGATGCCGGCCATCACACACTCCCGGCGGTGGGTGGTTTCGGTTCCCCGAGTCCACTTTCAGGCTACGCCGGGACGGCGCCGGTCACCCTGCCGGACCGGGACGCTCCCCTTCCCCTCGGTTTTCCGGCCGGCACGGCCCGCCCTTGGAGGTTCCGCGCATAGTGTCGGCCCGAATTCTGTGCACATCCCTTATCGGGCAGATCTACACATAAAGGCCAGATAAGCGCACAATGAAGCAGCGGCATGAAAATGCCGGAACAGCGGCCAGACGTGCAGGACGCCAGAAGGAGGCGAGTCGTATGGCCGACGTCTCTCACCGTCCCGGTGATATCGCGGGACACCCCGACGCGCCGGAAATGCGGGACCGATACGCCCGTATGCTCCAGACCCGAGGTGTCGCGGCGGTCGAGGAACTCGTGATCCTCGCCGGTATCTACGCCGCGATCTCCGCGTGGACGGTTCATTTCGCCGCGGCCCAGCCCGCACTCGCCATCAGCAATCTGGTCGTCGGCATCGCGCTCGCGGTCCTCGGCCTGTGCATGTCGGTGGCCCCCGAGCGGTCGCAGGACCTGAACTTCGTCGTCCTGCTGATGGGCGCGTGGCTGATCATCGCCCCGTGGGTGGTCGGACAGAGCCCCGACACCGGGACCGTCCTCAGCAACGTGATCACCGGTGCGTGCGTCTGCCTGTTCTCGCTCACGGCCGGTGGACTGCTCATGAGCAAGCGGCGGACGTGACGCCCTGACCGGGGCTCACGGCGCCACTCGCGCACCGATTCCCCCATCCATCCGTTGATCCTCTCCAGGAACGGCGGCATCTCCTTCCCCCGGAGGTGCCGTCGTTCACCGTGCCGGTCCGGGAACGGCCAATACCGGGTAACGAATCGGCCGGTGTGGTTTCAGTCACACGGGTCTGCGTAAAGCTTCCCCAAGCACAGGTACAGGCTTCCGCTCGCACACCCAGTCCTCGGGGGGAAATGTGAACTGGTACCTCGACGTCCTCAAGAAATACGCCGTGTTCAACGGTCGTGCGCGCCGCCAGGAATTCTGGATGTTCACGCTCTTCAACGCGATCGCGGCGATCATCGTCGCGGTCGTCGACATGGCGATCGGCAGTTACCCGCTCCTTTACGCCATCTACGTCCTCGGCGTCCTCCTGCCGGCCCTCGGCGTGACCGTCCGCCGCCTGCACGACACCGGCCGGTCCGGCTGGTGGATCCTCATCGACCTGGTTCCGCTGGTCGGCGCCATCATCCTGATCGTCTTCCTCGCCACCGAGGGCGAGTCCCAGCAGAACGCCCACGGCCCCAACCCGAAGCTCGCACCGGCCCAGTGACGTACCGCTCCGTCCCCGAGACCCCCGGCGGCCCCGCCACCGGGGGTCTCGCTCGTGCATAGAGCCGCTACGGAGCGTTCGGCGACGTCACCTTGTGCACGGTGGCGCACGACCCGCCCCCACCGCCGCGCCTAGCCTCGCCGCACAGAACGCAACGGAACGAACGAGGGGCGGACACCAGCGGTGAACTGGCACATCCACGACTACCGCGAGAGCGATCTCGCCGCGGTCGTCCATCTGATCGACACCACCGCCGAGCTCGGGCAGGAGTCCGTGTTCTCGCTCGCCGAGTGCATCGGCGCCCTCACCAGCCGCCAGCCGGCCGTGGTCGCCGTCCACCAGGGCGTGCCCATCGGGGCCGCGCTCGCCTGTGTCTCCGGGGAGCGGGCCTGGGTGATGCGCGTCGCGATCTCCTCGGCGTGGCGCGGCCGCGGCCTGGCCAGCGCGCTGCTCGTGGAACTGGAACGACGGCTCGTGGCGGCCCGGGTCGGGCGGATCGCCTACGTCCTGCCGGAGGAGGAACTCCTCGGCGAGGGGCTGCTGAACGCCGGCTACACACGGCAGCCGGCCGTCGCGTACTTCGAGAAGGTGGAGCCGCTGCACGGACCGGCCGCCGGACTCCTCGACGACCTGGGCGGCCGGCTGCTCCCGGGCGACCTGTGGGCGAAGGTCGCCGGGATGGAGCGCGAGAAGGACCTGATCGAGCGGCGGGTGGTGCTCCCCCTCGCCGAGCCGGAGCAGGCCACCCGGCACGGGGTGCGCCCGCCGCGCGCGGTCTGCCTCTTCGGCCCGCCCGGCACCGGGAAGACGACGTTCGCGCGCGGGATCGCCTCCCGCCTCGGCTGGCCCTTCGTGGAGATCCTGCCGTCCCGGCTCGCCGACGAGGGGAACCTCGCCGCCGCCCTGCGGTCCGCGTTCGCGCGGATCGCCGAACTGGAGCGGGTCCTCGTCTTCATCGACGAGGTCGAGGAGATCGCCCCGGTCCGTTCCGAGCCCGCGCAGCCCGGTGGCATGCACGGCGTGACGAACGAACTCCTGAAGCTGATACCGGGATTCCGGGAGGGGGACGAGCGGCTGCTGGTCTGCGCCACCAACTCGATCCGCTCCCTCGACCCGGCCTTCCTGCGCCCCGGCCGGTTCGACTACCTGATCCCGATCGGCACCCCGGACAAGGCGGCGCGGGCCGCGATCTGGGCCCGCTACACCGAGGGCCGCCCGGACGTCGACATCGACGAACTCGTCCTGGCGAGCGACCTCTTCACCCCGGCCGACATCGAGCACGCGGCCCGGATCGCCGCCCAGGCGTCCTTCGAGCGGGACCTGCTCGCCGTCGGCGGGCGCGGCAGCGACGCCTCGGTGCCCGGCGCGAGCACGGCGGACTATCTGGCGGCCATCGGACAGTGCCGGCCGACGGTGACCCCGGAGATGATCGAGCAGTTCGCCTCGGACATCACCACGCACGCCCGCACGTGATGACGAACTCCTCTCCCGCCGCGTCCAGTTCGTCCCGGTCCGGCGGCTGCGCGCCGGCCCGGGACACGGTGACGGCCGCCGCCGCGCCCGCTCTCCGCAGCAGCCTGGCGAGGTACTCGGCGCCGACCCCGCCGAGGTCGTCCCGGCCGCGCATGGCGAGGGTGTCGAGGACGGCGGACATGAAGGAGTCGCCCGCACCGACCGTGTCCACGACGGGAACCGCCGGTGCGGTCGCGGTGGCCGTCGCCCGCCGGGTGACGGCGAGCGAGCCGTCGGCGCCCCGGGTGACCAGGACGACGGCCGGACCGAGGTCGAGCCAGCGGGTGGCGACCGTACGCGGGCTCTCGCCCGGGTACAGCCAGGCGAGGTCCTCGTCGCTGGCCTTCACCAGGTCGCTGAGGGCGACACAGCGCTCGACGCGCGCGACCGCCTCGGCATGGTCGCCCATCAACGCGGGCCGCACGTTCGGGTCGTAGCTGACCGTGGCCCGGCCCCGGAGCCCTTCGACCAGGGCCACCACGGCCGCCGCGCCGGGCGCGGTGACGGCCGCGATCGACCCGATGTGGACGTACGTGGGGGCCGGGACGGACCGGGCGTGCTCCGCCTCCAGCGTCCAGGCGATGTCGAAGGTGTACGTGGCCCGGCCCTGGTCGTCGAGGGCGACGACCGCGGACGGGGTGCGGGCGGGCGCGCCGCCGACCTCCACCCGTACGCCCGCGCCCTTGAGATGGCCGGCGATCAGCCGCCCGTCGGGGTCGTCGGCCAGCTGGGTCAGCAGGGTGACCTCCCGCCCCAGCCGGGCGAGGCCGTACGCGACGTTGGCGGGGCTGCCGCCCGGGTGGACCCGGTCGGCGGTGCCGGGGGCGCGGACGATGTCGGCGACGCACTCGCCGATCACCAGGAAGGACATGGGGTCAGAGCTCCTCGGCGTAGGTGTCCCGGCAGCCGGCCCGGCCGCCGCCCGGAGGCGGATGCCCTGCCGGACGACCCGCAGATGGTACGCCGCACCTCAGCTCGCGCGCCGGTACGACCCCGTGCCCGTCCTCCGTCCGTACAACGGCCGCTGTGCCTATCGTGTTCACCGAGGGACGCCGCCCGGGGTGACCGGCGGCATCCGCGCGTACGGGGGAGGGGATGTTCCGGTGGCACCGGTGGAGACGGTCGAGGGGCTCGCGGTCATGGCGTTCGGCGACGGGAAGGAGCTGGAGACCTGGCTGGAAGCGCACCACGCGGACACCCCCGGCATCTGGCTGCTGCTCGCCAAGAAGGGTTCGGGGCTCCCCTCGCCGACCTCGGACGAGATCCTCGACGGCACGCTCGCCTACGGCTGGATCACCGGCAAACGCATCACCCGCGACGAACGGACCTACCTCCAGAAGATCACCCCGCGCCGCCCCCGCAGCCTCTGGTCCCAGGTCAACGTCCGCCAGATCGAGGCGCTCACCGCCGCCGGCCGCATGCGCGAACCCGGCCTCGCCGAGGTCCGGGCAGCGCAGCGGGACGGACGCTGGGAGACCGCCTACCCCTCCCAGAAGGACGCGACCGTCCCGGACGACCTGGCCACCGCCCTCGCCGCCGACCCCACGGCGGCCGCCGCCTTCGAGGCGCTCGGCAAGACCGACCGCTACCTGCTGATCCTCGGCCTGTGGCAGGCCCGCACGGCGAAGACGAGGGCGGCCCGGCTGGCGCGGTCGATCGCGGCGCTCTCGGGCGGCAACAGGCCACGGTGAGACCGGGCGTCCGGCCGGGATCCCCCGAGCCGCGCGCTCAGGGCCTCGGCCCGGAGTCCCGTCGGCATCGGTACATCACCTGGTGGGCGTCCCACTCCACGAAGGACTCGGCGTGCTCCAGGCCCACGGCCTCCAGGAGTCGGCGGGACCGGTGGTTCGCCTCCTGGGTGACCGCGACCACGCTCGGCGCGGTCACCAGCGCCCGCGCCACGGCCGCTCCGACCGCCTCGCGCGCGTAACCCCGCCCCCAGTGCTCGGGAAGGAACTGGTACGAGACCTCCGTCTCGCCGCCCCGCCCACCGTCGTCCACCGTGACAAGACCCAGCACCACGCCGTCCTCGGCCCGGACCACCGCGTGGAATCCGGGAGCCCCGACGATCCTCCGCTGCCGGATCCTGACCACCGACTCGATGACGGGCCCGCCGAGATGACGCCGCACGTCGGGGTCGGTCCACAGCCGTGTCACGGCGGGCACGTCACCACTCCGGACCGGCCGCAGCACCAACCGCTCGGTGACGAGCGGCCCGGTGGAGGCGATCGGCGCCGGGAGCGGGGCGGAGTGCGGGCAGACGGTCATGCCTCCGATCATCTCAGTGTTCGGCATCCGGGTCGTGCTCCCGACGAAGGGCGCGGGTGCCGGCCCGGGAGCGGGAGCGGCCGGGGGCTGGGGCGGCCTCCGGCACGGTCAGCCGGTGTGGAGGATGCGGAACCGGTCGGGCGCCGCCGGGTCGCGGTCGGCGACCTGCACGGGGGCCCACGCCCACTGCCAGACGGTGAGGGCCGACGGGCGGGAGAAGCGGATCGGCCCACGCGTGCCCTCGACCGCCAAGTACGGCCAGGACGCGGCGATGGCGGCACGGTCGGTGCCGTGGGAGCGGAGGGCCTCGGCGAGGACGGTGACGGTGTCCCAGCCTTCGAAGGCGACGAAGGACGGGGCTTCGCCGATCCGCTCGCGGAGCCGGGCCCGGACGCGCTCGCCGAGTGGGCCGAGCTGTTCGGGCAAATAGCGCAGGAAGGGGATACCGGCGCCGTCCGGCCCCAGCGCGGCCATCCACTCGGCCGTCTCCGGTTGTCCCGCCGGGGCTCCGATGAGGATCTCCGGCAGCCGCCGGTCGGCGCGTACGGCCCGGACGAGGGGGACCGCGGGCTCCGGCATGCCGACCAGCAGGAGGAGTGCCGTCGCGCCGTGGTCGACGAGCGCGTCGCACAAGGCTTCGGGGGTGAGTGCGCCGGCGTCGAGTTCGACGACGGTACCGCCGTGCGGGGCGAGGTGGTCCCTGAGGAGGCGGGTCCCGGTCGCCCAGTAGACGCTCGGCTGGGTGGCGACGGCTATCCGGTGCCGGCCCGCTCCGAGAAGGAAGTCCCCGTAGATCCGCCACCCGTGGGACTGCGCCGGGGCCACCCTCGCCACCCACTCCGTCGTCTCCTCGGTGAGTGCGTCGAGTACGGCGGACGAGCAGAGGAACGGCACGCCGAGTGCGTCGGCCCGGGCGGCGGCGGCGCGGGCGACGACGCTGTGGTACTCACCGACCACGGCGGCCACGCCCAGCCCGGCCAGTTCGTCCACGGCCGCCGCGGCCCGCCCCGGGTCCGCCGCCGTGTCCCGGACGACCAGTTCCAGCGGCCTGCCACCGATCCCTCCGCCGTCGTTCACCTCATGCACGGCCAGCTCGAGTCCGGCCAGCAGGTGGCGGCCCGACTCGGTCCATCCGGGCCGCGTCAGCGGGACGAGGGCGCCGACCCGGACGGGCGTCCTATCCGGGTGCTCCGCTCCGGACGGCGACGGCGACGGCGACGGCGACGAAGGCGGCGTGTTCATGGGTGTTACTCCTCTGGGAGGCTGTGATGGTGTTCCGCCGGGAATCCGGGCGGTGTGCTTCCTGTGATGGACGGTGCGGTACGGGACCGGTGGCGGCCGTCCCCCGCGTCTGCCCTCAGCGACCGCGCCGTCCCGTCGCGCCGGGCTCCGTCAGCGCGGCTCTGAGGGACGGCCAGTCCGGGGCCGTCGGCACGTAGGTCTCCCTCGCGGTGCCGATGTCCTTGTAACCGCTGGAGGTGACCACGCAGACGACCGGGCCGCCGGTGTCGTCAGGTCCATGCGCGCGGAAGCCGGCGAGCCCGGCGGCGGAGGAGACCTCACACCAGAGGCCCTGGTGCGCCAACTCGGCCTGTGCGGAGGCCATCTGTTCGTCCGTCACCGTACGTGCGGCGCCGCCGGTCTCGCGGACGGCGAGGACGCCGCGATAGCTGTTGATCTCGCAGTCGATGGCGTAGGCGGTGGTGGGACCGACGGGGACGCGGGCGACGGGCCGGCCCGTACGGAGGGCTTCGGTGAGGGCGCCGGCGGCGGCGGGTTCGGTCGCGTACACACGGGGCACGGAGTCGGTCACGCCGAGTCGGGCGAGCTCCTGGAATCCCTTGGCCACGCCGAACAGCAACTCGCCGTATCCGGTGGGGAGGTGGACCGCCGCGGGCGCCCGGCCCAGGTCGAGTGCGATCTCGTAGGCGAGGGTCTTGTACCCCTCGGGCCCGAAGGGGTGCCCGGTGTGGGCGGTGTCCGTGACGCTGCTGACGCTCTGGAAGCCGAGCTCGTCGACGATCCGGCGCATCAGCGGGCGGACGGAGTCGTACGGCACGGTCAGCACCGTCGCCCCGTACGCGCGGAGGTGGGAGGCGACGGCGGGCGGCGCGTCCGGGGAGGTGAAGACGGCGCACGGCAGCCCGGCGCGGGCCGCGTAGGCGGCGGCCGCCGCCCCGTGGTTGCCGGACGAGGACACCACGATGCCCTGGGCGCCCGAGGCGACGGCGGCGCTGACGGCGACCCGGTTGAGGCGGTCCTTGTGGCTCCACGTGGGGTTGCGCGACTCGTCCTTGACCCAGACGCCGTCGGCGAGTTCGACCAGCGGGGTGTTCCCCTCGCCGAGGCCGGGCGCCGCGAGGGGCGGCAGCAGCGGGGCCCATCGCTCCAGGCCGTGGGCGGCCGGGCGGCTGAAGAGGTCGGCCGGGACGTCGCCGTAGGCGTAGTCGATGTCGAGCGGGTACGCGACCTCGTCCGTGGACGTGATCGGACAGCCCCGCGTCAACGGCGGCCAGAGCGGGTGGCGCACGGACGGATCGGCGAGCGAACGCTGAGCGGTGGCGAGCGAGGTCACGCGTGGGCCTTTCGTCACGAGGAATGGGGGAAGAAGGAGGAGGAAGCCGGAAAGGGGAGCGGGAACGGGGGCGATCGGGTGCGTGGGAGGGCGCGAGCCTGACCCACCGGGTGGGACCCCACCGGCCGCGCCCCGCCCCGGAGTCACCGGGTGCGGCCGCCCGGCGGCCGCGCCGCGACCCGGTCGCACCTGGTCGGCCCCGCCGGGGCTGGTCGGGCCGCCGGTCGCTCGGTGTCGTTCAGCCCAGCCGGCGGGTGAGGGCGGCGAGGGCTCCGGGCTGGCGGCCGGGGACGCGGCGGCGCAGGGCGACGAGGGTGGGGCCGAGGGAGCGGGCGCGGGCGGGGTCGGCGATCTGTTCCCACTGGTGGTGGGCGCGGTCGACGGCGCCCTCGACGTCCGGGTCGTCGGGGCGCTGCCGGAGGCGGAGGCGGGCCTCGGCGGCGGCGAGCCAGAGTTCGCAGCTGCGGGCGGGTTCCCCGGCGAGGCGGGCGAGGTCGGCCCGTACCTCGGTCCAGTGCACGGCTTCCGGCGACTGGGGTCCGTGGCGGCGCAGGGCCTCGTGTTCCCAGGCCGCCGCGACGGCCGCCGCCTCTCCGTGGCGCCCGGCCATGGCGGCGGCGAGGATCGCGGGGTGCGGGTCCTGCGGCACGGCGGGAGCGGGAACGGCCGGGGGCGCCGGCGCGAGGAACCGGGTCTCGGCGGTCGCCGCGGCGGTCCCGGCGGCGGCCTCCGCGTGGAGGGTGGCATGCGGGAGGCGGGCGCCGGAGCGCCAGAGTTCGGCCCAGGCGCGGAGATAGTCGGGGGTCGTGGGTTCGCCTCGGCGCGGGGCGGGCGTCACCCGTCCGTAGAGCAGGGGTCCCGGGCCCAGGTGCAGCAGTTCGGGTACGGCGGCGAGGCGCTGCCACACGTCGGGGTCGGCGGCGAGGTCGGCGACGACGGTCGTGGTGCCGGGCGGCCGGGCTCCGAGTTCCCCGGCGAGCCAGTGCCAGGGCAGTGCCGTGTAGCGGAGGGTGGCCGGGGTGGTGCGGGCGAGGGCGAGGTGGGGCAGCTCCTGGCGGCGGTCGAGGTGGAGCTGGCCGGCGAGGCAGACGACCAGGGGGCCGGGGCTCGACGCGGCGGCGCGGAGGCGGGTGAGGACGGTCTGCGGGTCGAGGGGGTCGGCGAGTTCGACGACCGTGGCGGCCGCCGTCCCGGTGAGGACCCCGGGCGGTACGGCGGCGAGGGCCGGCAGGACGGACGCGGCGTCCATGGCGCGGCCGCGCCCGGCGGGTGCGGCCGCGAGCAGGAGCGCGGTGCCCACCGGGGCCGTGGCGCCGTCGCCGCCTCCCGCCGTACGCGCGCCCGCCGTACGAGCACCCGTTCTCCCGGCCGTCGTTCCCGTGGCCGCGCCCGTACCCGCCCCGCCCGTGACCGCCGTGTACGTGCCCACCGTGCCGTTCCCGTCGTCGTTCACCACCCCAGCACCGTAACGCGTCGCGCCCTGGCCGATAATCGCTGGGCCTTTGACATATGCCGGAAGCACCACCGGATCGAGTGTTGCCAAATCCCTTACGGGCTGTGCCGGGCTGTGCAACAGTCGTATACGGGCCTCCCTTTCACACCTGGCCGCCCGCGCCTGTATCGGAGTTCGACATGCCGTCCCATCTGTTCGCGGACCGCCCCGCCCAGCCGCCGGAGCCGGGCGCGGTGGACGCGCTGATCTCGCAGACCCGCCGCCTGCGCGGTGAGGTCGACGCCGTGCGCCGGGACGCCGTGGCGGACGACGACGATCCCCAGCAGCGCTGGCAGCGCGCCCTGTGCGACCTCGCCGTGCATCAACTCGACGACCTCGGCGCCCACTTGGGCCAGCTGCGGGCGGGCGTCCCGGCGGAGCTCCCGCCCGTGTCGGACCCCGGCACCGAGGCCGAGACCGAGGCCGCCACCGAGTTCGACGGCGCCCTGGACGACGCGCTCGTGACGGACCCCGGCACCGCGTACGGCCAGGCCGCCCCGCCGCGCACCGGCTCGCTGCTCTCCCGGGTCGGCAGCGCCGAGTGGAACCTGCTCACCGACGAGGTCAGCTGGTCGGAGGAGCTCTACCAGATCTTCGGCCGCGCCCACGAGAGCGGCCCGATGTCGCTCGACGAGATGCCCTCGATGGTCTTCGCCGAGGACCAGTCCGTCCTCCAGGCCATGGTCACCGACTGTCTGATCGACGGGAAGCCGATCGACGGCGAGTTCCGCATCGTACGGACGGACGGCCGGGTGCGCACGGTCCACATGACCGGCGAACCCGTGCTCGACACCGACGGCTGCACCGCCTCGATGTGGGCCGTTTTACGGGACGTCAGCGAACTGCGGCGCAGCCAGCGGGCGGTCCGCGAGAGCCGCGACAGCTTGGAGCGCAGCCGCCAGATCGAACAGACCGAGCGCCGGGTCGCCGTCGAACTCCAGGAGGCGGTGCTCCCGCCGTGGCGCGGTTCGCTCCGCTTCGCCCACGACGGCCCCGCCCCGCTCGACGTGGCCGCCCATTACCTGCCGGCCGCCACGACGGGTCTCATCGGCGGCGACTGGTACGACGCGCTCGCCCTGCCGGACGGGGACGCGCTGCTCACCGTCGGTGATCTGACGGGCCACGGGGTCGCCGCGACCTCCTCCATGGCCATGCTCCTCGGCGCGCTGCGCGGCATGGCCGTCGCCGGGATCCGGCCCGCCGCCCTGATGGGTCACCTCAACCAGCTCCTGGAGACCTCCGTACAGCCCGCGCTCGGCAGCGCGATGTGCTGCCGCTACGACCCGGTCGCCCAGCGGCTGACCTGGGCGCAGGCCGGCCACCCCGCCCCGCTGCTGTTCCGCGACGGGACGGGGCACGTCCTCCGCCGGCCCGAGGGCGTCCTGCTCGGGGCGACGACCGGAGCCGTGTACGGCGAGGCCGAGACCCGGCTGCTGCCGGGCGACGTACTCGTCCTCCACACCGACGGGCTGACGCGCGGCAGCGCTGCCGCCGGTGTCTTCGGGGACGACACCGGAGCACGCCGGCTCCTGGCCCTCGGCCCCCGGCTCGCCGGGGCGCGGGACGCCCAGGACGGTGTGCGCGCGGTGGTCGAGGAGTTCGGCGAGGAGCAGCGCGAGGACGACGCCTGCGTGATGGTGGTCCGGGTCGGCCACTGAGCCGCCCGGGCCCTGCCCGCCGAGAGTTCCGGGCCCGGCCCCTTGTTCCCGCAGGCGCTTCGGCCTCCGGACCCTCCTGCCTTGGCGGGAGGGTTCAGACCTGCCCGTTCCTCGGGCGGAGGACCGGGGAGCGGGGCAGGGCGAGTTCGATCTCCTCGCGCAGGTGCTCGATCTTCGAGTAGCCGGCGTACTGGCCGGTGAGCCGGTACATCTCCCGCAGGCGGACCCAGGTCCGGTGGGACGAGGTGTCCCCCATGGACATGAGGGCGAGCCGGGCGTACCGGTCGGCCTGCTCGGGGTCGTCGGCGATGAAGCAGGCCGAGGCGAGCGAGATGTGGTCGAAGAGCTTCGAGCGGTCGTGGCCGCCGCGCCGGAGTTCGAGCGCCAGCTTGGCGTGCCGCTGCGCGGGGACGGCGGCGGCCGGGTCGTGCTCGGCGAGGGTGCGGTAGGCGAGCGCCTGCATGCCGTGCATGTCGGCCTCGTCGAAGTTCTGCATCCAGCTCGGCTTCTCGTCGCCCCGGTCGGAGACGAAGAGGTCCTCGGCCTCGCCGAGGGTGCGGCGCATGGCCTGGCCCCGGCCCATCGACGCCTGCGCCCACGCCTCGATCGTGTGGAACATCGCCTGCGTCCTCGGCAGCACCCGCTCACCGGAGCCGGCCTTCGCCAGCTTCATGAGGTCGAGGGCGTCGTCGGGCCGGCCCAGGTGCACCATCTGGCGGGCCGCCCGGGAGAGCGCCTCGCCGGCGCGGGGCCGGTCGCCGCCCTCTCGGGCCGCGTGGGCCGCGATGACGAAGTACTTCTGCGCCGTGGGTTCGAGGCCCACGTCGTGCGACATCCAGCCCGCGAGGACGGCGAGGTTGGCGGCGACGCCCCACAGGCGCCGATGGAGGTGGTCGGCGTGACGGTAGGCGAGCATGCCGCCCACCTCGTTGAGCTGGCCCACCACCGCCTTGCGCTGGAGGCCGCCGCCCCGGGAGGCGTCCCAGGCACGGAACACCTCCACCGAGTGCTCCAGAGCCTCGATCTCCTCCGACCCGATGGGGGCGGCCTCGTAGCGGTCGAACCCAGCGGGGTCGGCGTGGAGGGGATCGGTGGCCCGCTGAGCGCCGCCCTGGCGGGCGGGGTCGGTCTGCAGCCAGTCGTGCATGGCGTTGGTGAGTACGGAACCGGCGGCGAGCGCGGCACCCGCGCCCACCAGGCCGCGTCGGTTGAGCATGAGGTCCATTCCCGTGAATTCGGTGAGGACCGCCGCCGTACGATCGGGTGCCCAGGGCAGCCCGTCAGGGTTCTCCGTCTTCCTGACGTCCTGCCGCTTTCCG
Organism: Streptomyces sp. NPDC059534; assembly: GCF_042743475.1. Lineage (NCBI taxonomy): Bacteria > Bacillati > Actinomycetota > Actinomycetes > Kitasatosporales > Streptomycetaceae > Streptomyces > Streptomyces sp. NPDC059534. The sequence continues at coordinate 83,972 of NZ_JBHWAQ010000013.1, forward strand.
CTGCGCCCGTGTCGTACGAACCCGAGGTCCTCGATGGTCACGACACGGCCGAGTCGCTCGGTGAACAGTGCTGCCAGCACCCGGGGGACGGGATCGCGGGGCGTTTCGCCCCGGTCGATCCAGCGCCGGACCCGCGAGGTGTCGGTCGCCAGCTGGGGGTGGCCCATGGCCGCCGCCTGCCGGTTGACGAGTCTCGCGAGTTCGCCCTTGGACCAGCCGGCCAGGCCGAAGAGGTCCGCAAGGCGGGTGTTGGTTTGTCCGGTCACGTCTAAGCCCCCAGGTTCTCGGCTGAGTTGACAGTAGCCCGCTGTCATAGGGCTGGCGACTATTCGCCAGGGTTCGCCAGGGTGCGCCCGATGTTCCGCCACCCGCGCCCGGGTGTCAGGTATGAACGCGCCACCCCGCACCGCCGACCGGCCCTCATTCCCCAGGGTGCGGACCCGGGGAGCGGGCGGGGCGACGCACGCAACTCGTCGGCACACGAAGGGATCTGTCACCTCCATGTACACAGCATCGTCCTCCGTGTCCGCCCCGCCCCGGCCGCAGCACCGCATCGTCCCCGCCGGCGCCGGTCCGTACCTCGCTCCCGCGCCCCAGGCCGTCCGGCCGAGGCGCTGGACGGGCGGCACCGGTACCCAGCCGGTCAGCGGGAGAATCGATCTGTCCGGCCCCCAGGGGGCGCAGCTGAAGATCGCGATCGCCTCGGTCCACCGGATCTGCCCGGAGTTCAACCCGGTGCAGGTGCTGCGGCGCAGCGGCCGTTCCGTCCTCATCGTCGGGACGACCGGGCGGACCACGGCGGTCGCGAAGTGTTTACTGGACCACTCCCCCGCGTGGGTCGAGCGGTTCCGGCACGAGATAGCTTCCTACCGCTCCTTCGTCCGCCACCGTCCGCCGGTGCGGGCGCCGCGGCTGATCGCGGCGGACCCGGAGAACTGCACGCTGGTGATCGAGCGGATGCCCGGGCGGGCGGCGGCGCTGTCGCGCCACCCCGTGGAGGCGCCGCCGCGGGCCGACGTGCGGGCCGCGCTCGGCGCGGTCGCCCGGCTCAACGCCTGGCGCCCGCCGGCCGGGACCTTCGACGCCCCGCTGGACTACGGCACCCGGATCGCGCGCTTCCACGAGCTCGGCCTCTTCACCGACCGGGACCGGGACGACCTGCAGAAGCTGATGCACGGTCTGGCGCACGCGGGCGGGCGGCAGGGGATGGGGCAGTTCTGTCACGGTGACGCGCTGCTCTCCAACATCCTGCTCTCCCCCGCCGGTCCGGTCCTCGTCGACTGGGAGCACGCGGGCTGGTACCTCCCCGGGTACGACCTGGCCACGCTGTGGGCGGTGCTCGGGGACGCGCCGCTGGCCCGGCGCCAGATCAGTCAGCTCGCCCAGCAGGCGGGACCGGCCTCCCGGGACGCCTTCCTGGTCAACCTGATGATCGTGCTGACGCGGGAGATCCGTACGTACGAGACGGCGGTGCAGCGCACCATGAAGGAGGCTCCGCCGGCCGGCTCCGTGCCGGTGCCCTCGGGGGCGCTCACGCCCGGTGAGGAACAGCGGCTGCTCCTGAGGCGGCTGCACGACGACTGCGCCATGGCACGGCGGGCCGTGCGCGCGGCGGTCGGGACGCGCTGAAGGGCGGGCCCGACCGACGGGAACGGGGGGGTGGGGGGGGCGGCGCGGGGCGCCGGCAGCGGCACGGCGGGGCGGCCCGCGCCGCGCGCCACCAGCCCGGCGACCCCCGCGCCGACGGAGCACAGCAGACCGATCAGGGGGATATA
>NZ_JBHWAQ010000013.1:85756-186548 GCF_042743475.1 Streptomyces sp. NPDC059534
TTTTAATCTTCTCCCGCGGCGGGGGGCCCGTCCCGTGGGGCCCGGGGGGGGGCGCCGCCCCCGGCGCCCGCCCCCCGGGGCCCGGGCCGCACCGGCTCGTCCGCCTCCGGAGCGCCTCGGCGCTGCGGTCATTGGTCCACTCCACTGACGCGCCCCAGGCCCGGGACCCATCTCCGCGAAACTCCGCCACCTGGCCTCCATTCCCGCCCTGACGTGGGAACTTCCGTGTGTGCAGGCGTGATTGACGGATCGTCCGGGACCCGATACCCCTGTACGGGTTCGGTCCCGCACGCCCCCGCGCCACCCCCGCCCCTGGAGGCTGCCTTGCTCCGTTCCGCGTCCCGCAGACGTATGTCACCGAACCGGGTGCCGAGGGCGGTGGGCGCCGTGGCGTCCGCCGCCCTGCTGCTCCCCCTGCTGTCCGCCGCTCCGCCCGCGGGCGCCGACGTACCCGAGGCGGGTGCCCTCCAGGGGCAGTTCGCGCGGGCGGCCGCACGCCACGGCGTGCCGGAGAGCGTGCTGCTCGCCGTCTCGTACCTCCAGTCGCGGTGGGACGCGCACGGCGGCGCGCCGAGCGTGACCGGGGGCTACGGGCCGATGCACCTGACGGACGCCGTGACGGCGCTCGCCGAGGCCGCCCCGCACCACTCCGGGAGTGAGGAGGACGCCCGGGGGGACGCCTCGCGGGCGCCGCGCACGGGGGCCGGTGCGGAGATCCCGTCCCCGGAGCAGCTGCCCGGCCGGCTGCGGACCCTGGAGCGGGCCTCGGCGCTGTCCGGGATCCCCGCCGAGGAACTGCGTACCGACCCGGCCGCCAACATCGAGGGCGGGGCGGCGCTGCTCGCCGCGGCCCAGCGGGAGTCCGGGCTTCCGGCCGGCGCCGACCCGGCCGACTGGTACGGGGCGGTGGCGGCGTACTCCGGTGCCGACGACTCGGCGACGGCGGCGACGTACGCGAACGACGTGTTCGACGTGATCCGGACCGGCGAGTCGCGGACGACGGACAGCGGTCAGCTGGTGACGCTTCCCGCCGCTCCCCAGGTGGCGCCCGCCACGGAGCAGCTGACCGCGCTCGGGCTGCGGCGGCCGGCCGGCGGTCCGGTGGAGTGCCCGCGGTCGGTGGCCTGCGAGTGGATCCCCGCGCCGTACGAGGAGTTCGGCGACGGCGACTACGGGAACCACGACAAGGCGAACCGGCCGGCGTCGCAGTCGATCGACTACATCGTGATCCACGACACCGAGGCCACGTGGGACGTGACCCTGAAGCTGGTGCAGGATCCGACGTACGTGTCCTGGCAGTACTCGCTGCGCTCCTCCGACGGGCACATCGCCCAGCACCTGCCGCTGAAGGACGTCGGCTGGCACGCGGGCAACTGGTTCGTGAACGCCAAGTCCGTGGGTCTTGAGCACGAGGGCTTCCTGACCTCGCCGGACTCCTGGTACACGGAGGCGATGTACCGGACGTCGGCGCGCCTGGTGCGGTACCTCGCCGACCGGTACGACATCCCCCTGGACCGGCAGCACGTCCTCGGGCACGACACCGTGCCGGGGACGGTGACGTCGACGATCAAGGGCATGCACACGGACCCGGGGCCGTACTGGGACTGGGCGCACTACTTCAAGCTGCTCGGCCGGCCGATCACGCCGAGCGCGGGCCCGCGCGCGGGCGTGGTGACGATCCGGCCCGAGTACGGCACCCACCGGCCGGTCTACACGGGCTGTGCGACGGCGGGCGAGGCGTGTGCGCCGCACGGGAGCGGTGCGGTGCGACTGCACACCGCACCGAGCGCCGACGCGCCCCTGGTGAAGGACATCGGCCTGCGGCCGGGCGGGCAGGATTCGACCACCGGGGTCAACGACACCGGGGCGCGGGCCTCGACGGGGCAGAGCTTCGCGGTGGCGGAGCGGCAGGGCGACTGGACGGCGATCTGGTATCTCGGCCAGAAGGCGTGGTTCGCCAACCCGAAGGCCGAGCCGACGGCGGTGAACGCGCGGGGGCTCGTCCTGACTCCTCGTGAGGGGCTGGCGGAGGTGCCGGTGTACGGACGGGCCTATCCCGAGGCGTCGGCGTATCCGGTGGGCGTGCCGGTGCAGTCGGTGTCGCCGCTGCCGTACAAGCTGCTCGCCGGCCAGCGGTACGTGGTGGGCGACCGCACTCCGGGCGAGTACTACTTCGCGCCGGTGTTCGACCCGACGGGGCACACGGTGGTCCAGGGCCAGGAGGAGTACTACGAGATCCAGTTCGGCCATCGGGTCGCCTTTGTGAAGGCCGCTGACGTGCGGGTTTCCCAGAGCTGACGGAGGTCTGGCCGAAAGCTACGGGGTGGTGCCGGAGGAACGATCCGGCGCCACCCCTTCGGCGTTCATACGACTATTAGGGAGATCGCGTGCGCCGTACGGGCCACGGGTAAGGCTGGGCCCGCACACAGCCGCTGCTCACCGGAAGGCCCCCCAGCACATGCCTCAGCCCTTCGTTATGCCGGACTTCTATGTTCCGTATCCGGCGCGGCTCAATCCCCATGTGGAGGCCGCCCGCACGCACACGCGTGACTGGGCGCGCGCGATGGGGATGCTGGAGGGCTCGGGAGTCTGGGAGGAGCACGACCTCACCTCCCACGACTACGCGCTGCTCTGCTCGTACACCCACCCCGACTGCGACGGGGAGGCACTCGACCTGGTGACCGACTGGTACACCTGGGTCTTCTTCTTCGACGACCACTTCCTGGAGATCTTCAAGCGCACCCAGGACCGGGCCGGCGGCAAGGCGTACCTGGACCGGCTGCCCCTGTTCATGCCGGCGGACCCGGCGACCGGCATGCCCGAGCCGACCAACCCCGTCGAGGCGGGCCTCGCGGACCTCTGGCGGCGGACCGTCCCGTCGATGTCCGAGGGGTGGCGCGTGCGCTTCGCCGAGGCGACGGAGCACCTGCTCTACGAGTCCCTCTGGGAGCTCGACAACATCAACGACGGAAGGATCGCCAACCCCGTCGAGTACATCGAGATGCGCCGCAAGGTGGGCGGCGCGCCCTGGTCGGCCGGTCTCGTCGAGTACGCGGCCGGGGCCGAGGTCCCCGCCCGGGTGGCGTACTCCCGGCCGTTGCGCGTGCTCAGGGATGCCTTCTCGGACGCCGTCCACCTGCGCAACGACCTCTTCTCGTACCAGCGCGAGGTCGAGGACGAGGGCGAGAACAGCAACGGCGTCCTGGTCCTGGAGCGGTTCCTCGGCTGCACCACGCAGGAGGCGGCGAACGCCGTCAACGACCTGCTGACCTCGCGGCTCCAGCAGTTCGAGAACACCGCCCTGACCGAGGTGCCCCGACTCGCCGCCGAGAAGGGCCTGGACGCGGCCGAGTGCGCGGCCGTGGCGGCGTACGCGAAGGGGCTCCAGGACTGGCAGTCCGGCGGCCACGAGTGGCACATGCGCTCCAGCCGCTACATGAACGAGGGCATGGTCGCCGGGCCTTCGCGGCTCGACGGGGTCCTCGGCACGTCCGCGCTGGACATCCGGACCCTCTTCGGGCGGCCGGCCGCGTCCCGGCTGCGGTCGCTCACGCATGTGCCGCACCAGCGCGTCGGCCCCTCGCTGCTGCCGGAGTTCGACCTGCCGTACCCGCTGGCCGTCAGCCCCCACCACGCCGAGGCGCGCCGGCTCTCGCTGGACTGGGCCGAGTCGATGGGGCTCCTGGACGACCTCTGGGACCGGCCGATGGCGGAGGGCTTCGACCTGGCGCTGTGCTCGGCCGGGCTCGACCCGGACGCCACCCTCGAGGAGCTGGTGCTCAGCGCCGAGTGGCTGACCTGGGGGACGTACGCGGACGACTACTACCCGTCCGTCTTCGGGCGGTCGCGCAACCTCCTCGGGGCGAAGGAGCAGACCGCACGGTTCAAGTCCTGCATGCCGCAGGACGATCCGGCGTCGGGGGCGGCGCTCGCCGGGAACCCGCTGGAGCGCTCGCTCGCCGACCTGTGGGCGCGGACCGCGGGTCCGATGGGCCCGGAGGCCCGCGCCCAGCTGCGGACCGCGCTCGACCTCATGCTGGACAGCTGGCTGTGGGAGCTGCACAACCAGGCCCAGCACCGGGTGCCCGACCCCGTCGACTACATCGAGATGCGGCGGAGCACCTTCGGTTCGGAGCTGACCACGCTGATGTGCCGGCTGCGGCACACCGAGGTGCTGCCGCCGGAGCTCTACCGCTCGGGCACCGTCCAGGCCCTCGAACACGCGGTGATGGACTACGCGACGCTGCTCAACGACCTCTTCTCGTACCAGAAGGAGATCGAGGTCGAGGGCGAGGTGCACAACGGCGTCCTGGTGCTCCAGACGTTCTTCGACTGCGACTATCCGACGGCGGTGGCGATGGTCGACGACCTCATGCGGGGGCGGCTGCGCCAGTTCGAGCACCTGAAGCAGCGCGAAGTGCCGCTGCTGTACGAGCACTTCGCGCTCGACGCGGCGGGCCGGTCGGCCTTCGAGGCGTATCTGCGCGAGCTGGAGGACTGGCTCGCGGGCATCCTCAACTGGCACCGGAACGTGCGGCGTTACGGTGCGGAGGACGTGCACGCGGGCAGCGGCACGGCGCTTCTGCGGCAGGGGCCGACCGGTCTGGGCACCTCGGCGGCGCGGGTGTCGGAGCTGCTCGGGTCGGTCGCGCGCTGACGTACGGCGACGGCCCCGGGAGGACTCCCGGGGCCGTGGTGCGGACGACGGTCAGGGGCGTCGGCCGCGCAAGTCGTCGAGCTCGCGGCGGTCGCGCTTGGTGGGGCGGCCGGTCCCCCGGTCACGGACGGCGGCCACGGCGACGTGCTCGCGCGGCGGCGGGGGCGGGCTGTTGTCGACGTACGCCTCGGCGGCGACCGGCGGGCCGATCCGCTTGGTGTGGAGCTCCTTGACCTCGACGATCCGTTCCCGTCCGCCGTGGAAGAGCCGGACCTCGTCGCCGGGCTTCACCGGCTGGGCGGGCTTGGCGCGTTCGCCGTTGACCTTGACGTGCCCGGCCCGACAGGCCGCGGCGGCCTGCGAGCGGGTCTTGGTCAGGCGGACCGCCCAGATCCAGCTGTCGACGCGTGCGCTCATCGGCCCCCGCCCCCCGTCAGCCCTGCTGGAACAGCTCGGCGGGCAGCGGCTTCAGCAGCGCGTAGAGGTCGTCGGTGATCGGCCGGTCCCAACTGGCGATCGTCACCAGGACGTTGTCGCTGCGGTCGAACTGGACGCAGGAGATGCGGCTCTCGGAGAGCTTGAGGCGACGCACGATCAGCAGGTTGTCGCCCTGCATCACGGGCATGTCCTCGGCGTCGAGCACGTCGACCGGCTCGTCGTTCTCCAGCGCCGCGAGGAGCTGGGCGACCTCGAAGGGGATCTGCCCGTCGGCGAGCTCGCGCGCCGGCGAGCCCTCGGGCAGGTTCCCGATGATCATCGCGGGGCCGCGGCCGCCGAACAGGTCGTACCGGAGGAACACGCCCTGGCAGGAGCCGTCGGGGGCGGGCAGCAGGCCGGCGCCGAGATTGCCGGGCCAGTCTCCCGGGTCCATGGCCAGGACATCGAAGTCCGGGCCCGCGGGTGTGGCGGCGCTGCGGCGGCGGAGGAAGGACATACGGCCATGGTACGTGTCCCGGCGCGCGATGCGACGCGCCGGGCGGACGTGTGCGGTCAGCCTTCCCCGCCGGGGTCCTGGGACTCCCGGTCGGTGTTCCGCAGGGCCTGGGCGAGGCCGGTGCGGTCGGTGCCGAGCTTGCGGTAGACGGCCGACAGGAGGCGGCCGAGGGCGGCCGCGTCGACCCCGAGGACGGCGGCCGCGTCCCGGTCGCGGACGGTGAGCTCGGCGGCGGCGCGCTCACGGGCGGTGAGCGTGTCGGTGCCGGCCGGATGCAGCGGGCGCGGGCGGAGACCGGCCGCGGCGAGCTCGGCCCGCGCCTCCTCGACGAGGCCGTCGGCCCCGCAGTCCTGGGCGGCCTCCAGGCCGCGGTAGAGGTGCTCGGCGGCCTCCCCGGCGCGTTCGGTGCGGCGCAGGGCGGCGCCGAGCGCGACGACGGAGCGGGCCAGCTCGTACGCGGCGGGCGACTGGTCGAGCCAGTCGACGGACTCCTCCAGGAGCTTCACGCGCGCGGAGGGCTCGGAGACCTCGGCGGTCACCCGGAGCGCGGAGCCGATCGCGGAGGGCGCGCCGTACTGGCGGGCCCGGGCGACGGCGTCCTCGGCCGTCCGCAGGGCCGGGCCGGGGGTGGTGGCGGCCTCGGCGACGGCCAGGTGGAGCTGCCAGGGGCACCAGGCCGGGTTGCGCATGCCGCGCGGGTCGAGGCGGCGGCCGACGGCGGCCAGCTCGGCGGCGGCCTCCTCGGTGCGTCCCCGGGCGAGGAGCAGCTCGGCGTGGACGGTCTGGGAGTCGGGGAAGGTGACGGCGGCGGGGAAGGGCTCGCCGAAGTCGTGCGCGTCGGCGATCCGGGCGGCCTCCTCGACGCGGCCGCGGGCGAGCAGTACCTCGATCATGACGCCGACCGCGTACCACTGGGCGGGGGTGCGCGGTCCGACGCGTTCGGCCAGGCGCAGTCCGGCCCGGACGAAGTCCTCGGCCTCGACGAGCCGGCCGCGCCGGTAGCGGATGTAGCCGAGGAGGGTGTACGCGAAGGAGAGGTGCGCCCCGCGCCAGCCCTGGCGCTCGAACTCGGCGGTGCCGGCCGCGAAGAGTTCCTCGGCGCGGCCGGGGCGGTCGGCGTAGAGGAAGGTGAGGGCGGTGAGGACCGGGACCTCGAAGCCACGGCTCTCGTCGGCCCAGCTGAGGCCGCCTTCGAGGGCCCGCTCGGCGTGTGCGAGGGCGACGGCGGAGGGTTCCGCGCGCAGGGTGGCGTCCCAGGCGCGCAGGCCGATGATGTACCGCTCGGTGAGGTCGCGGCCGGTGAGCCGGTCGGCGAGGGCGGTGAGGCGGCGGGAGCGGGCCGGCGACTCGGGTTCGTCGGCGCGGAAGGCGTCCCACATGAACTTCTCGGCCTGCATCCGCAGCCGGCTGCGGGCGTCGGTCGTCTGCCGGGCCTCGCGGCCGAGCAGCTCGGACGCCTCGACGAGGCGGTCGCTGTGGGCGAGGACCTGGGAGAGGCGGTAGACGATGCCGTGCCGGAGCTCGGGGTCGGAGACGGGCTCCTCCAGGGCCGCCCGCAGGTGGTTGACGGTGGTCGCGGGCTCGGTGAGGAGCGAGGAGCAGCCGAGTTCGAAGAGGACGGCGGCCCGGTCGTCGTGGGCGGGGGGCTCGCGCAGGGCGCGGGCGAGGAAGCGGCGGGCCGCGTCGGGCGCGCCGGCCCGGAGGTTCTCGCCGGCCGCGGCGCGCAGCCGGCCGACGACCCACGGGTCGCCTTCCGGATGGGTCTCCAGGAGGTGGCGGGCGGCGGCGGTGGGGCCGAGTCCGGCGTCGACGACGCACCAGGCGGCCTGGCCGTGCAGGGCGACCCGGGTGGCGGCGGGGATGGACCGGTAGACGGTGGTGGCGATGAGGGGGTGGACGAATTCGAGGGGGTCGTCGGGGCTGTCGGCCTCGGCGAGGACGCGGGCCTCGCGCAGCCGGCCGGCGCAGTCGGCGACCGCCTCGCCGCCCAGGCCGGCGACGGCCCCGGCGAGCTGCGGGGAGATCTCGGTGCCGAGGACGGCGCAGGCCCAGGCGAGGCGCACGGTGGCGGTGCCGAGGCGTTCGAGGCGGGTGACGAGGCCGCTGCCCTTGAGGGCGGCGGCGAGGTCGCGGAGTTCGTGGGCTTCGCCCGCGGTGGGCTCCAGGCCGCGGTCGCGGACCTTGGCGGCGAGTTCGACGGCCTCGAAGGGGTTGCCGGAGGTGACCGTCCAGCACTCGCGGCAGAAGGTGTCGTCGGCGTGGGCGCCGACGCGGTCGCGGACGAGGCTCGCGATGGCGTCGGAGGTGAGCGGGGCCAGGCCCAGGGGTCGGCGGCCCGACCGGTGTCCGGTGAACTCCGCTCCCTCGTCCGGGAGTTCGTCGGGGCGGTAGGCGACGACGAGCAGCATGGGGAGTTCCTCGGCGCGCGGCGCGAAGGCGGCGAGCCAGCCGAGGGACTCGGGGTCGGCCCAGTGGACGTCGTCGAGGACCACGACCAGCGGGGCGCGCCGGACGGCGAGGTGGGTGAGGACCCAGTCGAGACCGTCGCGCAGTCCCTGCGGGTCCGGCGGCGAGCCCTCGCCGGCGGCGCGCAGCCCGAGGGCGGGGCCGACGATGTCGTACCAGGAGCCCAGCCGTTCGCGCAGTTCGCTGTCGGTGGCGTGGGCCAGCTGCGGCTGGAGGAGCTGCCGGGCGACGTGGAAGGCCACCCGCTGTTCCTGGTCGCCGCCGCGCGCGGAGAGCACGGTGCAGCCCCGGGCCGCCGCGCGGCGCCGGATCTCGGCCAGCAGCGTGGTCTTGCCGAGCCCGGCGGGCGCGGCGTAGGCCAGGATGCCGCCGCGCCGGGCGGTGCGCGGCCGGTCGGGCGTCAGGTCGGCGGGGTGGTGGACGGGGTCCGCCGGGCCGGTCGCGTCCGGGCGCCCGTCGCCCGTGCCCGGGAAGGGGGCGTCCGGGGGGCGGCGTGCTTCCGGCGGGGCGCCGCCGGGCCGGTCGCCGTGGGCGGCGGCGGGGCTGTCGGGGACCGCGACGAGGTGGGGCCCCCGGGCTCCGCGGGGCGCGGGGAGGGGGAAGCGGTCGGGCCAGGGCGGGTCCTCGGCCAGGCCGGTCAGCAGGTCCAGCGCGTCCTCGGCCGCCGTGAGCGCCGCCTCGCGTTCGAAGAGGCCGAATCCCTGCCGGGCCGGCCGGCCTCCCTGTCGTGCCACGTTCCACCCCCACACCGGGGGCGCGCGCCCGGCGCACGAGGGGCGGCGCCAGGCGGGAGGCCCCGCGAAAGCCCCAGCGTACGCCGGTTGGCACCGTATGCAACGGTCAATCGGGCAAGCTTCCCGATCGCTCGGCGAGGCGGTCGAGGGCGGCCAACGCCTCCTCGGCTCTGGCATGTTCGACGAAGAGGTGGTCGTGGTGGAATCCGGCCACCACGTTGCAGCTCATGCCCGCCGCGGCGAGCTCGCCCGCGACGGCTGCCGTCAGTCCGACGGCGTCGAGCGCGGAGTGGATCCGCAGGGTGATCCGGCTCGCCACGTAGTCGTACGCGAGTCCGGCGGCGTCCGCCTCCTCCTGCCGCAGGACGAGGGTGAGGCCCTCGGACTCGGCGACGGTGACCACCGGGGCGACCCCGTCCGGGGCGGGGCCGTCCACCGTGGTGAAGACGTACCGGCCGGGGTCGAGTTCCGGCCGCATTCCGGCGAGGAGCCGGGTCAGATCACGTTCCGCGTTCATACGCGCCAGGGTAGGCGCGGCCGGCCCCCGGGGCTCAGCCGGCGGGCGGGGTGTCCCCCACCAGCCACATGGAGAAGAACTGGGCGCCTCCTCCGTAGGCGTGGCCGAGCGCCCGGCGCGCGCCGTCGATCTGGTGCTCGCCCGCCTCCCCCCGTACCTGGAGGGCGGCCTCGGCGAAGCGGATCATCCCGGAGGCCCCGATGGGGTTGGTGGAGAGGACTCCGCCCGAGGGGTTCACGGGCAGGTCGCCGTCGAGTTCGGTCACCCCGGCCTCGGTGAGCTTCCAGCCCTCACCTTCGGCGGCGAAGCCCAGGTTCTCCAGCCACATCGGCTCGTACCAGGAGAACGGCACGTACATCTCGACGGCGTCGATCTCCCGCCGCGGGTCGGTGACGCCGGCCTGGCGGTACACGTCCGCGGCGCAGTCCCGGCCGGCCCGGGGCGAGACGAAGTCCTTCCCGGCGAAGAGGGTGGGTTCGCTGCGCATCGCGCCGCCGTGCACCCAGGCGGGCGGGCGCGGCGAACGGGCCGCTCCCGTGCGGTCGGTGAGGACCATCGCGCAGGCTCCGTCGGAGGACGGGCAGGTCTCGGAGTAGCGGATCGGGTCCCAGAGCATCGGCGAGGACTGCACCTTCTCCAGGGTGAGGTCGTGCTCGTGGAGGTGGGCGTACGGGTTCTTCAGCGCGTTGCGCCGGTCCTTGTAGGCGACGAGGGAGCCGATGGTGTCGGGGGCGCCGGTGCGGCGCATGTACGCGCGCACGTGCGGGGCGAAGAAACCGCCGGCGCCGGCGAGCAGCGGCTGCTGGAAGGGGACGGGCAGGGAGAGGCCCCACATGGCGTTGGACTCGGACTGCTTCTCGAACGCGAGGGTGAGGACGGTCCGGTGGACGCGCGCCGCGACCAGGTTGGCGGCGACGAGGGCGGTGGAGCCGCCGACCGAGCCGGCGGTGTGGACCCGGAGCATGGGCTTGCCGACCGCGCCGAGCGCGTCGGCGAGGTACAGCTCCGGCATCATCACGCCCTCGAAGAAGTCGGGGGCCTTGCCGATGACGACGGCGTCGATGTCCGCCCAGGTCAGCTCGGCGTCCTCCAGGGCGCGGACGGCGGCCTCGCGGACGAGTCCGGCGATCGACACGTCGTGGCGGGCGGCGACGTGTTTGGTCTGGCCGACCCCGACGATCGCCACGGGCTCCTTAGGCACGGGATTCTCCTTCCAGGACGGCGACGAGGTTCTGCTGGAGGCAGGGGCCGGAGGTGGCGTGGGCGAGGGCCCGGTCGGACTCCCCGCGGTGGATCCGGGCGGCGGCCTCGCCGAGCCGGACGAGCCCGGTGGCCATGACGGGGTTGGCGGCGAGCGCGCCGCCGGAGGGGTTGATCCGGACGGTGTCGTCGAGGCCGAGCGCCCGGGTGAGCACGACTTCCTGGGAGGTGAAGGGCGCGTGGAGTTCGGCGGTGTCGACGGGCCGTTCGAAGGCTCCGGCGCGTTCGGCGGCGAGGCGGGTGGAGGGCGAGTCGGTGAGGTCGCGCACGCCGAGGGAGTGGGCCTCGATGCGGTGGTCCATGCCCCGGATCCAGGCGGGGCGGGCGCAGAGTTCGCGGGCCCGGTCGCCGGCGGCGAGGATCACGGCGGCGGCGCCGTCGCCGATCGGCGGGCAGTCGCCGGTACGCAGGGGGTGGACGACGTACGCGCCATGGGGGCGGGCGCCGGGCAGCTGGGCGTGCGGGTTCGCCCGCGCGTCCTCGCGGCTGCGGGTGGCGATCGCGGCGAGGGCGGGTTCGTCGGTGGCGCCCGCGTCGACGAGTGCCTGGGCCTGGAGGGCGGCGAGGGCGACGGAGTCGGGCCAGAGCGGGGCGAGGTAGTACGGGTCGAGCTGGCGGGTGAGGACGTCGCGGACGGAGCCGGGCGAGGACTTGCCGTAGGAGTAGACGAGCGCCGTGTCCGCCTCGCCCGTCAGCAGTTTCACCCATGCCTCGTACAGCGCCCAGGCGCCGTCGGTCTCCACGTGGGACTCGGAGATCGGCGGCCACGCGCCGACGCCGTCGAGGGCCATGGTGAAGGAGAAGGCACGTCCGGCCAGGTAGTCGGAGGAGCCGGAGCAGGTGAAGCCGATGTCGGCTGCCTTCAGCCCGGTGCTGCGGAGCACCTCGTGCAGGACGGGCATGACCATCTCGACCTCGGAGAGGTCGTCCGTGCGGCGCAGATGGTCGCTCTGGGCGAAGGCGACGATGGCCACCTCTCGGTCCGGCGTCACAGCAGCTCCTTGTACGTGTCGTAGTCGGCGTCCGGCTCGCCGCAGGGGCGGTAGTGGTCGGGGTAGCGGCCGTCGTCGCTCCACACGGGTTCGACGCGCAGGCCCATCCGGACCTGGTCGTAGGGGATGCCCGCGATGCGGCCGTGGAGGGCGAGCCCGGCGCCGTCCAGGGCGATGTGGGCATAGACGTAGGGGACCTCGATGTCGAGGTTCCTCGCCTTGATGTTGACGATGCAGAAGGTGGTGACCGTGCCGCGCGGGCCGACCTCGACCTGGTCGGTGGTGGCGATCCCGCAGGTGGGGCAGGCGCCGCGGGGCGGCACGTAGACCTTCGCGCAGGACGGGCAGCGTTCGCCGACGGTGCGGCGCTCGGCGAGCCCGTGCAGGTAGCGGGTCTGGGCGCGGCCCGGGCTGTAGGTGTAGTCGAGGCGGGCGGCGGCGACGATGCCGGTGACGGGGTCCTCGAACGTCCCGTCGTGGTCGCGGGCCTCCTGGTCCGCGGTGCTGTCGTGCGGCTCGAAGCAGGCGATGTCGGTGATCGCTCCGGCGCGTTCGGCGGCCCATCTCACGCGGACCCGCAGGCCGGTGCGGACGGCCTCGGGGCCGGGTGCGTCCAGGGCGTGCAGGAGGGCGGTGTCGGCGCCGTCGAGGCGGACCAGGACCCAGGCGAAGGGGGTGGCCAGCGGCTGGCCGGGGCGGGGTTCCGGGTTCCAGGCCCAGGTGGTGACCGTGCCGGTGGTCCCGACCTCGACGAGGTCGCGGAGTTCGGCCGCGGTGGCGGGGTCGTACTCGACGGGCGGGACGAGGACCTGTCCGGCCTCGGTGCGGACGCCGAGGACGGTCCGCTCGCGCAGTCCGGTGAGGAAGGCGGACTGGACGGGGCCGAGGGAGCGGGTGAAGGGGAACTCGACGACGAGGGGGGCGCGGAGGACTTCCGGCGGTGGTGCGGCGGCTGTCATGGGACGGCTCCTTCGTTGGGGTGGACGAGGGGATACGGCGGGGGGGGGAGCCGCCGAGGGGGCCTCCTGCGGCGGGGCGCCCTCGCGCGGGGCCTCCTACGGCCGGGGACGCCGTCGCGCGGGGCCTCCTGCGGTCGGGGACGCCGTCGCGCGGGGCCTCCTGCGGTCGGGGACGCCGTCGCGCGGGGCCTCCTGCGGTCGGGGACGCCGTCGCGCAGGGCCTCCTGCGGTCGGGGACGCCGTCGCGCAGGGCCTCCTGCGGCGGGGGTTCACTCCCGCCGGTACACCGCCGCCCGCTTCTCCGCGAACGCCTTCGCGCCCTCCTTCGCGTCCGCCGTGTCGAAGACGGGCCAGCCCCGCTTCAGTTCGGCGGCGAGCCCTTCCGTCTCGGTCATCTCGGCGGTCTCGTACACGGACGCCTTGACGGCTTCGACGGCCAGCGGGCCGCACGCGTTGACGCGTTCGGCGATGTCGAGTGCGGTGTCCAGGGCGGTGCCGTCGGGGACGACGCGGCCGACGAGTCCGATGCGGGCGGCCTCCTCCGCGGTGTAGGGGCGGCCCGTGAGGAGCATTTCGAGGGCGTGGGTGCGGGGGATCTGGCGGGGCAGCCGGACGGTGGAGCCGCCGATCGGGAAGAGGCCGCGCCGGACTTCGAAGAGCCCGAAGGTGGCGGAGGCGGCGGCGACCCTGATGTCGGTGCCCTGCAGGATCTCGGTGCCGCCGGCGACGCAGTACCCCTCGACGGCCGCGATGACGGGCTTGCGCGGCCGGTGGTGGCGGAGCATCGCCTTCCAGTGCAGGTCGGGGTCCTCCTTCAGCCGGTCGCGGTACCGCTCGCCCGCCATTCCCGCGCCGGCGAGGGCCTTGAGGTCCATGCCCGCGCAGAACGCGCCGCCGGCACCGGTGAGGACGACCGAGCGGACGGTGTCGTCGGCGTCGGCCTCCAGCCAGCCGTCGTAGAGACCGACGAGCATCGGCAGCGAGAGGGCGTTCTTGGCTTCGGGCCGGTTCAAGGTGAGGACGAGCGTGGCGCCTTCGCGCCGGACGCTGAGATGTTCGGTGCCGCCCATGGGGGTCTCCCGTCTCCAGTTCTGGAACAGGTTGCAGGAGCCGGGGGTCCAGTTCAATAGTTTTCTGACACTCAGTCAGATTCTTCTGCACACCCCCTTCCGCCGTCGGGCGGTCGGCGCTCTAATGACCGCCGAGTCCATGTGAGCCAGTGCGAGCCGGCGTCAGGAGGAACGGTGGAGTACAACCTTGCCGACCTGTTCGAATCGGTGGTCGACGTGGTCCCCGAGCGCGAGGCGCTGGTGTACGTCGACCACCCGGGGACGGGCGCGGAGCGCCGCCTCACCTACGCCGAGCTCGACGCGGCCGCCAACCGGATCGCCCACCACCTGCTCGACGCGGGCCTGCGGCCCGGCGAACACCTCGGCCTCCACCTCTACAACGGCGTCGAGTACCTGCAGACCGTCCTCGCCTGCCTCAAGGCCAGGATCGTGCCGGTCAACGTCAACTACCGGTACGTGGAGGAGGAGCTCGTCTACCTCTACCGCGACGCCGACCTGGCCGCACTCGTCTTCGACGCCGAGTTCACCGACCGGGTCGCGGCGGCGCTGCCGCAGACCTCGAAGCTGCGGCACCTCGTGCGGGTGGGGACCCCGCCCGAGGGCGCACCGCCGCTCGACTGCGTGGCGTACACCGAGGCGGAGGCCGCCGGCTCGCCCGACCGCGGCTTCGGCCCCCGCTCGGCGGACGACCTCTTCATCATCTACACGGGCGGCACCACCGGCATGCCCAAGGGCGTCCTGTGGCGCCAGGAGGACCTGTTCTTCGCCGGCCTCTTCGGCGGCGACCCCTCGGGCGAGCCCGTGAAGCGCCCCGAGGAGCTGGCCGAACGCGTCGCGGCCGGCGGCGCCGGCATCACCTTCTTCCCCGCGCCGCCGCTGATGCACGGCACGTCCACCCTCACCGCGTTCATCGCCTTCGACTACGGCCAGCGGGTCGTCCTGCACCGCAAGTACGTACCCGAGGAGGTGCTGCGGACGCTGGAGAAGGAGAAGGTCTCCAGCATCTCCCTGGTCGGGGACGCGATGCTGCGGCCCCTCGTGGACGCGCTGAGCGGACCGCTCCGGGACACGGACCTGTCCGCCCTGTTCAGCCTGTCCTCGTCCGGGGCGATCATGTCCGACACCGTGCGGGCCCAGCTCCAGGAACTCATGCCGAACGTGCTGCTGCTCAACAACTTCGGCTCCACCGAGTCCGGTTCCAACGGCCGCGCCACCGACGACTCCGGACCGGCCCGGGGCTTCCGGCTCCACGTCAACGAACGCACCCAGGTGGTCGACCCGGTGACCCTCGCCCCCGTCACGGCGGGCGCGACCGGCCGCCTCGCCCAGCGCGGCCACGTCCCGCTCGGCTACTACAACGACCCCGCCAAGACCGCCGAGACGTTCTTCGAACGGGACGGCGTGCGCTGGGTCCTCCTCGGCGACATGGCGACCGTCGACGAGGCGGGCGTCGTCACCGTCCTCGGGCGCGGCTCGCAGTGCATCAACACCGGCGGGGAGAAGGTCTACCCGGAGGAGGTGGAGCAGGCGCTCAAGTCCCACCCCGACGTGTACGACGCCCTCGTCGCCGGCGTCCCCGACGCCCGCTGGGGCAACCACGTCGCCGCCGTCGTCCAGCTCCGCGCCGACGCCCCGCCCCTGGACCTGGAGTCCCTCCAGACCCACTGCCGCTCCCGCCTCGCCGGCTACAAGGTCCCCCGCCAGCTCGTCCTCGCCGACCGCATCCAGCGCTCCCCCAGCGGCAAGGCGGACTATCGCTGGGCCCGCGCGGTCGCGGTGGAGGCGGACGCCGAGGCCACCGCCCCCTGAACCACGCGGACCCGGCCCGTACGGCCGGCACCGGACACCCGGGTCAGTCCCGCCGGGGCCCCGCCGCGTACGCGAGCGGCGGGGCCATCGCCCGGACGTCCGCCGCCTCGCCGACCCACAGGCCGATGAAGAGCGCGGCGGTCGCCTCCAGCAGGCCGGCCCGGTCGAGTCCGCCCCCGGCCAGGGGCACGCAGCCGGTGTCCCGCACCAGTTCCCCGACCAGCGCGAGCGCCTCCGCGTCGTCCCCGCAGACCGGGACCGCCAGGGGCTGCCCGTCGAAGACGGGCGGGGTCATCCGCCACACGTCCTCGTGGCAGAGGTTGAACGCCTTCACCACCCGCGCACCGGGCGCCGCGTCGGCGAGCCGCCGGGCCGCCGAAGGACCGCCGTCCGTGAGCAGCCGGAAGCCGGGCCCCACGGGGTTGGCGCAGTCGAGCAGGACGCTGCCGGCCAGCGGGGTGCCGAGGTCCGCGACGACTCCCTCGCCCGCTCCGTACGGCAGCGCGGCCAGGACCACGTCGCCGAATCCCGCGGCGGCCCGCAGACTCCCGTGGCCCACGCCCGGGCCGAGGCGCGTCGCCAGCCGTCGCGCCTTCCCCGCGTCGCGTCCGCCGACGAGCACCTCGTGCCCCGCCCGCACCCAGTGGGTGGCGAGGGCGTCCGCCATGTTCCCCGTTCCCAGTAGGCCGATCCTCATCGTCCCGTCCCCTCTCCGCGCCCGTTCGAGCGCTTCCGGAGACGACACTAGGCAGCCGATCGGGCACCATCTGGTACGTGACTTCCGACGGATACCTGGCCGACTGCCGTGCCCGCCTCGCCTTCGACCTGCTGGCGAACACCTGGAACTCCGTGGTGCTCTGGTCCCTGCGCGGCGGCCCGAGCCGCCACGGCGAACTGCGCCGGCGGATCGGCGGCATCAGCGCGAAGGTCCTCACCGAGACGCTGCGGCGGCTGGAGTTCAACGGGCTGGTGGAACGGCGCGACGACCCCGGCCCGCCGCCCCGGGTGTCCTACGAACTCACCGACCTGGGGCGGACGTTGCTCGGCCCCATCGGCGCGTTCGGCGCCTGGGCCTTCGAGCACGGTGACGAGGTCATGGCCGTGCGGGAGCGGCACGGCGGGTGAGCCCGGGCCGCTCCCTCGGTGTGCTCAGCGGAGGCCGAACTCCCTGATCGCGCCGAGGAACGTGCCGGGCCGGCCGGTGTGGACGAGGTGGCCGGCCGGGATGGTGGCGAGGCGGGCGCCGGGGATGAGGTCGGCGAGGCCGGACAGGTGGTCCTGGGGGACGTGGCTGGAGGGACCGCCGGCGAGGACGAGGGTGGGGGCGGTGATCGCGGGCAGTTCCTCGCGCCAGCGGGGGTCGGGGGCGTTCAGCTGGGTGTCGGTGGCCGGGACGATCCCCCAGTCGAAGGCGAGGGGGCCGGAGGGGCGCTCGGCCGGCGGGCGGGGCGGGTCGAGCGGCACGAAGCCGGGGGGTTCCTCCAGGACGAGGCGGCCGATCAGGCCGGGCTCCCGCTGGGCGAGGAGGAGGGCGGCGCCGGCGCCCATCGAGTGGGCGACGACGGTGGCGCCGGTGAGGCCGAGGGCGCGCAGGAAGCCTCCGAGTTCGTCGCGGAAGTCGTCGAAGCCGTAGCGGCCCGGCCGGTCGCTGAGCCCGTGGCCGCGCAGGTCGAGCGCGTACACGCGGTGGTCGGCGGCGAGGTCGGCGGCGATCTCCGCCCAGGTGGTGCTGTTCTCGCCGCGGCCGTGGACCAGGACGACCGGCGGGGCGTCCTCGGGTCCGCTGACCCGGTGGGCGAGGCGCACCCCGTCCACCGTGACCGTGCGGACCTCCGGGTCGAGGAAGGCCGCGACGGGGCGGACGAACGCCTCCGCGTCGTCGACCCAGGGGAAGTGGCCGGCGCCGGGCAGGACGACGAGTTCGGCGTGCGGGAAGAAGGCCGCCGCCTCGGTCGCCTTGGCCGGGGTCGGTCCCGCGTCGTACTCCCCCGCCAGGACGAGGACCGGCGCGGTGAGGCCGGTGAGCCGGCGGCGGGTCTCCTCCGGGTCGTAGGCGCCCTCGCCGTGGTAGGCGGTCGCCGCGTCCCAGCGCAGTTGCCACGACCCGGCGGCGGCGTGCTCCCGCGCGTCCGCGTCCCAGCGGCCGTAGGCGAAGGGGGCGACGATGTCGTAGACCCGCGACAGCGGGGTGTCGGGGCCGATCGTGTCGAGCGCGGCTCGGGCCTCCGCGTACCACGGCCGGTCGGCGAACACCGTGACGGCCTCGTCCCACTCCTCGTCGGTGGTGCCGACGCCGAGTGCCTGTCCGGCGGCGGTGACCAGGACGAGGGAGCGGATCCGCGCGGGGTGGGCGGCGGCGTACAGGGTGGCGAGGCTGCCGGCGGCCGAGTGGCCGAGGAGGTCGATCCGCTCCAGGCCGAGGTGGGCGCGGAGGGCCTCGACGTCGCCGACCTGCCGGTCGCAGCGGTAGGTGCCGGGGTCGGCGGGTTCGGCGCTGTCGCCGGTGCCGCGCGCGTCGAGCAGGACCAGGGTCCGGTGGGCGGCGAGCCCGCCGAGGTCACCGAGGTACGCCGCGTCGCGCATCGGCCCGCCGGCCAGGCACACGAGCGGCTCCCCCTCCCCGAGGGTGCGGTAGGAGAGTCGGGTGCCGTCGTACGTCGTGAACATGGGCATGCCGCCGATCCTCACCGCTGCCCGATGATCTTCGCAATCGGTTTCGCGGAGAGCGCGATACGGTGGGCCGACCGTCCCCGAACCCCGAAGGAACCGTCTCCCCGTGCCCGAGATCCGGGATTCCGCGCTGCGCGGCGACTGCGCGAACTGCTTCGGCCTGTGCTGTGTGGCGCTGCCCTTCGCCAAGTCGGCCGACTTCGCCGTGAACAAGTCGTCCGGCGAGCCGTGCCGGAACCTCCAGGAGGACTTCCGCTGCGGCATCCACACCCGGCTGCGGCCGAGCGGATTCCAGGGCTGCACGGTGTACGACTGCTTCGGCGCCGGCCAGCACGTCTCCCAGGTGACCTTCGGCGGCGTGTCCTGGCGCGAGGCGCCGGAGACCGCGGCGCGGATGTACGAGGTGTTCCCGGTGGTGCGCCAGCTCCACGAGCTGCTGCGGTACCTCACCGAGGCCCTGGCGCTACGGACCGCTCGTCCCCTCCATTCCGAGCTGCGCGCGGCGCTCGACCGGGTCGAGGCGCTCACCCGGGGGACGCCCGCCGCCCTGGAGAAGCTCGACGTCGCGCCCGTACGGGCCGAGGTGAACCCGCTGCTGCTGCGGACGAGCGAGCTGGTCCGCGCCACGGCCGGCGGGAAGCCGAAGAGCCGGCGCGGGGCGGACCTGATCGGCAAGCGGCTGCGCGGGGCCGCGCTGCGGGGCGCGGACCTGCGCGGGGCGCTGCTCATCGCCGCCGACCTCACGGGGGCCGATCTGTCGCTCGCCGATCTGATCGGCGCCGACCTGCGCGACGCCGATCTCTCGGGCGCGGACCTGACGGGCGCGCTGTTCCTCACGCAGCCCCAGCTGAACTCGGCACGCGGGAACGCCGCCACCCGGCTGCCCGAGGGCTTCGACCGCCCCGCGCACTGGACTCCCTGACGGCGCTCGCGACTCAGTGGGGGACGGTCACGACGCTCTTCCCCCTGGGGGTGTCACCAGGTCACCAGGTCACCAGGTCACGGGGAGGGAGACCGGGCCCCGGTTGACGGTTCCGCGGCGCCACTCGATGCGCTCGGGCTGCACCGCCGTGGCGAGGCCGGGGAAGCGGTGGAGCAGTGTGGAGAGCATCACTTCGGCTTCCATGCGGGCGAGTTGGGCGCCCGCGCAGTAGTGGGCGCCGTGGCCGAAGGCGAGGTGCGGTGCCTCCCGCCGGGTCAGGTCGAGCCGGTCGGGTTCGGTGTAGACGGAGGGGTCCCGGTTGGCCGCCGGATAGAAGACGTAGACGGCCTCCCCCTCACGGATGGTGACGCCGCCGACCTCGACGTCGGCGGTGGCGACGCGTGGCATGCCGACGCCGTTGCGCTGCGGGATGTACCGCAGGAGTTCGTCGACGGCCCCGGGGAGGCGGTCGGGTTCGGCGCGGAGTTTCCGCGTCTGGTCGGGGTGGACGAGGAGGACGTACAGCATGGTGGCGACGATGTTCCGGACGGCGTCGAGGCCGTTGAGGGTGAGCATGACGGCCGTCGAGACCAGCTCCGGGGTGCTGATCCCGCCGTCCGCGCGGGCGGCGGCCAGTTCGCTGATCAGGTCGTCGCCGGGGTGGTCGGCGCGGTGCCGGGCGAGGTCGGCGAAGTAGCCGGCGATCTCCTTCTTGACGGACTCCCCCTCGGCGGCGGTGGTGTCGCTGGACAGGATCCCTTCGCGCCACCGGTCGACGCGGTCGAGGTCGGCGGCGGGGACGCCGAGGAGTTCGGCGACGACGGTCGCGGAGAGTGGGCCGATGAAGGTGGTGGTGAGGTCGGCGGGCGGGCCGGCGTCGAGGGTGCGGGCGGCGAGGTCCTCGGCCCGCAGCCGGGTGTGCTCGCGCAGGGCCCTCATCCGCCGGCGGCCGAAGGTGGGGGCGATCAGCTTGCGCAGCCGGGTGTGGTCGGGCGGGTCGGCGCGGCCGACGCCGCCGGCCGGGGCGAGGTTGTGCGGGGTCATGGAGGTGATCGGCCGGCCGACGGTCAGGGCGCGGCTCATCCGGGGGTCGGAGGCGATCCGCTTGACGTCCTCGTACCGGGTGACGAGCCAGGCGTGGCCCTCGCCGTGACGGAGCCGGACGCGGGCGACGGGCTCCTCGCGCAGCAGCCGGTGCGGCAGCGGGTCGAAGTCCGTGCCGGGGAGCGGGGTCACGGCCCAGTCGTGGACGACCGGGCCGTGGTTCTCGGGTGGGTTCATGAAAGGGGGGCCGTGTCCTGTCGAACGGTGGCGTCGTGCCGGAGGGGGGTGATCTGCTCGATGTCGTAGCGGATCCGCAGCAGTTCGATCGCCGCGTGGTCGACCTCGCCGCCCGAACCGAGGATCTCCATGAGTTCCTCGAAGTACCGCTCGTGGTCGGGTGGCGGCGATGCCTGGAACAGCATCCGGACGGGTTCGCCGGTGGGGTTGGCGAAGGCGTGCGGGCAGCCCGGCGGGACGAGGATGAGGGTGCCCCGGGTGGCGCGGACGGCCCGCTGCCCCGAGGAGGACTCCCACTCCCGCCAGCTGTCCCGGGTGCGGACGAGGGGTTCGAAGGCGAGGACGTCGAGTTCGCCCTCCAGGACGTAGAAGAGCTCCTCGCTGTGTCCGTGGGCGTGGGCGCCGACGTCGAAGCCGGGCGGCACGACGACCTCGAAGGTGGAGGCGGTTCGGGAGTGCTCGCCGGTCACCTTGAAGGTGACGTGCTGGGCCGCGGTGGTGAGGGTCTTTCCGTGGCCGGGCGGCACGACGAGCCCGCCGCCCGGTCCGATCGCTGTGGTCGTCACGGGGTGCCGGGTCCTCTCACCAGGTGACCGGGAGGGTCTCGGGGCCCCGGATGAGGGCGCCGCGCTGCCAGCGGAGTTCCTCGTCGGGGACGGCGAGACGGAGGTCGGGGAAGCGGGTCCAGAGGGACTGGACGAGGATCTCCGACTCGATGCGGGCCAGCGCCGAGCCGGGGCAGTAGTGGGGGCCGTGGCCGAAGGCGACGTGCGGGTTGTGGCCGCGGTCGAAGTCGAGGCGTTCGGGCTCGGGGAAGACGGCCGGGTCGCGGTTGGCGGTCAGATAGGAGACGTAGACCGGTTCGCCGGCCGGGATGGTGACCCCGCCGACCTCGACGTCCTCCAGGGCGATCCGGGAGAGGCCGACCGCGTTGCGGTGCGGGATGTAGCGGAGGAGTTCGTCGACGGCCTGCGGCACGAGGTGGGGTTCGGCGCGCAGCCGGGCGAGGTGTCCGGGGTGGGTGAGCAGCGCGTACACC
This sequence comes from Streptomyces sp. NPDC059534, assembly GCF_042743475.1. NCBI lineage: Bacteria > Bacillati > Actinomycetota > Actinomycetes > Kitasatosporales > Streptomycetaceae > Streptomyces > Streptomyces sp. NPDC059534. Next base: position 107,067 of record NZ_JBHWAQ010000013.1, read on the forward strand.
ATGTTGGCGCTGTTGTTGCGGACGGCGTGCGCGCCGCCGATCTGGATGAGGACGGCGAGGCCGACGGCCTCGTGCTCGGTGAGCGTGTCGTCGTCGACGGCGTCGGCGAGGACGGCGGCGAGCGTCTCCTTGCCGGTGCCGTGGCTGCGGCCGATCAGTTCGGTGAAGTAGTGGGCCAGGTCGGCCTTCGCCTGCTCGGCGGCCTCCCGGCCGCCGCCGGCGGAGAGGATGCCGTCGGACCAGCGGGCCATGAGCGGCCGGTCGGCCTCGGGCACGCCCATGAGTTCGCTGACCATGGCGAGCGGGAACGGCCGGTTGACGAGTTCCATGAGGTCGGCGGGGGCTCCGTGCTCCTCGACCCGGTCGAGGAGCCGGTCCATGACCTCCTGGGCGTGGTCGCGCAGCGCCCCCAGCGCGCGGGCGCCGAACGCGCGGGCGACGACGCGCCGCATCCGGGTGTGGTCCGGCGGGTCGGCGAAGCCGACGGCGCCCTCCATCGGGATGAAGTGGGGGGCGGCGCGGGTGATGGAGCGGCCCCAGACGGCCTGGCGGCTGAAGCGGGGGTCGACCGAGACGAACTTGACGTCCTCGTAGCGGGTGACGAGCCAGGCGTGTCCGTCTCCGTGCGGAAGCCGGACGCGGGTGACGGGGTCCTCGTGGAGGAGCCGGGCGAGCAGTGGGTCGAAGTCCAGCCCGGTGAGGTCGGGTACGGCCCAGAAGTGGACGCGTGTGTCGAGCATGGGGGGAACCTGCCTCCCGGACCTGGTCGTCGATCCGGTCCTCACCGTCCGGGCGGGCGGGAACCGTGGGCATGACGCGCCCACCCTTCCGTACGCCCTGCGGCCTGGCCGTCCGGACGCACGCAAAAGCACCCCAAGGCGTGACATCCGGGCGCGTGGGCGCGTGCCGCGCGAGCCCGGCGCGCGCTCCGCCGTGGGGGCCGTCGCACGAGCCGGGAAAACTTCTCCCGACCCCTTGCCAAGCCGGGGGTGTCGCCGGTTTTACTGGCCGGGAACGATCTACCGAATGATCGGTAGTCCGTTTTACGACAACGGAGGAGCGGCGCATGACGGACTGGCTGGACAGCGGCGAGCTGCTGGGACGCGACGAGCTGGCGGCGCTGCAGCTGGAGCGGCTGCGCGCGACCCTGCGGCACGCCTACGCGAACGTCGACTTCTACCGCCGGTCCTTCGACGCGGCCGGGGTGACCCCGGACGACTGCCGTACGCTCGCGGACCTCGCCCGCTTCCCGTTCACCGCCAAGGCGGACCTGCGCGACCACTACCCCTTCGGCATGTTCGCCGTCGACCAGTCCCGGATCCGGCGCATCCACGCCTCCAGCGGCACCACCGGCAGGCCGACCGTCGTGGGCTACACGGAAGGGGATCTGGACATGTGGGCGGACGTGGTCGCCCGCTCGCTGCGCGCCGCCGGCGCCCGCCCCGGGCACAAGGTCCATGTGGCGTACGGATACGGCCTGTTCACGGGTGGGCTCGGCGCGCACTACGGCGCCGAGCGGCTCGGGTGCACCGTCATCCCCGCCTCGGGCGGCATGACGGCCCGTCAGGTGCAGCTGATCCAGGACTTCCGGCCCGAGATCATCATGGTGACCCCGTCGTACATGCTCACGCTGCTCGACGAGTTCGAGCGCCAGGGCGTGGACCCCCGGTCGACCTCTCTGAAGGTGGGCGTCTTCGGTGCCGAGCCGTGGACGGAGGCGATGCGCAAGGAGATCGAGGACCGGTTCGCGATCGACGCGGTCGACATCTACGGCCTGTCGGAGGTGATCGGCCCCGGCGTGGCGCAGGAGTGCGTGGAGACCAAGGACGGGCTGCACATCTGGGAGGACCACTTCTACCCGGAGATCGTGGACCCGTTCACGGGCGAGGTCCTGCCGGACGGCGAGGAGGGGGAGCTGGTCTTCACCTCGCTCACCAAGGAGGCCATGCCGGTGATCCGCTACCGGACGCGCGATCTGACCCGGCTGCTGCCGGGGACCGCGCGGGTGTTCCGGCGGATGGAGAAGGTCACCGGGCGGAGCGACGACATGATCATCCTGCGCGGGGTGAACCTGTTCCCCACCCAGGTCGAGGAGATCGTGCTCCGCACCCCGGCCGTCGCCCCGCACTTCCAGCTGCGGCTGACCCGGGAGGGCCGACTGGACGCCCTGACCGTGCGGGCCGAGGCCCGGGCGGGGGCGACCGGCGAGGAGCGGGCGGAGGCGGCACGGGCGATCGCGGCGGGGGTGAAGGACGGGATCGGGGTGTCGGTCGCGGTCGAGGTGGTCGACCCCGAGACGCTGGAGCGCTCGGTGGGCAAGATCAAGCGGATCGTGGACCTCCGCGGCGCGTAGCCTGGGGGGAGGAGGTGGTTGCGATGCTGTCGGACTCCCCCATAGCCGCGATCATTCCGGTCAACGACATGAACCGGGCCAAGCGCTTCTACTCCGAGACCCTCGGTCTTCCCCTCACCAGGGAGTCGGCCGAGGACACCCGGTACGAGTGCGGTGGAACCACGATCGGCCTCTATGAGACGCCCTACGGCGGCCAGGCCGGGCACACCCTGGCGAGCTGGAAGGTCGCCGACCTCGACAGCGAGATGAAGGAGCTGCGCTCCAAGGGTGTCGCCTTCGAGGACTACGACCTGCCCGGCATCAAGACGGTCGACGGCGTGGCCGAGTCGGACACCATGCGGGGCGCCTGGTTCAAGGACAGTGAGGGCAACATCCTCTGCGTCGTGGAGGAACGCGCGGGCTGACACCCCCGCGCGCCGGTGTCATCGGGCGCCGAAGCGGTCCCTCAGCTCCCGCTTGAGGATCTTGCCGCTGGCGTTACGGGGAAGCGCGTCCACGAAATGGACCCGCTTCGGCGCCTTGAACGCGGCGAGGCCCTCGCGCGCGTGGGCGACGAGTTCGGCCTCGGTGACCTCGCCGCGGGGGACGACGACGGCCGTGACGGCCTCGATCCAGCGCTCGTCGGGAAGGCCGATCACGGCCACCTCGGCGACCCCGGGGTGGCCGTAGAGGGCGTCCTCGACCTGACGGGAGGCGACCAGGACGCCCCCCGAGTTGATGACGTCCTTCACCCGGTCGACGATGGTGAGGTAGCCCTCGGCGTCGCGGACGGCGAGGTCGCCCGAGCGGAACCAGCCGCCGCGGAAGGCCGCCCGGGTCTCCTCGGGCTTGCGCCAGTAGCCGTCGCACAGCTGCGGAGAGCGGTAGACGATCTCGCCCGGGGTGCCGTCGGGGACGTCCTTGCCGTCCTCGTCGACGACCCGCGCCTCGACATGGCGGACGGGCCGGCCGCAGGAGTCCATCCGGCCCTCGTGCTCGTCGGGGCCGAGGACGGTGGCGAGCGGACCGATCTCCGACTGGCCGAAGCAGTTGTAGAAGGCGAGGTCCGGCAGCCGGGCGCGCAGCCGCTCCAGGACGGGCACGGGCATGATCGAGGCCCCGTAGTACGCCTTGCGCAGCGCCGACAGGTCGCGGTCCGCGAAGTCCGGGTGGTTGGCGAGGCCGATCCACACGGTCGGCGGGGCGAAGAGGCTGTCCGCGCGGCCCGCCTCGATCAGATCGAACAGGACCGCCGGATCGGGTCCGTCGACGATCGTGTTCTCGGCGCCGACGGCGAGGTACGGCAGCAGGAAGACGTGCATCTGCGCCGAGTGGTACAGCGGAAGGGCGTGCACCGGCCGGTCGTCCTCGCGCAGATCGAGGGCCTCGACGGCGCTCGCGTACTCGTGGACGAGCGCCCGGTGGGTCATCATCGCGCCCTTGGGCAGGGCGGTGGTGCCCGACGTGTAGAGCAGCTGGACGTACTCGCGGGCGTCGCGGTCGGTGTCGTACTCCTCCGGTGCCGCGAGCGCGTCGAGCAGTGAACCGGGCGCGTCCCGCAGCGCCTTGACCGCGAACCCGTCGGGGACGCGGTCCGCGAGGGCGGGGTCGGCGAGGACGAGCGCGGTGTCCGACTGCTCCAGGATGTAGGAGAGGTCCTCGCCGGTCAGGTGGTGGTTGACCGGCACGTGGACGAGGTCGGCCCGGGAGCAGGCGAGGAACGCGATGAGGTACGCGTCCGAGTTGTGGCCGTAGGTCGCCACCCGGGCGCGCTCGGGCAGGGCCAGGCCGTGGTGGGGCTCCCGCAGGACGGCGGCGGCGGTGCTGACGGCCGCGTCCAGCTCGGCGTACGTCCAGGCCCGGTCGGCGTACCGCACGGCGATCCGGTCGGGGACGCGCTCGGCGCTCATGCGCAGGACACCGTCGACGGCGCGGCTGAGGAGTCGTTCCATGCCGTGATCCTCGGCGTGGAACGGGCGGAAGGTCAAGTACCGGGCGGCGAGCCGTACATGCCCGGACCTCGGATACCGAACGGCATGTTGACATGGGGGCGGTCAACTGCGTGCATGGTCCAACCCGCAGTGCTCATCGATCCGTTGGGAGGCACGTTGCACCTCCGCACCCGTCTGAGACACCTGGCGCTCGCCGGCGCGGCCCTCGCCGTCGTCACCGCCTCGCTGCCCGGCGCGGCGGCCGCCGACTCCGGCGACCGCGGCCGGCACCCGTCCGACCGCGGCCTGTCGGCCGTCATCCGGTACACCGAGTACGGCATCCCGCACATCGTGGCGAAGGACTACGCGAACCTCGGCTTCGGCACGGGGTGGGCGCAGGCGGCCGACCAGGTCTGCGTCCTGGCGGACGGCTTCCTCACCGTCACCGGCGAGCGTTCCCGGTACTTCGGCCCGGACGCCGCACCGGACGGCTCGCTGTCCTCCGCCGCCACCAACCTCTCCAGCGACCTGTACTTCCGTGGCGTGAAGGACGCGGGGACCGTCGAGGAACTGCTACGGACCCCGGCACCGGCCGGGCCGAGCCGCGACCTCAAGGAGCTGATGCGCGGCTGGGCGGCCGGCTACAACGCCTGGCTGCGCAAGAACCGGATCACCGACCCGGCCTGCGCGGGCGCCGACTGGGTCCGCCCGGTGAGCGCGCTCGACGTGGCCCGCCGCGGCTTCGCGATCTCGGTCCTCGGCGGACAGGGCCGGGCCGTGGACGGCATCACCGCCGCCCGGCCGCCGGCCGCTCCCCCCGCCGCCCCCGCCCCCGCCCCCGCCTCCGGCGCCGTCCCCGATCCGGACGACGCCGCCGCGGCGGCCAGGCAGCTGTTCGCCGCCGAGAACGCCACCATGGGGTCGAACGCCGTCGCGTTCTCCGGCGCCACCACGGCCGGCGGGCGCGGGCTGCTCCTGGGCAACCCGCACTATCCCTGGCAGGGCGGCCGGCGCTTCTGGCAGTCCCAGCAGACCATCCCGGGCGAGCTGAACGTCTCGGGTGCCGGGCTCCTCGGCACCGCCGTCGTGAACATCGGCTTCAACGACAAGGTGGCCTGGAGCCACACCGTCGCCACCGGCGTGCCGCTCAACCTGCACCAGCTGACGCTCTCCCCCGGCGACCCGACCTCCTACCTGGTGGACGGGCTGCCGGAGCGGATGACCGCGCGCACGGTGACCGTGCCGGTGAAGGACGGCGCCCCCGTCACCCGTACCCAGTGGTGGACGCGGTACGGCCCGGTCGTCGGCGGTCTCGGCGCGCAGCTCCCGCTGCCGTGGACCGCGACCACGGCGTACGCGCTGAACGACCCCAACGCGGCCAACCTGCGCGGCTCCGACACCGCGCTCGGCTTCGGCAAGGCGCGCTCGACCCAGGACGTCGCCGACACACTGCGCCGCACCCAGGGTCTGCCGTGGGTCAACACGATCGCGGCCGACTCGGCCGGGCACGCGTACTTCAGCCAGTCGCAGGTCCTTCCCCGGATCACCGACGAGCTCGCCCAGCGCTGCTCCACGCCGCTCGGCCGGGCGACCTACCCGGCGTCGGGCGTCGCGGTGCTCGACGGCTCGCGCTCCGACTGCGCGCCCGGCTCCGACCCGGACGCGGTGCAGCCGGGGATCTTCGGCCCGGCCAGGATGCCGGTGCTGCGGGACACCCCGTACGTGGAGAACTCCAACGACAGCGCCTGGCTGACCAACGCCGGGCAACCGCTGACCGGTTACGAGCGGATCTTCGGCACGGTCGCGACCCCGCGCTCGATGCGCACCCGGGGCGGTGTCGAGGACGTGGCGGCGATGGCGGAGCGCGGCCGGCTCACGGTGGCCGATCTCCAGCGCCAGCAGTTCGCCAACCGGGCGCCGGCCGGCGACCTGGCGGCGGCCGATGTCGCCGCGGCCTGCCCGGCGGCGCTGCCGGAGGACCCCGAAGCCTGCCGGGTGCTCACGGCCTGGGACCGGACGGTGAACACGGACAGCCGGGGCGCCCTGCTCTTCGACCGGTTCTGGCGGAAGTTCAGCGGGACGGTGCCCTCGGCCCAGCAGTGGCTGGTGCCGTTCTCTGCGGCCGACCCGGTCCGCACCCCGCGCACCGTGAACACGGCTGCGCCGGGTTTCGCGAAGGCGCTGGCCGACGCGGTGGCGGAGCTGCGGACGGCGGGCATCCCGCTGGACGCCCCGCTCGGGGACCACCAGTTCGTCGTACGGAACAGGCAGCGGATCCCGGTGAGCGGCGGGACCGAGTCGCTGGGCGTCTGGAACAAGACCGAGTCCGTGTGGAGCGCGGCCGGCGGCGGTTACGTGGAGGTCGCGCACGGGACCAGTCACGTCCAGGCGGTGGGCTGGGACGGCAGCCGGTGCCCGGTGGCCCGCACCCTGCTCTCGTACTCCCAGTCGTCGAACCCCGCGTCCCCGCACTACAGCGACCAGACCCGGCTGTACGCGGGCGAGCGCTGGGTGACCTCCCGGTTCTGCGAGAAGGACATCCTGCGCTCGCCGGCGCTGCGGGTGGTGTTCGTCAGGGGGTGACCGGGGTCCTCAGGGGCTGATCGAGAGGAAGATGAAGGCGGCGAAGATCACGAGATGGACGCCGCCCTGGAGGAGAGTGGCTCGTCCGGGCACCACGGTCAGCGCGCTCACCACACCGGTGAGGGCGAGCAGGACCATGTGCAGCGGCCCCAGGCCGAGCACCAGGGGCCCGGACAGCCAGATCGAGGCGAGCGCGATCGACGGGATCGTCAGGCCGATGCTGGCGATCGCGGACCCGTACGCGAGGTTGAGGCTGGTCTGCATGCGGTCGCGGCGGGCGGCCCGGACGGCCGCGAGGGTCTCGGGCAGCAGCACCATCAGGGCGATCGCGACACCGACGACCGCCTTGGGCAGGCCCGCGGACTGGACGCCGTCCTCGATGGTCGGCGAGATCAGCTTGGCGTTGCCGACGACGGCGACCAGGGCGACCACGAGCAGGCCCAGGCTGGTCCATGTCTCCCGCTTGCTCGGCGGGTCGGCGTGCTCGTCCGCCGACTCGTGGCCCGGGCGCGGCACCGGGAGGAAGTAGTCGCGGTGCCGGACGGTCTGGACGCCGACGAACACGCCGTACAGGCAGAGCGAGGCGACCGCGGCGAAGGCGAGCTGCGCCGGGGAGAACTCGGGGCCGGGGTGGCTGGTGGTGAACGTCGGCAGGACCAGCGTCATCACGGCGAGGGTGCAGACCGTCGCGAGCGCGCCGCCCGAGCCCTCGGCGTTGAAGACCGCGACGCGGTTGCGCAGGGCGGCCACGAGGAGCGACAGGCCGACGATGCCGTTGCAGGTGATCATGACGGCGGCGAACACGGTGTCACGCGCGTAGGTCGAGGTCTTCTCGCCGCCGCCCACCATGAGGGCGACGATGAGACCGACCTCGATGACGGTGACGGCCACCGCCAGGACGAGCGAGCCGTAGGGTTCGCCGACGCGGTGCGCGATCACCTCCGCGTGGTGCACCGCCGCGAGGACGGCGGCGATCAGGCAGAGCGCGATGAGCCCCACGGCGAAGCCCGGAAGATCGCGGCCCCAGGCCGCGACCAGGGCAAGCGCCGACACCACCGGCCCCCAGGTGGTCCACTGCCGTGTCACTGCGGTCGCACTCGAACTCATGATCCGCATCCTGCCACATCGGGCCTTTCGCCCCTTTCGTTCGGCCTTCGTGGCCGACGGGTCCGCGTGGCCCGGACCCGGCCCAGGAGGTGTCCTCCCGTCAGGCCGGGTCGTCGCCCTTCGCCCACAGGGAGCGGACGTGTCCGAGGTGCCGGGTCATGCACGCCTCCGCGCCCTCGGCGTCGCCGGCCAGCATGAGGTCGAGCAGTTCGAGGTGCTCCTCGGCCGACGGGAGGAGGTCTCCGCTCTTGTCCAGGGCGGTGAGTCCGTAGAGCCGGGACCGCTTGCGTAGATCGCCGACGGTCTCGACGAGCCGTTCGTTGCCGGCGAGGCCGAGGAGCGTGAGGTGGAACAGCCGGTCGGCCTCCAGATAGCCGATGAGGTCGTGTCCGCGGGCCGCGCGCACGATGTCCTCGGCGACCGGGCGCAGCGCCTCCAGGTCCTCGCGGGCGGCGACGCGGGTGACCCTGCCGACCGTGGGGATCTCGATGAGCGCGCGGATCTCGCTGTACTGGTCGAGGTCGCGCTCGTCGACCTCGGTGACCCGGAACCCCTTGTTGCGGACGGGCTCGACCAGGCCCTCCCGGGCGAGGTCGAGCATCGCCTCGCGGACCGGGGTGGCGGAGATACCGAAGTCCTCGGCGAGCGTGGGCGCCGAGTACACCACCCCGGGCCGTAGTTCGCCCGAGATCAGGGCGGCGCGCAGGGCATGGGCGACCTGGTCGCGCAGCCGCTCGCGGGAGGCGTTGAGGTCGCGCTGGGTCAGGTGCCCCATGACGGTGGTGATCCCTTCGTTCCGGTTGACATCACCACCGTACGATGTCACGCCCCGGGGCCCGCGGGTGCCAGTGTGTACGTCCGTTCCGAGGTGTAGAACCCCAGGGCCGCGGCGCCCTGCTCGCGCGGCCCGTGGCTGGACGCCTTGGCTCCGCCGAACGGCAGGTGGAAGTCGACGCCGGTGGAGGGGGCGTTGATCCGGACCATGCCCGTGTCGAGCAGGTCGAGGCCGTGCAGCGCGGTGTTCAGGTCGGCCGTGTGGACGGAGGTGACCAGGCCGTACGGCACGGAGTTGGTGATCCGGACGGCGTGGTCCAGGTCGTCGGCGGCGAGCAGCGAGGCGACGGGGCCGAAGACCTCGTCGCGCAGCAGCCGGTGGCCCGGGGGGACCTTCTCGACCAGGGTCGGGGCCGCGTACCAGCCGGGCCCGTCGGGGACGGTGCCGCCGGCGAGCACCGACAGGCCGCGGGTCGCCTCGGTCATCCGGTCGCGGGCGCCCTCGTCGACGAGCGGCCCGCACACGGTGGCCGGGTCGGCGGGATCGCCGACGGGGACGGCCCGCAGCGCCTCGGAGAGTGCCTCGCGCAGCGGGTCGAGCGCGGCACCGACCGCGACGACACGGCTGGTGGCGGTGCACTTCTGGCCGGCGTACCCGGCGATGGAGGCGGCGATGTGGGCGGCCGCCTGCCCGATGTCCGCGTCGGGCAGCACGAGCGCCGCGTTCAGGCCGCCCATCTCTGCCTGCGCCGGGATGCCCCGGGCGGTCGCGGCCCGGGCGACGGACCGGCCGACGGGGGTGGAACCGGTGAAGGAGACGACGTCGGCGGCGGAGACGAGTGCGTTGCCCTCGGTCGGCCCGCCGGGCAGGACGGTGAACACGGCGTCGGGCAGCGCGCCCCGGACGATCTCGGCCAGGCGCTGGGCGCACGCGGTGGCCTCGGGCGCCGGTTTGAGGACGACCGTGTTCCCGGCCGCGAGCGCCGGGGCGGCCTTCCAGGTCGGGATGGCGAAGGGGAAGTTCCACGGCGTGATGAGCCCGGCCACGCCGTGCGGGCGGCGCCGGGTGAGCAGCAGCCCGGCTCCCGCCGAGGTCTCGTGGACGGCGCCGGTGGGCCGGAACGGGGCCTGGGCGTAATAGCGCCAGATGGCGACCGTGCGGGCGACCTCGGCCGTGGCCTCGGCGATCGGCTTGCCGACCTCGCGCACGGCGAGGGCGGCCAGTTCGGCGGCCGCCGCCTCGATGCCGTCGGCGACCGCGCCGAGGGCGGCGGAGCGGGCGGCGGCCCCCGCGAGCAGCCAGCCGGGCTGGGCGGCGCGGGCCCGTTCGACGGTGTCGACGACGGCGAAGGCACCGGGTGCGGGGATCGTCAGGAGCACGTCGGCCGGGTCGGCCGGGTTCCGGGACGTGAGGAAGGGAAATGCGTCGGTCACAGGGGGAGCCTCCGGGAGGGGTTCGTCCGGGTCGGGGAAGGGCCGCGCGGTGCCGGTCGTACCCGGCGCGGCGGTACCGCGCCGCGTGCTTCACGACGTGCGTACCGCGCGGGCCGGGGGTCAGCGGTGGCCGTCGGCGATGGCCTTCTCGGTGGCGGTGCGCACTCCGGCCTCGATCGCCCCGGTGAGCGGGTGGCGCGGCGGACGGGTGGGCCCGCCCCGGCGGCCGGCGAGGTCCATGGAGAGCTTGATGGACTGGACGAACTCCGTCTTCGAGTCCCACCGCAGCAGGGAGTGCAGGGACTTGTAGAGCGGTACGGCGGTGGTCAGGTCGCCCGCGACGGCGGCGTGGTACAGCTCGGCGCAGCTCACGGGGAGGGCGTTGGGGTAGCCGGCGATCCAGCCGACCGCGCCGGCCACGGCCAGCTCCAGGAGGACGTCGTCGGCGCCGATCAGCAGGTCGAGTTCGGGGGCGAGTTCGGCGATCTCGTAGGCGCGGCGGACGTCTCCGCTGAACTCCTTGACGGCGACGATGCTGCCGTCGGCGTACAGGCTCGCCAGGAGTCCGGGGGTGAGGTCGACCTTGGTGTCGATCGGGTTGTTGTAGGCGACGATCGGGATGCCGACGCCGGCGACCTCGGCGTAGTGGGCGCGCACGGCCTCCGGTTCGGCGCGGTAGGTGTTCGGCGGCAGGAGGAGGACCGATCCGGCGCCGGCCTCGGCGGCCTGCTCGGCCCAGCGGCGGGACTCGGCGCTGCCGTAGGCGGCGACGCCGGGCATGACGCGGGCCCCGTCCCCGGCGGCCGCGACGGCGGTGCGGACGACCTGGGCGCGCTCCTCGTCGGTGAGGGTCTGGTACTCGCCGAGGGAGCCGTTCGGGACGACCCCGTCGCAGCCGTTGGCGATGAGCCAGGCGACGTGCTCGGCGTAGGCGTCGTAGTCGACGGAGAGGTCCTCGCGGAAGGGGAGGGTGGTGGCGACCATGATGCCGCGCCAGGGTCGGTCGGTGGTCCAGGTGGTGGCCATGTCGAGGCTACCTTTCTATGATATGTGACATTTTACAGAGAGCTGAAGAGAGCCCACACGGGCCCTCCCCCGGGATCAGGTCAGGGGGCTTCGGAGGGCGGGGCGCCCGGCCCGGCCGGCTCTTCGAGCGCGGCGAGCACCGCGAGCGGGACGGGGACGGCGAACGGGCGGCGCTCGGCCGGTGGTTCGGCGGCGGCGCCGGGCGCGGCCAGGCAGGCGACGGCCGTCCCGCACATCCGCCCCTGGCACCAGCCCATGCCCGCCCGGGTCAGGAGCTTGACCGTCCGCGCGTCCCGCGCCCCGAGGTCGGCGACCGCCTCGCGGACGCACCCCGCGGAAACCTCCTCGCAGCGGCAGACGTCCGTGTCGTCGCTCAGCCACGCGGACCAGCCGGCGCCGGGAGCATGGGCCGCGGACATCACGTCGGCGAAGGCGCGCATCCGGTCCCGCCGGCGGCGGAGTCCGGCGATCCGGCCCGGGGCCGCCGGCGCCCGCAGCCGTCCGGCGATCGCGCGAGCGGCCAGCTCACCTTCGGCGCGGGCGAGTTCCGCGCCCCCCACCCCACCGGTCTCGCCCGCCGCCCACAGCCCGGGCACCGACGTCTCCTGGAGGTCGTCCAGGGCCAGGCCCAGGGTCCCGTCGGGCAGGGGCCGGGTGGCGCAGCCGAGGGCGGTGGCCAGTTCGATCTGCGGCACGAGACCGTGCCCGACGGCCAGCGCGTCGCAGGCGATGCGGCGGCCGGTCCCCGGCAGGGGGCGCCAGTCGACGTCCAGGCGACTCACGGTGACGGCCTCCACCCGGTCGGTGCCGTGCACCTCGGTGACCGCGCTGCGCGGCAGGACGCGCACCCGGTGCCGGAGCAGCGCGGCTCCGTGCACCAGGGCCTCGGCCGCCTTGCGGGGGTTGGTCACGAGCGCCCGCGGCGCCCGGGCGTACCGCAGGTACCCGGCGGCCTCGACGACCGCCGGCACGCGCGCCCCGGCGGCGGCGAGCGACGAGGCGACGGCGAGCAGCAGGGGACCGCTGCCGGCCACGACGACGCGGCGGCCGGGCAGGACGAGGCCGGACTTGAGCATGGCCTGCGCTCCCCCGGCGCCCACGACGCCGGGCAGGGTCCAGCCGGGAAAGGGCAGTTGACGCTCGTACGCCCCGGTGGCGAGGAGCAGCGCGCGGGCCCGGACGCGGGCGGGCCGCTCGGCGGCGCCGTCGGGACCGGTGACCGCGTGCACCGTCCACGTCCCGTCGGCCTCGCGGACCGTGGACCAGACGTGGTGCCCGGCCAGATGGGCGACGCCGCTTCCGCCCAGGCGTCGGCGCAGGTCGGAGAAGGCGGACCAGTCGTGGTGCAGGGCCTCGGGCCGCACGGCCCCCAGTGCGGGCGCAGGGTGGCGGTAGAACTGCCCGCCGGTCTGCGGGGAGGCGTCGAGCAGGGCCACGGAGAGTCCGAGTTCGGCGGCGGTGACGGCTCCGGCGAGTCCCGCGGAGCCCGCGCCGACGACCGCGAGGTCGTACAGGCCACCGGAGGCTTCCGGTGCGCCGGACGCGTCCCGTTCAGACGGCGAGGCGGTCATGGCCGTGTCCTTCCTGGGTGGTGATCGCGTCGCCGGGGCGGGCGGGGACCAGGCAGGCGCGGCGGTTGGGTTCGCCGTTGACGGTGGCGAGGCAGTCGTAGCACTGCCCGATGCCGCAGAAGGCGCCGCGCGGGCGGCCGCCGTCCCGGGTGGTGCGCCAGGCGAGGATGCCGGCGCCCCAGAGGGCGGCGGCGACGGTCTGGCCCGGCAGGGCGGTGATCGTCCGGCCGTCGAAGGTGATCTCGAACGGCGGATCGGGCTGTGCGCCGACGAGGTCGGCGGGGGTGCGGGCCACGGGCCCTCCTCTCGTGACGGTGTGCGCCTCAGCGCGCGGGCGGGGCGAACCGGTCGGGCCGGAACGGGTGGATGTCGAGCGGCGGTTCGCCGCCGGTCAGGCAGGCCGCGATGATCAGCCCGGTCACCGGGGCGAGGCCGATTCCGGCCCCCTCGTGACCGCAGGCGTGCAGCAGTCCGGGGACGCGCGGGTCGGGTCCGATCGCGGGCAGGTGGTCCGGCAGGTAGGGGCGGAAGCCGAGGTAGGTCCGCATCGCCCGCACGGTGCCGAGGACCGGGAAGAGCGCGGTGGCGCCGGCGGCGAGGCGGCGCAGGACTTCGGTGGAGAGCGTCCGGTCGAAGCCCACGCGCTCGCGGCTGGCGCCGATGAGGACCGGGCCGGCCGGGGTGCCCTCGACGACCGCCGAGGTCTGGAGGGCGGCGGAGCCGCTGGCGACGTCCGCGACGTAGTCGGCGGCGTACACCTTGTGCCGCACCACGCGCGGCAGTGGTTCGGTGACGAGGACGAAGCCCCTGCGGGGCAGGACGGGCAGGTGGACGCCGGCGAGTTCGGCGAGGGCGCCGCCCCAGGTTCCGGCGGCGTTGACGACGAAGGGGGCGTGGAGGTCGCCGGCGGTGGTCCGGACGCCGCGGAGGTCGCCGGCCGGGCCGGTGAGCAGGCCGGTGACCTCCTCGCCGAGGCGCAGCCGGATCCGGTCGCGGCGGGCGCGCAGCAGTCGGGCTGCGGCGTGGGCGGGCATCACCTGGGCGTCCTGCGGATAGAGGAAACCCCCTGCCGAACCGGGAGCGAGGTGGGGCTCCAGATCGTGGAGCCGGTCCCCGGGGACCTCCTGGGCGGTGACGCCCGCCTTCTCCTGGCGGGCCGCGAACTCCCGCAGGGCCCCGAGCCCGGTCTCGCCCGAGGCGACGACGAGGCCCCCCTTGGCCTCGTACTCGACCTGCGGCGGGAGCAGGTCGGCCAGCTCGCGCCACAACGTGGCGGAGAGCAGGGCGAGTTCGAGTTCGGGTCCTGGTTCCTTGTCGGAGACCAGGAGGTTTCCCTCACCTGCTCCGGTCGTCCCGCCGGCGACGGGACCGCGGTCGACGACGGTGACGGAGAGGCCGGCGAGGGCGGCGTAGTGGGCGCAGGCCGCGCCGACGACGCCGGCGCCGACGACGATGACATCCGAGGTGTTTCTCGTGGGCACGGCAGTAATATTTCACATGGCACTGGAGTTGCCAAGACCCCGCAGGCGAGCATCGCAGTTGTCGCACGGACGGCCGGACGACTCCCGGACACGGATGAGTAACGGAGTCCCCGACACCTTGTCAGTGCAATTTCACATTACTATGTTACCGGTCACATTCCAGCCGTCGCCGGCTGTCCGAACCGCTGCTCCCGGAGTGACCACCCATGAACAAGCGCACGTGCACCTTGGCCACCGCTTTGGTGACGACCCTCGCCCTCGGCGCGACCGGCTGTTCCGACGGCACGAAGTCCGACGGTTCCCGGGACCGGAAGAACCCCGCGGTCGCCAACAACGGCGCGGTCGTCGGCGGCACCCCGCAGCGGGGCGGGACGCTGACCGTCCTGTCCAACCAGGACTTCACCCACCTCGACCCGGCCCGCAACTGGGTCATGCCGGACATGGACTTCGGCACCCGACTGCTCTACCGCACCCTCGTCACCTACACGGCGGAGCCCGGTGCCAAGGGCAGCGAGCTGACCCCCGACCTCGCCGAGGACCTCGGCACCCCCTCCAACGGCGCCAAGACCTGGACCTTCCGCCTCAAGCCCGGCCTGAAGTACGAGGACGGCACCCCGATCACCTCCCAGGACATCAAGCACAACGTCGAGCGGTCCTTCTCCCCCGACCTGCCGGGAGGCCCCGACTACGCGGCCCGCTACCTCGTCGGCGGCAAGGACTACCGGGGCCCGGCCCAGGGCAAGCACCTCGACTCGGTGAAGACCCCGGACGCCCGCACGATCGTCTTCGAACTCCACACGTCCTTCGCGGAGTTCCCCTTCGCCGCCACCCTCCCGACCTTCGCCCCCGTGCCGCCGTCCCAGGACAAGGGCCCCCAGTACGACAGCCGCCCGTTCTCCTCGGGCCCGTACAAGGTCGAGACCTACGCCCGCGACAAGCAGCTCGTCCTGGTCCGCAACACCCACTGGGACCCGAAGACCGACTCCGTCCGCAAGGCGTACCCGGACCGGATCGTCGTCACCATGGGCCTCAAAGGCAACCAGATCGACGACCGTCTGATCGCCTCCTCCGGCACCGACGCCTCCGCCGTCTCCTGGGCCCAGCTCCGCCCCGAGTCCATCTCCAAGGTGCTCACCAAGGCCGACGTGAAGGCCCGGCTGCTCGCCGAGTCCAGCAGCTGCAACGAGATGGTCCAGATGCACACCGGCCGCGCGCCCTTCGACGACCTGAAGGTCCGCCAGGCCGTGCAGTACGCCCTCGACCGGGAGGCGATCGTCACCGCCGCCGGCGGCCCGGCCGTCGTCGACGCCTCCACCGCCGCCATGCCCGGCACCCTCTTCACCGGCGGCAAGCAGCCCGACACGCTGAAGATCCCGCTCTCCGGCGACGTCGAGAAGGCCAAGCAACTCCTCAAGGAGGCCGGGAAGGCCGACGGCTTCTCCACCCGCCTCACCGTCTCCATGAACGACAAGCGCATCGCCGAGGCCATCCAGGAGTCCCTGGGCCGGGCCGGCATCAAGGTGACCATCGAGACCGTCGACCCGTCCGCCTTCTACGACACCATCGGCGACACCAAGAGCCGCACGGACCTCGTCTACACCGGCTGGTGCCCCGACTACCCGTCCGGCTCCACCTTCCTCCCCTTCGTCTTCGACGGGCGATTCATCAAGGTGAAGGGCAACTCGGGCAACCACTCCCTCTTCAAGGACGACGCCACCATGAAGCGGATGGACGAGATCGCCGCCATGTCCGACGGCGCCCAGGCCAACAAGGCGTGGCAGGACCTCGACGGGCAGATCCTCGCCAAGGCCCCGGTCGCCCCCGGCGCCTCGAAGCGCCGCACGCTCCTCATCGGCACCAACGTCGCAGGAGCCTACGGGCACACCTCCTGGAGCGGCCAGCTCGACTACGCGACCGTCGGTCTCAAGGACCCGTCGAAGAGCACGAACTGAAGGACGCCCCTCCCATGACGCTCACCACCACCTTCCCTCCGGTGTCCGGGGGCAGCGGGGCCTGGCACTCGGTCCGCGCGGAACTGCACCGCCGCACCTCGCTGAAGGCATCCCTCGCCGTCGTCGCGTTCTTCGCCCTGATGACCGTCGCCGCGCCACTGATCAGCGCGCTCGGCGGCTGGGGCCCGGAGGAGTTCGACAAGTCCGCCGTCGACCCCTACCTCGGCGGACTGCCGATCGGACCGCTCGGCGGAGTCTCCGCCGAGCACTGGCTCGGCGTCGAACCCATCACCGGACGCGACCTGTTCGCCCGCGTCGTGCACGGCGCCCAGGTGTCGCTGCTCATCGCCTTCGCCGCCACCGCGATCGTCGTGGTGGCGGGGGTCGCCGCCGGCGTCGCCGCCGGCTACTTCGGCGGCCGCACCGACACGGTGCTGTCCCGGCTGATGGACCTCACGATGTCCTTCCCGTCCCTCATCTTCATGATCGCGATGATGTCGGTGGCCCGGGACGTCAACCGGACGCTCCTCATGATCCTGGTCATCGGCCTCTTCGGCTGGCCCGGTGTCGCCCGGGTCGTACGGGGCCAGACCCTCTCGCTCAAGCACCGCGAGTACGTCGACGCCGCCCGCGTCGGCGGCTCCGGCCCCTGGCGCATCCTCGCCCGCGACATCCTCCCGGGTGTCGCCGGACCCGTCATCGCGTACACCACGCTGATGATCCCCGGCATGATCGCCACCGAGGCCGCCCTCAGCTACCTCGGCGTCGGCGTCCGCCCGCCGACCCCGTCCTGGGGCCAGATGATCGCGGAGAGCGTCGCCTACTACGACACCGACCCGATGTACTTCCTCGTCCCCAGCGTCTGCCTCTTCCTCACCGTGCTCGCGTTCACCCTCCTCGGCGACGCCCTGCGCGACATCCTCGACCCGCGAGGGGGCCGTTCGTGATCCTCTACCTCGGCCGTCGGCTGCTCGGGGTGATCGGCGTCCTTCTCGCGATCGCCGCCGTCACCTTCGTCATCTTCTACGTGCTGCCCTCCGACCCGGCCGCCGCGGCCTGCGGCAAGGCGTGCAGCGACGAGCGTCTGGAGGCGATCCGCGCCCACATGGGCCTCGACGCCCCGCTGTGGCGCCAGTTCGCCGACTTCGTCACGGGCATCTTCACCGGCCGCACCATGGGCAGCGGCCAGTACGCCCTGCGCTGCGACTTCCCCTGTCTCGGCTACTCCTACGAGAACAGCGAGGGCGTCTGGGACCTGCTCGTCGACCGGCTGCCGGTCTCCGCCTCCCTCGCCGTCGGCGCCGCCGTGCTGTGGCTGGCCCTCGGCCTGACCGCCGGGGTCACGGCCGCGATCCGCAAGGACACCCTCACCGACCGGGCCCTCATGGTCGGCGCGGTCGCCGCCGCCTCCCTGCCGGTGTACTTCACCTCGGTGCTGCTCATCTACGGGCTGGTCCGGCTCACCGGACTGCTGCCCTACCCGCAGTACGTCCCGTTCGCCACCGACCCGCTGTCCTGGGCCTCCAACCTGCTGCTGCCCTGGCTGGCGCTGGCCGTGCTCTACGCGGCCATGTACGCCCGGCAGAGCCGCGGTTCGATGATCGAGTCCATGGCGGAGCCGTACATCCGGACCGCCCGCGCCAAGGGCCTGCCGCGCCGCACCGTCGTCGTCAAGCACGGTCTGCGGGCCGGCATGACCCCGATCCTCACCATCTTCGGCATGGACCTCGGCGGGCTCCTCGCGGGCGCCGTCATCACCGAGTCCCTCTTCGGACTCCCCGGCATCGGGCGCCTCTTCTACGGCGCCCTCAGCACCGGCGACCAGCCCGTCATCCTCGGGGTGACACTGCTCGCCGCCACCTTCATCGTCGTCGCCAACCTGGCCGTCGACCTGCTGTACGCCGTCGTCGACCCGCGAGTGAGGTACTGATGGCCGCACCGGAACCCCTGCTGCGGGTCCGCGACCTCACGGTCACCTTCCCGACCCCGCGCGGCCCCGTCCGGGCCGTGGACTCCCTCTCCTTCGACGTGCCGCACGGGGGCACCCTCGGCATCGTCGGCGAGTCCGGCTCCGGCAAGTCCGTGACCTCGCTCGCCGTCATGGGCCTGCACACCGGCGCCGAGGTCTCCGGCTCCGTCTCGCTCGACGGGCGCGAGCTCGTCGGTCTGCCGGACCGCGAACTCAACCGGCTGCGCGGCCGGCGGATGGCGATGATCTTCCAGGACCCGCTGTCCAGCCTCCACCCGTACTACACGGTCGGCGAGCAGGTCGCCGAGCACCACCGGGTGCACTTCGGCTCCCGGCGGGCCACCGCCCGCGCCCGCGCAGTCGAGGCGCTCGCCGAGGTCGGCATCCCGGAGCCGAAGCGCCGGGCGGGCGAGTACCCGCACCAGTTCTCCGGCGGCATGCGCCAGCGGGTGATGATCGCGATGGCGCTGGTCTGCGAACCGGACCTGCTCATCGCCGACGAGCCGACCACCGCGCTCGACGTCACCGTGCAGGCCCAGATCCTCGACCTGCTGGCCCGGCTCCAGCGGGAACGGCGGCTCTCCGTCGTGATGATCACGCACGACCTCGGCGTGGTGGCCCGGGTCGCCCACGAGGTGCTCGTGATGTACGGCGGGAGGGCCGCCGAACAGGCCCCGGTGGACGCCCTGTTCGCCGCGCCGGCACACCCGTACACGCGCGGGCTGCTCGACTCGCTGCCCCGGCTCGACGACCCCGACGGCGTACCGCTGCGGGCGATCCCCGGCAGCCCGCCGTCGCTCCTCGACCCGGCGCCCGGCTGCGCCTTCGCCCCGCGCTGCGCGCGGGCCGCCGCCGGCACCGAGGAGGAGCGGGCGCGGTGCGCGAACGAGCGCCCCCGGCTCGGCGGCCCCGAAGGCCACTCCGCCGCCTGCCACTTCCCGTCTCCGGCGCTGTCAGCCGCGCCTTCCCCGTACGAAGAGGTCGACTCATGACCACCGCCCACGCGGCACTGCCGCACCCGGCGCCCGCGCCTGACGACGCCGCCGAGCCGCCGCTGCTGCGGGTGCGCGACCTGGCCATGTCCTTTCCCGGGCGCCGCCGTTCGGCACCAGTCCGGGCCGTCGACGGCATCGGCTTCGACCTGGCCGAGGGCGAGACCCTGGGCCTGGTCGGCGAATCCGGCTGCGGCAAGTCGACCACCGGCCGCATGATCGTGCGGCTCCTGGAGCCGACCTCGGGCTCCGTCACCTACGCGGGCCAGGACGTCACCCATCTCTCACAGCGGGCCCTCAAGCCCCTGCGGCGCGAGATACAGATGGTCTTCCAGGACCCGCACTCCTCGCTCAATCCGCGCCAGTCGGTGGCCCGGATCATCTCCGATCCGCTGCTCGTCCAGGGGAGTTCGAAGGCCGATGCGCGCCGGCGGGCCGTGGAGCTGATGGAGCTCGTCGGGCTCATCCCGGAGCACGTCGACCGCTATCCGCACGAGTTCTCGGGCGGCCAGGCCCAGCGCATCGGCATCGCCCGCGCGCTGGCCACCGGCCCCCGGCTCGTCGTCGCCGACGAGCCGGTCTCCGCCCTGGACGTCTCGGTGCAGGCGCAGATCGTCAACCTGCTGGAACGGCTCCAGCGCGAACTCGGGCTCGCCTATCTCTTCATCGCCCACGACCTGTCGGTGGTGAAACGGGTCTGCGACCGGGTCGCCGTGATGTACCTCGGCCGGATCGTGGAGATCGGCGCCAAGGAACGGGTGTACGCGGCTCCCGCCCACCCGTACACGCGGGCGCTGCTGTCGGCCGTGCCGTTGCCCGACCCCGCGGCCGAGCGGGCCCGGGAGCGGATCACGCTGCTCGGCGACCCGCCGAGTCCGGCCGCTCCTCCGCCGGGCTGCACCTTCCACCCGCGCTGCCCCAAGGCCCGGGAGATCTGCCGGACCGAGGCACCGCTGCTGCGGATCGCCGCCCCCGGCGAGGCCCGGCAGGTCGCCTGCCACTTCCCCGGGGACGCCTGAGCATGCCGATCGCCCCGGTCCCGCGGTTGCGGGGCCGGGGCGTTCCGCGTGGACGTGTCAGGTCCCCGCGACGGCCGCCTCGTACAGGGCGCCGGCCACGGCGAGGTCCTCCCAGGCCATGCCGACGCTCTTGAAGAAGCGCGGCCGGTCGGCCGCCGGGGTGCGGAGGCCGGTCACCAGCTCGGCGAGGCCGCCCGCGATGTGGTCCGCCCCGATCGCGCCCTCGGCCGTCGGGACGAGCAGGTCCCCGGCCTCGCGCAGCGCCGCGGCGCGTGCCTCGACGTACACCTCGGAGCGGGCCACCAGCACGGTGTCCGTCTCCCGGGCGGCCGGCTCGTGCGAGCCGACCGCGACGACGGTGGCGCCGGGCGCCACCAGGGCTCCGTCGAAGAGGGGCTCACGGGCCGTGGTGCAGCAGACGACGAGGTCGGCCTCGGCCACGTCCTGGGGTGTCCCGGCGCGGGCGGGGACGCCGAGGCTCCGGGCGTATCCGGCGAGTGCGCGCGCGCCGATCGCGTTGCGCCCGACGACGACCGCCCCGGCGAGCTCGCGGGCCGCGAGGACCGCCTCCAGATGGCCGTACGCCTGGGGACCGGTGCCGAAGAGCACGAGGCGCAGCGGCCTGTCATCCGGCGTCAGACGGCGTACGGCGAGCGCGGAGACGGCCGGGGTGCGCAGCTCGGTGAGGGCCGCGCCGTCGAGGAGGGCGAGCGGCCGCAGGTTCGCACCGTCGAGCAGCAGGTAGGAGCCGGTGATGCGGGGCAGGCCGAGGGCGGGGTTGCCGGGGGCCACGCCCGCGATCTTCACTCCGGCGTACGCGCCGAAGGCGGCGGGCATGAGGAGGAGTTCGCCGGCCGGGACGGGGAGGGCGGTGCGGTGCGGTGCGGCCTCGGGGTCGAATCCGGCGCGCAGGACGTCGGCGAGCACGTCGGCCGTCGCCGCCGGGGTGAGCAGGCGGCTCATGGTCGCGGCGTCGATCTGGAGCAGCCCGGTCACAGCGCGAATCCCGTCCCCAGGTCGTCATGGGGGTCGAGGACGAAGGTGTGGGTGCCGGTGCGGTGCGCGCTGCCGGTGACCTCGGTGACGCCGCCGGGCAGCAGCCGGCCGGTGAAGACGGTGCCGGCGACCGACTCGTGCGTGAGGGTGGCCCCCGGGGCGAGGCGCCCGTCCTCGGCGAGCAGGACGAGGCGGGCGGAGGTGCCGGATCCGCAGGGCGAGCGGTCGATCTGCCCGTCGGCGAAGACGGTGACGTTGCGCTGGTGCGGACCGTCGGGGGTGTCGGGCAGGTCCTCGTGCAGGATGACGCCGTACACCTCGTGCTCCGGGAACGCGGCGCGGATCTCCCGCCCGGCGCGGACGAGCGCGGGCAGGGAGTGCCGGGTGGTGTCGAGGCCGAGGGCCCGCGCGGGGACGGAGGCGTAGCAGGCGCCGGAGTGGGCGAGGTCGACCTCGACGGCTCCGAAGGAGGCGGTCACGGGGACCTTGCGGGCGATGACGACGGTCGGGATGTTGCGGAAGGTGACTCCGGTGGTGCGGCCGCCCCGGCGGTGCACGGTCGCGGTGACGCGCCCCGAGGGCACGTCGATGCGCACGGCGACGTCGCCGTCGTCGGGGGCCGGGACGCGCCCGGTGTCGACGGCCCAGGCACCGAGGGCCATGGTGCCGTGGCCGCACGCGGTGGAGTAGCCGTCCTTGTGCCAGAACAGCACGCCGAAGTGGGCGCCGTCGTCGTCGGCCGGCACGACGAAGCCCCCGTACATGCCCGCGTGGCCGCGGGGTTCCCGGACGAGCAGGCGCCGCAGGTCGTCGAGCGGCCCCCGGCGCGGGTCCGTGGCGGTCCCGCCGGCGCCGATCACGGTGGCGCGGCGTTCGGCGACGGTGTCGCCGGGGATCGGCGGGAGGTCCTGGTCGACGATCCGGAAGGGTTCGCCCGCGGCGTGGTAGTCGGTGGTGCGGACGGGGCGTGGGGTGGTGCTCAAGGTACTGCCTCCGGGGTGCGGTTTCGGGGGAACGTTCGGAGACGGCCCTCCGCGACGCCGGTGGCGTCGGGGAAGGCCGTCGGGGAAACGGAGGCCGGGCCGGCCCCTCCCCCCGTGGGCGGGGCCGGCCCGGACGGCGGGGATCAGCTGCGCAGGGGGCCTTCGCAGGTGAAGCTCGACGTGCCGGCGACCCGGTTGGCCCAGATGTCGACGGTGCCGAAGGAACAGTTCATGTCGGCGAGGTTGTTGGAGGCGGCGCCCGCCCGGTCGAGGATGAAGTAGTCGACGGTCTCGGACATGTCCTTGAAGACCTTGTCCGCGTTGTTGGCGTCCGACAGGTTGGCGGTGATCCGGCCGGTGCAGACGAAGCGGCGCTTGCCGTACTCGCCCGCCTCCACGCAGTCGGGGCTGTTGGAGGTGGCGCCGGCGAAGGCGGCCCGGACGGCGGAGACGTCCACGTCGCGCAGGTAGCCGTTGGCCGTGTACGTGGTGTTCGGCACGTACAGCGTGTCGACCTTGGCGATCTGCGCGTCCAGGAAGCGGTCGTACGCCTGCTGGAGGCCGGCGTCGGCGCTCAGCCGCTCGCGCCAGGCGTCGTACGCGGTCACGTCGTTGTTCCGCAGGTGGGTGTACATCTCGCGGAGCAGGGAGGGCCGCTCGGTCCACAGGAACTCGAAGAAGGTGCCCGCGTAGTTGTAGAAGCGGAAGCCGTCGCCGTCGTAGGTGGCGTGCAGGAGCCGGCGCACGCTCATCCGCGGGCCGCCGCCGGCCGTGTCGTTGATGACACCGCGGACCAGGGACTTGCGGACGGCGATGCCGTTGTCGCGGGTGGCTCCGTCGAAGAACTCGGCGGTGCCCTCGTCCATGGCGGTGGTGCGGTCGCCCTGGTACCAGGGGCCCTCGCCGAAGAAGCCGGGGACGGCGTACCGGCCGTTGAGGTAGTGGGTGTACTCGTGGCGGAACAGCTCTTCGAGCGTCAGCGAGGAGTCCTGCGGGACGCGGCGCTGGTAGGTGTAGAAGGTGGCGCCGCGCTCGATGTAGACGCCGCCGTTGTTGGTGCCCATGCCGGTCAGGATGGGGTGGTAGTTCTCGTAGTCCGCGCGGGACGCGTACAGCACGATGTTCAGGGTGGTGTTCGGGTCGCCGGCGAGCGGCTGCTCGGTGCCGAGCACGCGGTGGTACTGCGCCTTGACCTGCTTGCTCGCGTAGTAGAGCTGGTCGACGGTGGCCCGGTCGAGCCCGGTGCGGACCTTGATGGCGCCGTTGTCGTAGGTGTACGTGTTCGTGAAGAGCTGCTTCTCGATGTCCTCCTTGCACACGCCGTACGGCTTGCACGCCTCGTAGAAGTTGAGCCAGGAGACCACCTTGGCCCACTGCTCGCTGCCCCGCCCGAAGGTGTTCACGGCCGTGGTGAGCAGGACGCCGAGGTCGGCCACGATCCCGTCCGTGAGGCCGGCCACCTGGCCGAAGCGGCCGTACTCGCTGAGGGCGTCACGGGCGACCCAGCTGTTGGCGGTGCCCTTCAGGTGCCCGTAGCCCGCGAAGACCTTGAAGGCCGCGCGGTACGCCGGGTCGGCGGCCACGGCCGCGTGGAAGGCGGTGTCCCGGTTGCCCGGGTAGACGCCCAGGTAGTTGACGGACAGCGCGCCGAGCGCGGCGCCCGCCCAGGCCGGGTCGGTGTTCGTGGCGGTGTGCGAGGCGTCCATGGTGGCCAGGACCTGCTTGATCAGGCCGAGCTGGTGCTGGCGCAGGCCGGGCGCGCTGGCGGCGTTGAGCGCCTCGCGCAGGGTGTTCGCGTTGGTCCGCGTGACGTCGAAGGTGCGGGGGGCGGCGCCGAAGTCGGCGACGGCCTGCCGCATCGCGTTCACGGTGGGCGCGTCGGTGACGTCGATCTCGCCGCGCGCGTAGTCGTGGTAGGCGACGGCGTGCAGGTAGGTGAACATCTCCTCCAGGTGCGAGGAGTTCCGTCCGTCGTGGGAGGCGGACAGGCTCGATATCCGGCGGGAGACGGCCTGGACGTGGGCGTCGGACATCACGGGGGCGAGGCGGGCGTCCCAGGTCCAGATGAGGCCGCGCAGACAGCCGTCGGCGGTGACCGCCGGGTCGGCGAGGAAGTCGGCGAACTGCTCCGGAGCGAGGCCGGTGATCCCGTCGAGGGTGCACGGGACGCCGGCCGTCGTCGTGTCGGCGGCTCCAGTGGCGGTGGCCGAGGCCGAGGCCGAGGCGGCGAACTTCCGCGCGGCGGTGGCGGCGACGGCCGGGGCGCGGCCGGGCACTCGGCCGGTGGCGAGGCCGCCGGGGGCGGGTGCGGGCCCGAAGACCTTCCGGGGCGCGGAGCCCAGGTGCTCGACCTCGTCGAACGGGTTGGCGCCGGTCTGCGCCTGCGGCGCCGGGGCGCCGAGCGCGGGGGCCGGGGCGGGGTGCTCGTCCGCGATCGCGGCGGCGACGCCGGCCTGGCCGAGGGAGGTCATGAGGGTCACCGCGACGGCGGAGGCGAGCAGGGACGAGCGCGCACGTCTGTGGAGGGACAACGGAACTCCTGCTGTTGAGGGGGGTGGGGCGGGGATGGCAAGGCGAACTGGTCTGGTTCGCACGGCGTATGACAGAAGTTCATCGGGCCGCGTGCGCTGTAACATAGTAATGTGAAATTGCACTGACAAGCCCTGGGACGGCACCACTTCCGCGGGCGGCCCCGCAACTACGCCCCCATGGGCATCAATCGGTCATCGGAACCGGAGTACGGGGTCCTCGATCGGGGCGCGGCGCAGGGCGCGGCGGTCGTGGAAGTAGTCGTTCCTGAAGCGCCACGGGCCCCGGGTGCCCTGCCGGGGCATGACCGCGTCGGCGCGGACGACGTAACCGGACGTCAGCGACGCGCCCAGGACGGACACCGGCGAGCGGTCGGCCGCGGTGGCCACGGGGGTCACGACCGTGAGACCGCGCCGGTCCATGTGCGCGAGCAGCCTGCCGACGTACGCGCAGGCGAGATCGGCCTTGAGCGTCCAGGAGGCGTTGGTGTAGCCGATGACCATCGCCAGGTTCGGCACGCCGTCGAGCATCACGCCCTTGTAGAGGAGCCGGTCGCGCAGGACGACGGGCTCCCCGTCGACCGACAGCTCCACGCCGCCCGCGAGCCGCATCCGCAGGCCGGTCGCCGTGACCACGATGTCGGCCGGGATCTCCTCGCCGGAGGAGACCCTGACGCCCGACCCGGTGAACGTCTCGATCCGGTCGGTGACGACCGACGCCCGGCCGCTCCTCAGCGCGGCGAAGAGGTCGCCGCCGGGCACGGCGCACAGCCGCTCGTCCCACGGCTTGTACGCGGGAGTGAAGTGCCGCATGTCGACACGGTCGCCGAGCTGCGCCCGCACGGCATGCAGCAGCGCCTTGCGCATGAGGCGGGGAGCCCTGCGGCACAGGGCGTACAGACCGCGCTGCAGCACGATGTTGCGGGCCCGCCCCAGCCGCTGGACGAGCCCGGCCGGGACGCCCAGCCCGCGCAGGAGCAGCGAGAAGGGGTCGTCCTCCGGGAGGGTCAGCACGTACGAGGGTGAGCGCTGGACCATGGTGACGTGCGCGGCGGCGTCGGCCATCGCGGGGACCAGGGTGACGGCCGTGGCGCCGCTGCCGATGACGACCACGCGCTTGCCCGTGTGGTCGAGGTCGTCGGGCCAGTGCTGCGGGTGCACGACGATCCCCCCGAAGTCCCCCTCACCGGGGAACTCCGGGCGGTGGCCCGCGTCGTAGTCGTAGTAGCCCGTGGCGCCGACGAGGAAGCGGGCCGTGCGGACCTCGGTCGCCCCGGTGGACTCGTCGACGGACTCGACCGTCCAGCGCCCCTCCTCGCTCGACCAGTCCGCCCGGACGACCCGGCGGCCGAAGCGGATGCGCTCGGAGACGCCGTGCGCGTCGGCCGTCTCCCGGAGGTAGCGGCGGATGACGTCGCCCTCGGCGAGCACCTTGGTGCCGTGCCAGGGGCGGAACCGGTAGCCGTAGGTGGACATGTCCGAGTCGGAGCGGACCCCGGGGTAGCGGAACAGGTCCCAGGTCCCGCCGACCGCGGCGCGCCGCTCCAGGATCACGAACGTGGCGCCCGGGTTCCCGGCGAGCAGATGACAGCCGGCGCCGATGCCCGACAGTCCCGCGCCGATGACCAGCACGTCGACGTGCCGGTCCTCCGTCCCTGCCGCCATCCCCGTCTCCGTCCCGACCGTCGCCCCGGCCTCCTCCGCGGCCGCCGGTGGGCATTCTGCCCCAGGCGGTCGGCGGGCCGGCCCACCGGAGTCCCTCTCCGGCGGGCCGGCCTCTTCCGCGCGTCCGGCGTGACGGTCGGTGATCGCGTCCGCCGACGCCCGGAACGGGCCCGGCCTCTCCTCACGCGCCGCGCGCGGGCCCGCACCGGCACGGGCCGAACACGGCTCCGGTCCCGCCGGGCTCGTTCAGTCGTCGTGGTCGGCGAGCCCGTGTTCGTACGCGGCGAGGGTGTCGACGAACATCCTGCGTTCGGCGGGGCTGAGGGGGCCGAGGGCGGCGCGC
Organism: Streptomyces sp. NPDC059534; assembly: GCF_042743475.1. Lineage (NCBI taxonomy): Bacteria > Bacillati > Actinomycetota > Actinomycetes > Kitasatosporales > Streptomycetaceae > Streptomyces > Streptomyces sp. NPDC059534. The sequence continues at coordinate 133,753 of NZ_JBHWAQ010000013.1, forward strand.
CAGGCGCCGGCGCTGCGGCCGAGCCAGCCGTCGATGGCGGGGCGGTGGGCGTCGGCGATGGAGACGATCTTCCGCCGGCGGTCGGCGGGATCCTCGGCGCGCTCCAGGACGCCCTTCTTGGCGAGGTCGCCGACCATCAGGCTCACGGTGGTCGGGGCGACCTCCAGCCGGGCCGCGAGCTCGTTGACGCCGAGGGGCCCGTCGAACAGCAGGTAGGCGAGGAGGGAGAGGTGACGGGGGGCGAGGGTGAGCGACTGCAACTCGTCGGGGATCCGGATGCGCTTGACCCGTCCGACCATCCGGGGCATGAGCAGCAGCAGCGTACGGACGGCGTCGTCGACGTCCGGTCCGGCGCCGGTCTCGGGCACGCCTGTGCGCTCGTCCCCCTCGCGTGCGGTTGACACCCTGCACCCTCCCTTTTAGCTTTGCTTTCAAAGCAAATGGATCCGCCGGGATCGATGCTATCGAAGGGCACAGCCATGTCCGGGTTCAACCAGCAGGTCATCGAGGAGTTCCGCGCCCACGGCGGCCGCGTGGGCGGCATGTTCGAAGGCGCCTCCTTACTCCTCCTCACGACGACCGGCGCCCGCAGCGGGCGGGCGCACACCACCCCCGCCGTGTTCACGCGCGACGGGGCCAGGCTCCTCGTCTACGCGTCGAACGCCGGCGGGCCGCGCCACCCCGCCTGGTTCCACAACCTCCGCGCCGACGCCCAGGTGAACGTCGAGCTCGGCACCCCCGAGGGAACCGTGGAGCGTTTCGCGGCGACGGCGGTAGTGACGGAGGGCGAGGAGCGCGACCGCCTCTTCGCGGAGCAATGCGCACGGGACCCCGCGTTCGCCGCCTACCGGGCCGCCACGGACCGCCTCATCCCCGTCGTCGCCCTGCACCGCACGGACCTCGCCGACCCGGCCCGCCTCCGGGCCGTCGCCGCCCATCTGGTCAAGGTCCACGACGAGCTCCGCTCCGAACTCGCCGCCCTGCGCGACGGCCTGGCATCCCCGGCGCCGACCCTCGGGCGGCGACTGGCCCGCCACTGCCTCACCCTGTGCGGCGCGCTCCACGCCCACCACCACAACGAGGACTCCGTCTTCGACCTCCTGGAGCGGCAGTTCCCCGGCCTCTCCGACTCCCTGGACCGCATGCGCCGGGAGCACCGCGTCGTCGCCCGCGCGGTCGACGAACTGGAGTCCCTGCTCGGCTCCGGCGCCACCCCGGCGACCCTCCGTCCCGAGGTCGACCGCCTCGCCACGCGCCTGGAGGAGCACTTCGCCTACGAGGAGTCCCGGTTGCTCCCGGCACTGGATCCCGGAGCGTGACGGTCAGCCGCGCCAGGTCTCGCAGTACTGGATGTGCAGGCTGCCGGGTACGTGCCGGCGCGTCCGCGGCCGCGACCAGGGCCCGGAGGTGAACTCGACGCAGTAGTGACCGGCGGAGGGATGACGTCGACGGTGGGACGGGGCCTCGTCCACGAGCCGGCGCAGCACGGTGCCGTGGTCGCGGAACGCGGTGGCACTGCCCACGACGAACAGCGTGTGGGCGGCGATGTCGAACCCGAGGTGATCCCGGTACGTCCGGTGGTACCTGCGCCCGTGATCGACCGTGTCCTCGTCGGGAAGGTACGTGTCCGGAGTGGAGGCGACCTGCGGCCGCCCCGCGCCCAGCCCCGCCCGGACCCGCTTCCACGAGGCCGTCAGGAACTGCAGGCTGTGGTGGACCAGCACCAGATCCAGCGCGACCGACACCCCCTCACCGTCGACACCCTCGGGCGCCGCCTCGGCCCGCATCGGCACATGGACCAGCGACCGCGACGACCGGGCGGCCAGCTCCCACAGAGCGGCGAGCCGCTCCGCCCCCTCCGGGTCGGCGTACATCGACAGCCAGTGCCCCGTGTCGCGCAGCACCAGCCGCCCCGGCGCCGGTGCCGCCCGGACGACCCTCACCTCGCCGCCGTCCACCCGCACCCTGTGCACGTCCACCCGCTGCTCCACACGCCTCCTCCGCCCGATCACCGTCGCACGATATCCCGTCCCGCCACGAACGGATCGGCGATTTCCCGGCGCCGGCGGACGCCCCCTAGAGAGGGCGCTCGTGGCCCTCCCAGTACGGGTCGCGCAGGCGGCGCTTGTAGAGCTTGCCGTTGGGGTCGCGGGGCATGACGGGGATGAAGTCGACGGATTTGGGGCGTTTGAAGCCGGCGAGGCGGTCGGCGCAGTGGGCGAGGACGGACTCCGCGAGGGCGGGCCCGGCCTCGTGCCCCTCGGCCACCTCCACGACGGCTTTGACCTCTTCGCCCCAGTCGGCGTGGGGGATGCCGAAGGCGGCGGCGTCGGCGACGGCGGGGTGGGCGAGGAGCGCGGCCTCGATCTCGGCGGGGTAGATGTTGACCCCGCCGGAGATGATCATGTCGATCTTGCGGTCGCGGAGGAAGAGGTAGCCGTCCTCGTCGAGGAGACCGAGGTCGCCGACGGTGAAGAAGTCGCCGATGCGGTTCTGCGCGGTCTTGGCCTCGTCCTTGTGGTACTGGAAGCCGCCGGTGTTCATCTTCAGGTAGACGGTGCCGAGTTCGCCGGGCGGCAGCTGTTTGCCGTCGTCGTCGAAGACGGCGAGTTCACTGATGGGCCAGGCCCTGCCGACCGTTCCGGGACGCTTCAGCCACTCGTCGGCGGTGGCGAAGGCGCCGCCGCCCTCGCTGGCCGCGTAGTACTCCTCGACGCACCGGCCCCACCAGTCGATCATCGCCCGCTTGACGTGCTCCGGGCAGGGTGCGGCGCCGTGGATGGCGTGGCGCATCGAGGAGACGTCGTACCGCGCGCGTACGTCCTCGGGTAGGGCGAGGAGCCGGTGGAACTGGGTGGGGACCATGTGCGTGTGGGTGCAGGCGTACCGGTCGACGAGGCGGAGCATCTCCTCCGGGGTCCACCGGTCCATCAGGACGAGCGGATGGCCGATGTGCAGCGCGGCCGCGGCGAACTGGAGGACGGCGGTGTGGTAGAGCGGCGAGCAGACGAGATGGACGTTGCCGTCGGCCGGCCGGATGCCGAAGATGCCCAGGAAGCCGCCGAGATGGGTCTCCTCGGGGAGTCTGCCGGGGAGGGGGCGGCGGATGCCGCGGGGCCGTCCGGTGGTGCCGGAGGTGTAGTTCATGACCCAGCCGAGCGTGCGGTCGGCGGGCGCCGAGTCGTCCTGGCCGTCGAGGAGTTCGGCGTACGGGCGGAAGCCGGGGACCGCGCCCACCGCGTACCGGTGGGTGGCGGCGAGGCCGGCCTCGTCGGCGGCGAGGGTGACGGCCTCGGCGAACCGCTCGTGGGCCAGCAGGACCTTCGCGCCGGAGTCGGCGACGATCCAGGCGATCTCGGGGCCCACGAAGTGGTGGTTGACCGGGACGAGGTAGAAACCGGCCTGGGTGGCGGCGAGATGGGCGGCGAAGAACTCGGGGCCGTTGGGCAGGACGACGGCGAAGGCGTCGCCGCGCTCCAGCCCGGCGGCGCGCAGCCCGTGGACGAGGCGGTTGGCCTCGGCGTGCAGCCGGCCGGCGCTCCACTCCTCGCCGTCGGGTGCGACGAGGACCGTGCGGTCGGGGTCGGCGGCGGCCTGGGACCAGAAGCCGGTGGGACCGTTGCTCACTGGGCGCTCCTTCCGGCGATGCGGTTGATGCGGTCGACGGCCTTCTCGAAGCCCCGGGTGAGGTCGTCGACGACCTGCTGGACGCTGCGCTCGGAGTTCATCCGGCCGACGATCTGCCCGACGGGGGTGCCGAGGAGCGGTTCGACCTCGTAGCGCTGGATACGGGAGACGGCCTCGGCGACCAGGAGTCCCTGGAGCGGCATGGGGAGGGTGCCCGGGCCCGCCGGGTCGTCCCAGGCGTCGGTCCACTCGGTGCGGAGCTGCCGGGCGGGCTTGCCGGTCAGGGCGCGGGAGCGGACGGTGTCGCCGGATCCGGCCGCGAGGAGCTTGTCGGTGAGGGCGCGGGAGTGCAGGTCCGCCTCGGTGGTGGTGAGCCAGATCGAGCCGAGCCACACGCCCTGGGCGCCGAGGGCGAGTCCGGCGGCGATCTGCTCGCCGCTGCCGATGCCGCCGGCGGCGAGCACGGGCAGCGGGGAGACCGCGTCGACGACCTCGGGGGTGAGGACCATGGAGGCGATCTCGCCGGTGTGGCCGCCCGCCTCGTATCCCTGGGCGACGACGACGTCGATGCCGGCATCGGCGTGGTGGCGGGCGTGGCGGGCGCTGCCGGCGAGGGCGGCGACGAGGACGCCGTGGTCGTGGGCGCGGGCGACGACGTCCGGCGGCGGCGAGCCGAGGGCGTTGGCGAGGAGTTTGATGGGGTAGTCGAAGGCCACGTCCAGCTGGCCGCGGGCTACCTGCTCCATCCAGCCGGTGATCCGCCAGCCGGACGCCTCGCCCTCGGCGAGTTCGGGCACGCCGTGCTTGGCGAGGGTGGCGCGGACGAACGCCCGGTGCTCCTCGGGGATCATGGCCTCGACCTCGACCTCGCTGACCCCTTCGACCTTCTTGGTCGGCATCACGACGTCGAGGCCGTAGGGCAGGCCGTCGGTGTGCTCCTGCATCCAGTCGAGGTCGCGGGCGAGGTCGTCGGGTGCGGTGTAGCGGACCGCGCCGAGGACGCCGAACCCGCCGGCTCTGGTGAGTGCGGCGGCCACCGCGGGGAAGGGCGTGAAGCCGAAGATGGCGTGCTCGATCCCCAGGGTGCGACTCAGCTCCGTCTTCATGGGCGGCAGGATGCCCCAGCCGCCCGGCGGAGGGAAGACCTTTTCTGATGCATCGTCAGATTCTTTGCGGGCGGCACGCCGGAGTTTCGCCGCGCCCCGCCGTGGGAGAGGGTGGGCATGACGGACGATGACACGAAGGACAGAGGTCTGAACCGGCGCGCGTTCGGCGGCGGGGTACTGGCCCTCGGAGGTGCGGTGACGATCGGCGCGGTGCCGGGGGCGGCGGCGTCCCCGGAGAGAGGAACGGGCGCCTTGGCCGGGGCCGGGAGCGATGCCGGGGGCGGCACCGGGGACGCGCGGGGAACCGGGGCCGGAACCGGCGGTTTCCCGGCGGCGCGCCGGACCACGTTGCGGCGCGGCTCGGCCGAGCGGGCGGGACTGCTCGCCCCGCACCTGGACCGGCTGGTCGCGGACGCCGAGAGCTTCCTCGGGCCGTCCCCCGTCCACCCCTGGTACGCGGGCGCGGTGCTGCTCGCCGGGCGCGGCGGGACCGTCGCCCTGCACCGGGCGATCGGTTCGGCCGTACGGTACGCGGCGTACGACGAGAAGACGGACACGGGCGTCGAGCTGCCGCCCGAAGAGCGGCTCCCCATGACCGAGGAGACCGTGTTCGACCTGGCGTCGGTCACCAAGCTGTTCACCTCGATCCTGGCGGTGCAGCAGATCGAGCGCGGGGCGCTGGAACTGGAGGCGCGGGTCACCACGTACCTCCCGGAGTTCGGGGGCGGCGGGAAGCAGGACGTCACGGTCCGTCAGCTGCTGACCCACACCTCGGGGTTCCGTTCCTGGATCCCGCTCTACCGGACGCCGACGCGTGAGGGGAAGCTGCGGCTGCTGTGGGACGAGAGGCCGGCGTCACCGCCGGGTTCGGCGTACCTCTACTCCGATCTGAACCTGATCTCGCTCCAGTTGATCCTGGAGAAGATCACCGCTCGCGGCCTGGACGTCCTGCTCCACGACGAGATCACCGCTCCGCTCGGGATGCACCGCACTCGCTTCAACCCGCCGCTCTCGTGGCGGCCGGAGATCGCCGCCACCGAGGACGCCCGGCCCCCCTGGTCCGGCCTCGACCGCGGCATGATCCGGGGCGAGGTCCACGACGAGAACGCCCACAGCCTCGGCGGCGTCGCCGGCCACGCGGGCATCTTCTCCCGCGCCTGGGACCTCGCCGTCCTGGCCCGCACCCTCCTCAACGGCGGAGCGTACGGCAGTGCCCGCATCCTCTCCCCCGCGTCCGTGGAGCTGATGTTCACCGACTTCAACACCGCCTTCCCCGGCGACGAGCACGGCCTCGGCTTCGAGCTCTACCAGCACTGGTACATGGGGGCCATGGCCACCCCGCACACCGCCGGGCACACCGGCTTCACCGGCACCAGCCTCGTCCTGGACCCGACGACCGACGCCTTCCTGATCGTCCTCGGCAACTCCGTGCACCCGGTCCGCTCCTGGCGCTCCGGCTCCGCGCCACGCGTCGCCACCGCGAACCGACTGGCCAGGGCGGTCCCCGTACGCCCGGCCCGGGGCCGTGACGCCTGGTTCTCCGGAATGGAGAGCGGTACCACCGCCACCCTCACCCTCCCCCCGGTCCCCGGCGCGGCACGCCTGGAGTGCGCCCTGTGGTGGGACACCGAGCCCGGCACCGACGTCGCCCGCCTGGAGTCCTCCGCCGACGGCGGAGCGACCTGGGAGCCGGTGCCCTTCGCCACCGCCCGCCCCGGCCGGGAACCCGAGTCCCGTCCGTCCGGCGCGGTCGGCGGCTGGTCCGGCCGCACCTGGCATCGCGTGACGGCCGAGGTGCCGGACCCGGGCCCCTTCCCCGTACGGCTGCGCTGGCGGTACACGACCGACCAGCGGTACGTCGGACGCGGGGTGTACGTGGACGGGGTGCGGGTCCTCGACGCCACCGGGCGGCCGCTGTTCGACGAGGCCCGGCCGGCGGACCGCTCCCGCGTCGAGGCGGTGGGCTGGACGGCCTCGGGGGACTGAACGGGGTGATCCGGAGCGGCCGGCCGGCGGCGTCGGGCCGGCCAGCGGCAGCAGCCGGCAGCGTCGGACCGGCCGGCGGCGTCGGTGGGGTGGGGGTCGTGTCGGTGCGGCCCGTGGCGTCGGTCCGGGCCTTCAGTGCGCCGCGTCCGCCCGTTCCGGTGCCGCGGCCGCGCGGAGTTCCGTGAGGAGCGGGCTGATCAGGGGGTGTTCCTCGGCGCCGCGCCGCACCGCCGCGAAGACCCGGCGGGTGGGGGCGACCCCGTCGACCGGGCGGATCGCGACGTCGCTGAGGTCCGTGCCGCGCAGCGCCGAACGCGGGACCAGGGCCACTCCGGCGGCGGCCGAGGCAAGGGCGACGACGGCCCGGAAGTCGTCGGAGACATGCGCGAAGCGGGGGGCGAATCCGGCGTACTCGCAGGCCAGGACGGTCACGTCGTGGCACGGGTTGCCGGTGGACTGCCCGATCCAGGTGTCCTTGGCGAGGTCGGCGAGCGGGACCCGCTCGTCGCCCGCGAGCGGGTGGCCGGGCGGCAGGACCACGTCGAAGGGCTCCGCGTAGAGCGGGACCCGGGTGAGCCGGGCGTCGTCCTCGCCGGGAGCGCCCCGGTACTCGACCGCCACCGCGACGTCCACGTGCCGGTCCAGGACCATCAGCAGGCTCTCGTCGCCCTCGGCGTCCCGCACCCGGACCCGGATGCCGGGCGCGGTGCGGGACAGGGCCGTGATGGCCGGGGCGACGACGAGCCCGATGCCGGTGGCGAAGGCCGCGACGGTGACCGTGCCGGCCTCGCCCGAGCCGTACGCGGCGAGTTCGGACTCGGCGCGCTCCAGCTGGGCCAGGACGGCGTTGGCGTGGCTGAGCAGGATCTCGCCCGCCGGGGTGAGGCGCGCGCCCCGGGCGCTGCGGTCCACCAGGCGGTGGCCGGTCTCCTGCTCCAGGGCGGCGAGCTGCTGGGAGACGGCGGAGGGGGTGAGGTACAGCGCGGCGGCCGCCGCCGTCACCGTGCAGTGGTCGGCCACCGCTCGGAGGATGTGCAACCGCCGCGCTTCGATCATGTCCCTAGTCTCGCAGGACCGGAGCCCTGCTTCCGACGTCAGGCGGTCAGGGCGGCGCGGGCCTCGACGAAGGCGTCGACGGCCCGGTTCACGTCCTCCGTGGAGTGCGCGGCGGAGAGCTGCACACGGATGCGGGCCGCGCCCTGCGGCACGACCGGGTACGAGAACCCGATCACGTACACGCCGCGCTCCAGGAGCAGCTCGGCCATCCGGCCGGCGACGGCGGCGTCGCCGATCATGACGGGGGCGATGGCGTGGTCGCCGGGGAGGATGTCGAAGCCCTCCGCGGTCATGCGGGAGCGGAAGAGCGCCGTGTTGGCGTTGAGCCGCTCGCGCAGGTCGCCGGCGGACTCCAGGAGGTCGAGGACCTTGAGGGAGGCGGCGGCGATGACCGGGGCGAGGGTGTTCGAGAAGAGGTACGGGCGCGAGCGCTGCCGCAGCAGGGCGACGATCTCGGCGCGGGCGGCGACGTAACCGCCGGAGGCGCCGCCGAGGGCCTTGCCGAGGGTGCCGGTGATGATGTCGACGCGGTCCATGACGCCGTGCAGCTCGGGGGTGCCGCGGCCGCCGGGGCCGACGAAGCCGACCGCGTGCGAGTCGTCGACCATGACCATGGCGTCGTAGCGCTCGGCCAGGTCGCAGATCTCGGCGAGCGGGGCGACGTAGCCGTCCATGGAGAAGACGCCGTCGGTGACGATCAGCTTGCGCCGGGCGCCGCCCTCCGTGGCCTCCTTGAGCTGCTGCTCCAGGTCGGCCATGTCGCGGTTGGCGTAGCGGAAGCGGCGGGCCTTGGACAGGCGGATGCCGTCGATGATCGACGCGTGGTTGAGGGCGTCGGAGATGACCGCGTCCTCGGCGCCGAGGATCGTCTCGAAGACGCCGCCGTTGGCGTCGAAGCAGGAGGAGTAGAGGATCGTGTCCTCCTGGCCGAGGAAGGCCGAGAGGCGCGCCTCCAGCTCCTTGTGCACCTCCTGCGTGCCGCAGATGAAGCGGACGGAGGCCATGCCGTAGCCCCAGCGGTCCAGCGCCTCGTGGGCGGCCGCGACGACGTCGGGGTGGTCGGCGAGGCCGAGGTAGTTGTTGGCGCAGAAGTTGAGCACCTCGCCGGGGCGGCCGCCCGCGGTGACGGCGACGGTGGCCGACTGGGGGGTGCCGATGACCCGCTCGGGCTTGTGCAGCCCGGCCTGCCGGATCTCTTCGAGGGTGGCGCGGATGTCGTCGCGTACGGAATCGAACATGGGTCAGGCTCCCGCAGTCCAGTCGAGGATGATCTTGCCGCTCTTGCCGGAGGCCGCGTCGTCGAAGGCGGCCTCGAAGTCGGTGTACGCGTACCGGCCGGTGACGACGGGGGCGAGGTCGAGGCCCGCCTCCAGGAGCACCGACATGGCGTACCAGGTCTCGAACATCTCGCGGCCGTAGATGCCCTTGACCGTGATCATGGACGTGACGATCTTCGCCCAGTCGACGGCGAAGTCCTCGCTGGGCAGGCCCAGCATGGCGATCTTGCCGCCGTTGGTCATGTTGGCGACCATGTCGCGCATCGCGCGCGGGTTGCCGGACATCTCCAGGCCGACGTCGAAGCCCTCCTTGAGCCCGAGGGTGCGCTGGCCGTCGGCGATGGTGTGCTCGGCGACGTTGAGGGCGAGCGTGACGCCCGTCTTGCGCGCCAGGGCGAGGCGCTCCTCGCTGACGTCGGTGATCATGACGCTGCGGGCGCCGGCGTGCTTGGCGACGGCGGCGGCCATGATGCCGATCGGGCCCGCGCCGGTGACGAGCACGTCCTCGCCGACGAGCGGGAAGGAGAGCGCGGTGTGCACGGCGTTGCCGAACGGGTCGAAGATCGCGGCGACGTCGAGTTCGACGGGGACGCGGTGCACCCAGACGTTCGACGCGGGCAGCGCCACGTACTCGGCGAACGCGCCGTCCCGGCCGACGCCGAGGCCGATCGTGGCGCGGCAGAGGTGACGGCGGCCGGCCAGACAGTTGCGGCACTTGCCGCAGACGAGGTGGCCCTCGCCGCTCACCAGGTCGCCGACGGCGATGTCGGCGACGTCACGGCCGACGGAGACGACCTCGCCGACGAACTCGTGGCCGATCGTCAGCGGCGTGGCGATCGTCTTCTGCGCCCAGCCGTCCCAGGAGCGGATGTGCAGGTCGGTTCCGCAGATACCGGTCCGCTTGACCTTGATGAGGACGTCTCCCGGGCCGGTCTCCGGCTCGGGCACGTCCGTGAGCCAGAGTCCCGGCTCCGCCTTCAGCTTGACCAGCGCCTTCAATGCAACGGCTCCCGACGTGCGTGTCCTGTGATGTGGGGGCGCGGGCGCGACTGCGCGCCCAAGATCCCTGGAAGAGAATCTTCCGTACGGAGCGCTCGTGGTCCATCGAGGATTTCTTAAGCGCGCTCGCAGATCAGCTTCACACCGCGGACGCGGAAGGGGCGACGCCGACTCGGCCGAACGGCGGGGGCAGGGCCGGAGGCCGCGGTCGAGCCGCGACGCGCCCCGTCCCGTCGGGTCCCGGCCTCCTCGTGTCCCGTCAGTGGCCGAGGACCGCCATCGCCGCGTTGTGGCCGGGGATGCCGCTGACTCCGCCGCCCCGGACCGCGCCCGCCCCGCACAGCAGCACGTTGGCGTGGCCGGTCTCGACGCCCCAGCGGCCCGTGGCCTCCTCCGCGTACGGGAAGGACAGGTCGCGGTGGAAGATGTGGCCGCCGGGCAGGCGCAGTTCGCGTTCGAGGTCGAGCGGGGTCTTCGCCTCGATGCAGGGCCGTCCGTCCGCGTCGAGTGCGAGACAGTCCTCGATCGGCTCGTCCAGGTGGGCGTCGAGCTGGTCGAGGGTCGCCTTGAGGAGCGCGGCGCGGGTGCCGTCGTTGTCGGCGGCGAAGAGCCTGGCGGGGGTGTGCAGGCCGAAGAGGGTGAGGGTCTGGTGGCCCCGGGCGGCGAGGTCGGGGCCGAGGATCGTCGGGTCCGTGAGGGAATGGCAGTAGATCTCGGAGGGCGGGGCGGTCGGTAGCCGGCCGGCGGCGGCCTCGGCGTGGGCGGCGGCCAGCTGGCCGTACCCCTCGGCGATGTGGAAGGTCCCGGCGAACGCCTCGCGCGGGTCGACGGAGCGGTCGCGGAGTCTCGGCAGCCGGGTGAGCAGCATGTTGACCTTGAGCTGGGCGCCCTCGGGGGCCGGTGGGGGCGCCTCGCCGAGCAGGGCCGCGAGCTCCCGCGGGGAGGCGTTGACGAGGACGTGGTCCGCCTCGACCGTGCCCTCGCCGTCCGCGGTGCGGTAGCCGATCGCGGCGCGCCGCCCGTCGGTCTCGATCCGGGTGGCCTCGTGGCCGGTGACGATGACGGCCCCGGCGGCGCGGGCCGCGTCGGCGAGGGCGTCGGTGAGGGCTCCCATGCCGCCGACGGGGACGTCCCAGTCCCCGGTGCCGCCGCCGATGACGTGGTAGAGGAAGCAGCGGTTCTGCAGCAGCGTGGGGTCGTGGGCGTCGGCGAACGTGCCGATGAGGGCGTCGGTGAGGACGACTCCGCGCACGAGGTCGTCGTCGAAGTCCCGTTCGACGGCGACGCCGAGGGGCTCCTCGAAGAGAAGCCGCCACGTCTCGGCGTCGTCGACGCGGCCGCGCAGCTCGGCCCGGGTGGGCAGCGGCTCGGTGAGCGTCGGGAAGACACGGCGGGCGGCGCGGGCCGTACGGGCGTAGAACGCCTCCCATGCCTCGTACTCCCGGTCGGAGCCGGTGAGCGCCGCGAACGAGGCGCGGGTCCGGTCGGCTCCGCCGCCGACGAGCAGACCGGTGTCGCCCTTCGGGGTGTACGAGGAGATGGACCGTTTCCGCACCGCGAACCGCAGTCCCAGCTCCCGCACGATCTTCTCCGGCAGCAGCGAGACCAGGTACGAGTACCGCGACAGCCTGGCGTCGACCCCGGCGAAGGGCCGGGTCGACACGGCTGCCCCACCGGTGGAGCCGAGCCTCTCCAGGACGAGGACGCTCCGTCCGGAACGGGCCAGATAGGCGGCGGCGACGAGGCCGTTGTGGCCCGCTCCGACGATGACGGCGTCGTACGAACGGGATGCGGCCGGGGCGCCGTGGTGCGCGTCGAGGGCGGTCATGGCTCATGCTCACACGCGGGCGACGGCCGGGGAAGAGCGCGCGGCGGGTGCGGCGGGGTTTCGGTGACGGTGGGGTCGTGCGGCGGGTTTCGGCGGCGATGCGTCGTGCGCCGGGGTTCGGCGCGGCGGGGTGGCGTGCGGCGGGCGTCCCTGGGGGCGTGGCCGGTGGGCCGGCGACACGGGCCGCCGTCCCACCGGAGGACTGGCGAGAACGGGCGGTCGGCGAACCGGGCGGCCGACGGCACCGGCACCGGCGCCCACGGCGCAGGCGACCACGGCACAGACCGCCACCCGAACCGGCCGCCCGCGGCACAGGCCGCCCGTCCCGAAGGCCGCCGACGGGACAGGCCCGCGACGGATCGGACGATCGGTCAGGCCGGCGGCAGGGTGGCCGCTCTCAGGTGGAGGGCGGCGGCCTCGGCGTGGCGGCCGAGGCGCTCCAGGCAGTGGGCCTCGTCGTCGAGCGCGGCGAGGGTGTCGGGATGGGCGGGGCCCAGGAGCCGGGTGCGGGCGGCGCCGATCGCGGCGTGCGCCTCCAGGGCCTCCTCCCAGCGGCCGAGGCGGCCGAGGGCGACGGCGGCCTCGCGGCGGCTGAGCAGGGTGTCCGGGTGGTCCTCGCCCAGGGCCCGGGCCCGGTCGGTGTGCACGGCCCCGGACTCGGCGAGCGCCTCCTCCCAGCGGCCGAGGCGGCCGAGGTTGACGGCGAGGGCGTGGCGGACGCGGAGGGTCTCCGGGGCGTCCGCGCCCTGCGCGCGGGTACGGGCGGCCACGAGGTCGCGGCAGACGTCGAGGGCGTCCGCCGCCTGGCCGAGTCGGCCGAGGAACACGCCGGTCTCGTAGCGGGCGGCGAGGGTGTCCGGGTGGTCGGGGCCGAGCGCGGTGGCCCGCGCGTCGGCCACCGCGCGGTACTCGGTGAGGGCCTCCTGTCCGCGTCCCATCTTCCCGAGGGTGTAGGCCACTTCGTGGCGGGTCACCAGGGTGTCGGGGTGGTCCTCGCCGAGCAGCCGGGCCCGTGCCTCGGCGACCTCGTGCGCCGTGCGGTACGAATCCTCCAGGCGGCCCAGGCGGCCGAGCGTGAACGCCAGGTTGTGGCGGCAGCGCAGGGTGTCGGGGTGGTCGGGGCCCACGGTCCGCTCGCGGGCCGCGAGCACCGCCGCGTACAGCTCGTACGCCTCGGGGTGCCGGCCGAGGCGCCCCAGCGCGTAGGCCCGTTCCTGCCGGGCCGCAAGCGTGTCGGCGTGGTCCTCGCCGAGGACGCGCGCGCGTGCCTCGGCGACCCGGCCGAAGACACCGAGCGCCTCGGCGGGGCGGCCGAGCCGGGCGAGGGCGAACCCGACCTCGTACCGGCTGGCCAGGGTGTCGGGATGGTCCTCGCCCAGGGCCCGCGCGCGGTCGTCGGCGACCGACCGGTGCACGGTCTCGGCCTCGTGCCAGCGGCCGAGGCGGCCGAGACCCATGCCCGCCCGGTAGCGGCCCGCCAGCACCGCGACCAGCTCCGCCGACGGGGCGGGGGCCGCGGTCGCCGGCGAGAGCGCGGCGGACGCGTGGCCGTGCGCGGGGACGAGCGCGTCCGGCACCTGGCCGGCGGTGGTCCACTCGGTGGTGAGGACGGCCGCGGCAGGGTCGTGGGCGACCGGGCGCGGCGCGGCGGCGGCCTCGGCGGCCGGCCGGAGTCCGCCGCCGATCCCCCGGGCCCACGCGGGCGTGGGCGCGGGCACGGGCGTGGGCTCGCCGGGGCCGAGGGGCGGGTGGCCCGGAACCGGGTAGGGAGCGGTGTCACCGGGCCAGGGGCCGGACGGGACCGCGGCCCCGGTCTCGATCGCGGGCGACACGCGGCCCACGGCGATCCGGCGGCGCAGGTCGGCCGCGTGGGACGGCCGCTCCTCGGGGACCTTGGCCAGCAGGCTGACGACGATCCGGTCGAAGAAGGGCGGCAGTTCGGCGCGGATCGCGCGCGGGGGCTGCGGCACCGTGTCCCGGTGGCCGATGAGGATCGCCCAGGAGTCCCCCAGGTCGAACGGCGGGGCGCCGGTGGCCAGCTCGTACAGCACGCAGCCCAGCGAGTAGAGGTCGCTGCGGTGGTCGACCTCGCTGCCGCCGATCTGCTCGGGCGACATGTAGTGGGGCGTGCCCATGGCGATGCCTGTGCCGGTGAGCTTCGAGGTGAAGCCCATGTCGGCGCCGAGACGCGCTATGCCGAAGTCGCAGATCTTCACCGTCCCGTCCCGCAGCCGCATGATGTTCGCGGGCTTCAGGTCGCGGTGCACGATGCCCTGTCCGTGCGTGTAGGCGAGGGCGTCGGCGACCTGGTCGGCGATCTCGACGACGTCCTGGACGGGCAGCGGCCGCTGGGCGTTGGCCGTGAGGAGCTGGCTGAGGTTGCTTCCCTCCAGGAGTTCCATCACGAGGAAGAGCACCCCGTCGTACTCGCCGAAGTCGTGCACGACGGTGATGCCCCGGTGCTGGAGCGCGGCGGCCACCCGGGCCTCGCGCCGGAACCGCTCGCGCACCACCGTGAGGACCTGCGGGTCCTGCTGCGGGCCGAGCGGTTTGAGGCACTTCACGGCGACGCCGCGGCCGAGCGCCTCGTCGGTGGCGCGCCACACCTCGCCCATGCCGCCGCGCCCGATGACCTCGTGGAGCCGGTACCGGCCCTGGATCAGTCTCGAGTCCCCCATCGTGTGCCGCCGCCCCCGTCGAATCCGTACGCCTTCCTCGGCGTCTCCAGTATGGACGCCGGTTCTGACAGTGGGTACGGGGCGGGGTACGTGTCCGCGCGCAGGTACACGTACGGGTCGGGGCGCGTCTGCGGCCCCAGCCGTTCGACGGCCCGCAGGACGTGCCGCGGCGGCAGCCGCCACCGCAGACGCGCGGGAACGCACCGCAGGAGATTGGCCGTCGCCACGAGCCTGCGGGTGACGGTCTCCTCCGGCGGCGCGGGCCGGCCGTAGAGCGCGTGGGCGTACGGAGGCAGCGTGTCGTACGCGAGGGCCGCGACGCGCCGCCAGATCACCTCGCGCGCCGGGACCAGCACGGGTTTCACCGGCGGGCGGCGCAGGAAGTCCTCGACGGTCCGCGCGTCGGGGCCGGCCGCCAGTCCCGGGCGTACCGTGTCGAAATAGGCGGCGAGTTCCTCGGTCGACCCCGGCACGCTCGCCGGGTCGAGCCCGACGAGCCGGGCCGACGTCCGGTGCTCGTCGACGTACCGGTCCGCCTGCGCGTCCGTGAGCGGAACACCGGAGCGGCGCACCACCGACAGGTACGAGTCGGTCTCCGCGCAGTGGACCCACAGCAGCAGTTCGGGGTCGTCGACCCCCAGCAGCCGGTGGATCTTGCGCACCCGCGCCCCGGCCGCCTCCGCGGCCGCCGTCGTCCCGTAACTCAGCGTCCCCACGAAGTCCGCCGTCCGCATGAGGCGCCCCCACGGGTCGTCCCGGAACCCGCTGTTGATCATCACCCCCCGCACCGCCACCGGATGCAGCGCCTGAAGCCACAGCGCCCGCACCCCCGCGATCCACATCACCGGATCGCAGTGCACCTGCCACGTCACGGAACCGGGCCCGAAGAGCCCCGGATCGGCGTCCTGCGTCATGCCGCCCAGGCTACGCCGCACCCCGGCCCCCGGACACCGTCCGGTACCCGGCACTCCGGCTGACCGGTCGCCACCGCGCCGGGTACGCTCCGGGGCGACCACGGGCGTTGTGCGAGCGGGGGTAGGAATGGCCTTGGCCATGTGTCCACTGTGCAGTGACGACGAGGACATCGAGGTGACCCGGACGTTCG
Organism: Streptomyces sp. NPDC059534; assembly: GCF_042743475.1. NCBI lineage: Bacteria > Bacillati > Actinomycetota > Actinomycetes > Kitasatosporales > Streptomycetaceae > Streptomyces > Streptomyces sp. NPDC059534. The sequence continues at coordinate 149,415 of NZ_JBHWAQ010000013.1, forward strand.
ACGACGGCCGCCGCCTGGTGAAGCACCGGTGCGGCTACGCGTGGGAGCACGCCGACCCCGCACCCACCAGCGGCACCGCGCCCCGTTCCTTCGCTTACCTCAAGGCCCGGTTCCCGAAGGCCGAGGACGTCACTCCCGAGCGGCTGGAACTCGTGAACCGCCTCAAGGAGCAGTACCTCGCCGTCAGGCCGGCCCCGGCGCCGGAGGTCGTCGCGTACTGGTCGAAGTACCAGCGGGTCTTCTCCCCCGGCGGACTCCGCGACTGCGACCCCCGGCTCCTGAAGGACTTCGCCAACTCCGAGGTCGGGGCCCACCCCGGAAACCAGGCCACCTTCAACTCCGCCTGGAACACCATGGGCGACGCCGCGGCGGGAGCGTCGACCCGCGAGACGATCGGCTACCTCCTGTACGGCCCCGACGGCGTGCCCCTGGAAGACCGGCTCCAGGAGCTGCTGGACGGGACGAAGCCGTTCGCCATGACCGGGTTCAAGGAGGCCCTCCTGACGAGGGTTCTCTGCGTGATGCGTCCCGAACGGTTCCTGACCATCCTGAAGTACACGACCCAGGCGGACGGCAAGCGGGAGATCGCGCGGAAGGTCTACGGACTGGAGCTGCCCGCACCCGAGTCGGTGAACTGGACGCTCGGCCGCCTCGTCTTCTGGAGCAACGACCTCCTGTACTCCCTGGCGGGCGACGGCTTCGCCGGCCAGCAGCACGCCGCGGCGTTCCTGTGGTGGGCCAAGGACCGGATCGGGGGGCCTCAGCAGGGCGGGGGCACGACGGGCGGCGCACACCCGCGTCGGTAAAGTCGACTTACCGGTGGCCGGCACGTGAGGGTCCGACCACCTCCCTTGCCCCGCTTCTCCAGAGGATGTCCATGTTCACGGTCAATGAGTACTTCGACGGCACGGTCAAGTCGATCGGCTTCACCCAGGAGCAGGGCCCGGCGACCATCGGTGTGATGGCCCCCGGCTCGTACGAGTTCGGCACCGCGCGCCCGGAGATCATGCACGTGGTCAGCGGGGCCCTGACCGTCAAGCTGCCCGACGCCGCCGAGTGGCGGACCTTCGCCACCGGGGAGCGGTTCGAGGTCCCCGGGGACAGCAAGTTCCAGCTCGAGGTCGCGGTCGACACCGCGTACCTCTGCGAATACCGCTGACCCTGACGGCTTCCGCCGCACCCCAGGCCGGGGCGAGACCCGCCCCGGCCACCCGCGAGGCACGGCCGGACTCGGCCCGTCGGCCCCCACCGACTCCTACCGGCGGACGCGGGGCATTCCCAGGCCGATCCAGGAGATGATCTCGCGCTGGATCTCGTTGTTGCCGCCGCCGAAGGTGAAGATGACGGCGGAGCGGTAGCCGCGTTCCAGTTCGCCGTGGAGGACGGCGCCGGAGGAGCCTTCCTTGAGGGCGCCGGCGGCGGCGACGACCTCCATGAGGGCGGCGTAGGCGTCGCGGCGGGCCTCGGAGCCGTAGACCTTGACGGCGGAGGCGTCCTGGGGGGTGAGGGTGGAGTGCTGGACGGCGTGGACCATCTGCCAGTTGAGGAGCTTCATCGCGTCGAGGCGGGCGTGGGTACGGGCGAGGGTGCGGCGGACCCAGGGGAGGTCGAGGACGCGGCGGCCGTCGGCGAGGGGGGTGGCGGCTGCCCAGCGCTGGACGTCGTGGAGGGCGCGGATGGCCATGGTGCCGTGGGCGGCGAGGGTGACGCGTTCGTGGTTGAGCTGGTTGGTGATGAGCCGCCAGCCCTTGTTCTCCTCGCCGACCCGCCGTGAGGCGGGGACGCGGACGTCGTCGTAGTAGCTGGCGGTGGTGTCGTGGGAGGCGAGGGTGTTGATGAGGGTGCAGGAGTAGCCGGGGTCGCTCGTCGGGACGAGGAGCATGGTGATGCCCTTGTGGGGCGGGGCGTCGGGGTCGGTGCGGACCGCGAGCCAGACCCAGTCGGCGGTGTCGCCGTTGGTGGTCCAGATCTTCTGGCCGTTGACGGTGTAGTGGCCGGTGGTCTCGTCGCCCTCCCGTACCGCGCGGGTCTTCAGGGCGGCGAGGTCGGTGCCCGCGTCCGGCTCGCTGTAGCCGATGGCGAAGTCGATCTCGCCGGAGAGGATGCGGGGCAGGAAGTACGCCTTCTGCTCGTCGGTACCGAACCGCATGATCGTCGGGCCGACCGTGTTCAGCGCCATGAGGGGCAGCGGCACGCCGGCCTGCGCCGCCTCGTCGAAGAAGATGAACTGCTCCATCGGGGTCAGCCCGCGCCCCCCGTACTCGGTGGGCCAGCCCACGCCGAGCCAGCCGTCGGCGCCGAGCCGGCGCACGGTCTCCCGGTAGAAGCGTTTCTGGGCCGCCGGGTCCTCGTAGCGGGTGTGCACGTCGTCCGGGATCAGCTCGGCGAAGTACGCGCGGAGTTCGGCGCGCAGGCGGTTCTGCTCGGGCGTGTACTCGAGGTGCATGGGGGCCTCCCGTGGCGGCGTCCTGCGGCGGCGTCCAGCGCCGTCCTCGGTGCGGCGCGCGCCTGGGCATGGTGCGACGCGCGACGGCGGCCACGGTAGAACGTGTTTCATAAATGGGGAAGCCTCGGGGCGGTGGCGGTCCCACCGGATCGCCCTCCGCGCGGGACGGCGGGACGGACGGGACGGGCGGGACAGCGGGACGGACGGGAGCCGGGTTTCTTGCGAACGGCGACCTGCGGAAACGTGATCGCCGAGGGGGCGTTGTTCGCAGAACTCGCAGAGATGGTCATCTGTGAGAGTCGCGGACCACCGCCAACCCGCCGACCCGGGTCGTGATGCCCGCCGGCCCGCGTCGGGCCGAAGCGAGCACGCTGGCCGGTCGACCGAGGGTGTCACCCTGCTCCACCTCGATCGCGACCGTCTGCGCCCCTGTCGTGTCGAGCAGGTGGGCGGCCAGGCAGCCGGTGCTGTTGGCGTTGGCGACGTCCTCGTCGACACCGATCGCCGGCGCGAACATCCGTGCCGCACCCGGTCGGTCGCCCACCGGCGGTACGTACACGAAACAGCCGAGGAGCCCGTACCGCCGGCACGCCGCTGTCAGCCTGCCGAGGTGTGGGCGGACTCGGAGCAGCGCCGACCGGTCGTGGACCGGTACCAGCATGCGTGGTGCGCCGGGCGTGGCGATCCGTGGCACGTCGGTCGGATGCGGATCGTCCGCGGTGAGCCCGAGCGCGGCGACGATCGCGGCGCGCTCGTCCGGTGCCGGGTGACGCAGCGCGACGAGGCCCTGGTCGAACCACACCTCGATACCGGCGGGGCGGCGGATCGCGACGGTGTCGAACGTGCGCCCGCCGGTGTGTTGGCGGTCGTTCAGCTCGCCCAGCGCGGCGCGGGTCAACCGGACGGCCTGCGCGGCAACGGTGCCATGGCCGCAGCCGGACAGTTCGGCGGTGGCGGTGAAGAACCGGACCGGCCGGCCACCGTCCGGCGTCCGCCCCGGGCCGAGGAACGCCGCGTGCGAGGTGCCGGCCGCAGCAGCGACCGCACGCCGGTCCGCGTCCGTCGCCGCCGGGTCGTCGTCGGTGACGGCCGTGGGGCTACCGCCCCGGCCGTCGCGCCGCACGCACGCATGAACCACCGTGACATCCGGCCAGGACATCGGCCCCCCCTTTGACGCTCAACGAACCGGCAACCGCGAACGGCGTCCGCGGCTAGCCGGACCTGGCCGCAACGGCCGACCGAACGCGTCCCGGAGCGTCCCGGCCTGCCTCAGCCGGTGCCGTCCTGCACCGGATAGTGGATGACGACCGCACCGCCGGTGGCGTAGTTGGCGACATCGGCGGCCACCCGCCGGCCGTGCGGCGACGCCCGCGCCGCGGCCATGGCGGCGGCGTCGGCGAAGTCGCCTTCGAAGACCGCGAAATACGACGCTTCCCCCTTGGTCGCCGCCACGTCGAAGCTGTAGCGCCACGCAAGCAGGCCGGGCCATTCCATGACCAGCGGAAGGTGGTTGGTCACGTAGTAGTCGCGGAAGTGGTCAGGGTCGGCGGGCTCGGAATACAGGACCACCAACTTATGCATGGCGACCTCCGTCCAGATCAGGGTCGGCGGGCTTGGAATGCGTTCGGCGAGGGAGGCCGGCGCCGCAACGGTGCCGTGACCGCACGCGGGCAGTTCGCCCGGGCATCATGCGCGCGAGCAGCGCACCTGCCCGCTCGGTGTACGGCGCTTCCAGCAGGGCTGTCGGCGACATCGGCTCTCCCCTGAGGGTGTTTCGAAATCAGAAACACGAGGAATGCTAGTGTTTCGAATAACGAAACACAAGGAGGGTCATGCCGACACCGCGCCCAGGAACACCGGTTCGTGGATCGACTACCGGCCGTCCGATCATGGCCGCGATGGATCTCTTCGGCCGTCGGTGGGCGCTGCGCATTCTCTGGGAGCTGCGGGCGGGGCCGCTCGGTGCGCGTGAGCTGCTGACACGGTGCGCAGGTCTGTCATCCAGTGTTCTCTACCAGCGGCTTCGCGAACTCACGTCAAGCGGGATCATCGCCCCTTCAGCCGATGGCTACGAGCTCACCCGGCTGGGGACAGCACTCGGTCACGCCCTCCAGCCACTCGACGAATGGGCGACCACCTGGGCGCAGGCGCAGGACGACCAGAATCCTGAGGAGGCATGAAGGTCGCGGGCTCTTCGATCGTTTCTGGGCGCGGAGGGCCTGGGCCCCGGGTTTCCGCTGTGCCGCAGCGCGGAAGCCGGGACACGGGGCTCACGCGGCCTGTGAGAAGCCTTCGGTCGCCAGGTCGGCGCCGCGCAGCGGGTTTGGCGCGTATCTGGGTCAGACCCCCGGACAGCCCTCGGCCCCGGGTCGGGGCTGCCGATCCGGGGCCGACGGGATCAAGGGAATCGTGGACAGGCCCTGGGCCTGTGCCGGCGGGCTAGGGCAGGAGCTCGTCCATGGAGGCGCGCCCCTTCTCGGCCATGCGGCGTTCCGCCCATGCGAGGCTCTTCGGATTCACGTCACGGCCGGAGGCGAGGACCAGGTCCTCCGCCGTGAATTCGCCCTCCGACCCGGCGTGCAGCAGCCGGTCGGGCGTCGGGAAGTCCCCCGGGGACGTCTTGTCGGGCTCTGCGTTCATGCCGCCTCCTACGTTTCTTCCGGCACTGGCCATTGTCGTGTCCGGCCACCGGGACCGCATCCGGGGCGGTGTCCGGAGCGGTGTCACGTCGGCGGAACGGGCCGCGCGGCGTCGGCCGGCCGGGTGAGCAGGGCAGCGTCCGGTACGAGGGCGTCACGGGCCGCTTCGTCCCAGAGGTCGAGGCCCGCGCGCAGGAGGCCCCGCACGGCGGCCGCCTCCTCGTCGGACCAGGCTCCCCCGGCGTCGGGGTCGAAGAACCGGTCGTAGGCGATGTCGTGGACCGCCCCCTGGGCGGGGAGGGCCGTGGCGGTGTCCACGCTGCGGGCGAGGTCCTCGAAGAAGTTCCAGGCGTCCAGGAGCGGCCCCGTGGGGTCCGTGCGCCGGTGGGGGTCCTGGACCGCCTGGCGTACGACTTCGAGGTCGAGGACGGCCTCCGCGTCCCGGACGAGCTCCCAGCCGTGGCGGTCGCAGTGCTCCTGGAGCGTGCCCGCGTCGTGGAAGGCGAGGAGCCTGCGCCGGTCGTCGACGGCGAGCGTGTCGGGGTCGTCCTGCTCCCCGGCCCGCCAGATCAGGTGGAGGTCCCCCCTGCGGGTGGCGATGCGGTAGGGGTAGTGGTCAGGCATGCGGGGTCTCCCCTGGGTTCCGTGGGTTCCGGACGAGGTCGGCGGCCGTCCCCAGGGACAGCGTGGCGCCCGTCGCGTGGTGGCGGGCGTACGTCTCCGGGGTGAGGGCGGCGCGGAGCGTCTCCTCGGCCCGGGCGCGGATCATGGCCTCCGTCGGGCCGGTGAAGGGGCGGAATCCACCGGCGCTGTCGGCACCGATGAGCTGGTCGTACGCGCCGAGGAGCCGGGCACCGGTCTCCGCGTCGTCCGGTGCGCCGCGTCCGCCGCGGGCCCAGGCGGCGGTGGCGAACTGGGCGGCGATCAGGGTGGGGGCGACGAGCCGGGCGAGTGTCTCGACGTCCGCGACGGCGCGGGCCAGCCGCTCCACGGCGGCGTCGTACGCGCCGTCCAGGCAGTCGAGCCAGGCCCGCACGCCGCCGACGAGGCCCCAGAAGAGCGCCGGGGTGACGTCTCCGAACTCGCTCTCGACGAGGTCGAGCTGGGCCCTGGCGAGGGGCACGCGCCCGGTGTGGGCATAGTGCTGGGCGAGCAGCAGCCGCCCGGCGCCGGCGGCCTCGGCCCCCCACTCCCCCGCCTCGTCGGCGGCCTCGGCCAGGAGCCGTTCCGCGGCCTCGTCGCCGTCGGGACGGAGCCGGAGCCGTACGGCCGCGAGGCGGGCCGTGATGACGGGTACCTGGGAGCGGGCGCCGATCCGGGTGGCGGCGTCGGCGGCGCGCGCGAAGTCGGCGGCGGCCTCGGGGAGCCGCCCGGCGCGCTCGTACGCCTCGCCCCGGGCGGAGAGCGACTCGGCGATGCCCCAGGAGTCGCGGGCGGCCTCGAAGAGGGCGAGTGCCTCGTCGGCGTCCTCGGGTCCGTGGCCGAGGAGCTTGGCCCGCATGAGGAGGGCGAAGGCCAGGTCCCAGTCGGTGCCGTGGTCGCGGCAGGCCGTGACGGTGAGCGCCAGGGTCTCGTCGAGGGTGCTCAGCTCTCCGGTCATGAGCCGGGCGAAGTACCACATCGTCCCCGGCTGGCGGCAGGTCTGCGGAAGGCCGGGGCGGTACGCGGCGACGAGGGCGACCAGCCGGGCGCGGGTCTCCGGCTGCTCGAACGCGGTGGCGCCCTCACCGCCCTGGGTCGCGAACGCGTAGAGGTGTCCGCCGCGCCGTGCCTCCCGGAGCCGCTCGCCGGTCCACGGCGGCGGTACGTCCACGCACCGGCCGTCGACCGGAGCGGCGGGGCGGACGGGGGCCCGGAAGGGGTCGGGGCCGAGGCGGGCCGCCTCGGCGGCCCAGGTCCGGGCGTCCAGGGTGTGGTTGCGCAGCTGCCAGAACCAGCTGAGGCAGTGGACGAGGCAGAGGGCCTCCTGCTCGTCGCCGAGCGCCACCGCCGTACGCAGCGCACCCCGCAGGTTGTCGTGCTCTCGCTCCAGGCGGGCGATGGCGGCGACCTGCCCCGCGCCCCGCAGTTCGGGGTCGGTTCGGCGGGCCAGCTCGCGGTAGTACGTCAGGTGCCGGCGCTCGGTCGCCGCCCGCTCTCCCGCCTCGTCGAGCCGCTCACCCGCGTACTCCGCCACGGTCTCCAGAAGCCGGTAGCGCATGCCGGTGTCACCGGGCGCGGCGACGACGAGCGACTTGTCGACCAGGGAACCCAGCACGTCCAGGACGTCGACACCGGCGCACACGGCCTCCGCCGCCTCCAGGTCGCAGCCGCCGGTGAACACCGACAGACCGCACAGGACGGCCCGTTCGGGCTCGTCGAGCAGCTCCCACGACCAGTCCACGACCGCGCGCAGCGTCTGCTGGCGGGGCAGTACGGTCCGGGCACCCGAGGTCAGCAGCCGAAACCGGTCGTCGAGCCGGTCCGCGATCTGCCGGACGGAGAGCATCCGCAGCCGGGCCGCGGCCAGCTCGATGGCGAGGGGAAGGCCGTCCAGGCGGCGGCAGACCTCCTCGGCCGCCTCCGCGTCCTCCTCGACCACGAACCCGGGACGTGCGGCGGCGCCGCGTTCTCCGAGCAGCCGCAGCGCCGTCGCCATGGGCAGCGGCCCCAGCGGACGCACCGCCTCCCCGGGCACCCCCAGCGGCTCGCGGCTCGTCGCCAGGACGGTCACGCCGGGGCATCGCGTGAGCAGCGTGTGGGTGAGTTCCGCGGCGACGTCGACCACGTGTTCGCAGTTGTCGAGGACGAGCAGCATCCGGCGTCCGGCGCAGTGCTCGACCAGGGAGGCGTAGGGGTCGTCCGGTTCGGTGACGGCGGGGCGGTGCCAGAGCTGGGTGTCGCGGGCGCCGACCGCGGTGAGGACGGCGGCGGCGACCGCGGTCCCGTCGCGGACGGAGGCCAGTTCGGCGAGGTGGACGCGGCCGCCGTAGGTCTCGGCGGCCTCGACGGCGAGCCGGGTCTTGCCCACGCCGCCCGGGCCGGTGAGGGTGACGAGGCGCCGCTCGCCCCACAGGCCGGCGAGCGTCCGCAGTTCGTCGGTCCGGCCGATGAAGGACGTGAGCCTGGCCGGCAGGGCGCGCGCCGACCCGTGCGGGGCGGGCGCCGCCGGTGCCCCGGCCGGGTCCTCCCTCAGAAGCTCGGCGTGCAGGGACCGCAGCTCGGGGCCGGGGTCCGTGCCCAGCCGGTCGGCGAGGGCCGCCCGTACCTCCTCGTACGCCGCGAGGGCCTGGGCCGGCCGGCCGGAGGCGCGCAGGGCCCGGATCCGCAGCGCCTGGAGGGGCTCGTCGAGCGGCTCGCCGGCGGCGAGGGCGGTGAGCGGCGCGAGGACGGCGGTGGCCCGGCCGAGGGCGAGGTCGGCGGCGAACCGGTCGCGGCGTGCCTGGGCGTGCCGCTGTCCGACCCGTACGACGAGGGGGTCGGCGGCCCGGCCCGGCAGGTCCGCGAGGGCGGGCCCGCGCCACAGGCCGAGTGCCTCGTCGAGGAGGTCGGCGGCCCGTTCCGGGTGCCCGGCGGCGAGGGCGGCGGTTCCCTCGCCGGCGAGCCGTTCGAACAGGTGGAGGTCGACGGCGTCCGGCCCGGCGGCGAGGCGGTAGCCGCCGCCGGGTGCGGAGAGGACCGCGTCCCGCCCCAGTGCCTTGCGCAGCCGTCCGACGAGGGCCTGGAGCGCCGCCGTGCGGTCCTGGCCGTCGGCCGTGTCGCCGTCGTCCCACACCTGCTCGATCAGGGCGCCCGGGCCGACCGGGCGCCCGCCGGCCGCGGCGAGCGCGGTGAGCAGCGCCCGGAGCCTGGCACCGCCCAGAACGGCCTCCGTCCCGTCGTCGGTACGGAGGGCCTGGCACGGACCGAGAACGCGGTAGAGGGGCTGCACCGGCCCATTCTGCCCCGGCGGGCGAGGTGACCCCACGAAGTTTCCGGCGGGCCCGGGGCGCCGGTCCCGGGAGTGGGACGCCCGCGTCGCAAGCGCGCATGCCCCGGAGTGAGACGCCCGCCCGCCCCTGCCCCGCAAGCACCCAGGCACCCGCCCCCACTCCGGCAAGGACGCGGGCCCCGCAGCGAGGCACCCGCCCCCGCGCCGCAAGCACCCAGGACATCGCGAAGGGCCTGCCGCGCATCACGTGGCACCCGCCCCCGCGCCGCAATCACCCAGGCCCCGCGGCCAGGCACCCGCCCCCGCACACGCTCCGCCCCGCGCGCACCTCGTTCCCGTGCGCCCCTCCGACCCGATCCGCCCCTTCGGTCACATTGGCCGCGGCGAACTCGCGCCACACCGTGCCGCCGCCATGGCGTCGCGGGGGTGCGGGTTCGACAATGGGGGGGATGACCGATGACGACCGGCATGCGCGCAATGGCGAGATCGAGCCCGCCGAGTGGCTCGCCATGAACCGGACCGGCAGCTTCGACTGGGATCTCGACACGGGCACCATCGATGTCGACGAGACCGGGCTGCTGGTCTTCGGGCTGACCCCGGCGGCCTACGACGGGCGCCCGGTGTCCGTGGTCCAGCGGCTGGCCCCCGAGGAGCGGGTGAAGCTGGAAGGCGTCGTACGGGAGGCCGTCACGAGCGGCGCGGTCTCGTACACCGCGCACTTCCCCATTCCGCAGGACGACGGGTCACTCCACTGGACGCACGTGCAGGCGCGGATCCTGCGCTCCCCGGACGGGCGGGCCCGGCGGATCGTGGGCGTCGTCCGGGACACCACCGCCGAGGTCACGCACTTCGCCTTCGTCCAGGAGCTGGAGCGGCGGCGCGAGCGGCAGACGAGCATCGTCGAGCGGACGACGAACGCGCTGTCGCGCGCGGTGACGGTGGACGACGTCACGGCCGCCCTGACGGGTCCCGGCGGGCTCGCCCGGCTCGGCGCGGACGGACTCGCGCTGGCGCTCGTCGAGAACGGTTCGCTCAACATCATCGCGCTCAGCGGCGAATCCCTCGACGTGCTGAACGACTTCCGCACGCGTCGGCTCGACCGGGGCCTTCCGCTGGCGGAGGCGGTGCTGAGCGGGCGGGCCCGGTTCGTCTCCTCGTTCCCGTCGCTCGGGCGGGACTTCCCCGAGCTCGCCCCGTACGTGGAGCGGCTCCGGTTCCGGGCCGCCTGTTATCTGCCGCTGGTCGCGCAGGCACGTTCCCTCGGCGGGATGGCGCTCTTCTACCGGGGCCGCACCGCCTTCAACCCCGACGAACGCAACCTCGCGCTCGGTCTCGCGGCGATCGTCGCGCAGTCGCTCCAGCGGGCGATCCTCTTCGACGAGGAGCGGGAGCTCGCGACCGGGCTCCAGGCGACGATGCTGCCGCGCCGGATCCCGGAGATCACCGGCGGCGAGATCGCGGTGCGCTATCACGCGGCCTGGAGCGGGCGGCAGGTCGGCGGGGACTGGTACGACGTGATCGCGCTGCCCCGCGGCCGGGTCGGGATCGTCGTGGGCGACGTCCAGGGCCACGACACGCACGCCGCCGCCATCATGGGGCAGCTGCGGATCGCCCTGCGCGCGTACGCCGGCGAGGGGCACGCCCCGTCGACGGTGCTCGCCCGGGCCTCCCGGTTTCTCGCGGATCTCGACACCGACCGCTTCGCCACGTGCACGTACGCGCAGGTGGACCTGGGCAGCGGCACGCTGCGGGCCGTACGGGCCGGGCACCTCGGCCCGATGATCCGGCACACCGACGGCCGGGTCGGGCAGCCGAAGCTGCGGGGCGGGCTCCCGCTGGGTCTGGCCACGGTGTTCGGGGACGAGGAGTTCCCGGAGACGCGGCTCGACCTCGTGCCCGGGGAGACGCTGGTGCTCTGCACGGACGGGCTCGTCGAACAGCCCGACTCGGACATCGACTCGGGTCTCGCGGCACTCTCGGAGGCGATCAGCAGTGGCCCGCCGCAGGCGGAGGCGCTCGCCGACCATCTCTCCGAGCGGCTCTGGGAGCGGTGGGGCTCGGGGGACGACGTGGCCCTGCTGGTACTGCGGCGCAGCCCGGACCCGGGCACGCCGCGGGCGCCGCGCATCCACCAATACATCCACCAGGCCGATCCGCAGGGGCTCTCGGACGCGCGCGCGGCCGTCGGGCAGGCGCTGCGCGACTGGGGGATGCACGAGCTGTCCGACGACGCCGAGCTTCTGACGGGCGAACTCCTCGTCAACGTGCTGCTGCACACCGAGGGCGGCGCGGTGCTGACCCTGGAGGTGCTGCCCGAGCCGGTGCGCCGGGTCAGGCTCTCGGTGCAGGACCGGTCGAGCGCCTGGCCCCGACGGCGTACCCCCGGCGAGGCCGCGACGTCGGGGCGGGGCCTGCTCCTGCTCGACGCGCTGGCCTCCCGCTGGGGGGTCGAACCGCGCGGCGAGGGCAAGGCGGTGTGGTGCGAGATCGGCCCGGAGACGGTGCCGGCCGACGCCGCCAGCGGCGCCTGAGGGGGCGTCGTGGACCCCGTGGCGGCGCTGAACCGGATCGCGTTCCTCCTCGAACGGGCCCAGGAGCCGGGGTACCGGGCGCGGGCCTTCCGTACGGCCGCGGGCGCCCTCGCGGGACTGCCGGAGGGCGAGGCGTCCCGGCGCGCCGCCGCGGGCACCCTGGAGTCCGTGAAGGGGCTGGGGCCCAAGACCGCGGCGGTGGTACGCGAGGCGCTGGCCGGGCAGGTGCCCGCGTACCTGGCCCGGCTGGAGGCGGAACTCGAGGAGTCCCTGCGGTCCGCCGGTCCGGTGAACGGCGGCGAGGCGCTGCGCGCGGCCCTGCGCGGCGACTGCCACCTCCACTCGGACTGGTCCGACGGCGGCGCCACGATCGAGGACATGGGCCGTGCGGCGGCGGCTCTCGGCCACGAGTGGGCGGTGCTCACCGACCATTCGCCCCGGCTCACGGTGGCGCGGGGCCTGTCTCCGGAGCGGCTGCGGGAGCAACTGGACGTGGTGGCGCGGCTGAACGAGGAGTGGGCGCCGTTCCGGCTGCTGACCGGGATCGAGTGCGACATCCTCGACGACGGCGAGCTCGACCAGGAGCCCGAGCTGCTCGCGCGTCTTGACCTGGTGGTCGGTTCGGTCCACTCGAAGCTCCGCATGGACGCGCACGCGATGACCCGGCGGCTGGAACGGGCGGTGCGCAATCCGCTGATGGACGTCCTCGGGCACTGCACGGGCCGGCTGGTGGCGGGCGGGCGGCTGCGGCCGGAGTCGGAGTTCGACGCCGAGCGGGTGCTCGCCGCGTGTGCCGAGTCGGGAACGGCCGTGGAGATCAACAGCCGCCCGGAACGGCTCGATCCGCCCCGCCGGCTGCTGCGGCTCGCGGTGGCGGCGGGCGTGTACTTCGCCGTGGACACGGACGCCCACGCGCCCGGCCAGCTGGAGTGGCAGATCCTGGGCTGCGCGCGGGCGGAGGAGTGCGGAGTACCGGAGGAGCGCGTGATCAACACCTGGCCGGCGGACCGCTTGTCGGAGTGGACGCGGGCCTGAGGGGACCTGAGCGGGGGTGACCGCGGTTCCCACCGGTCGCCCAGACTGGTCCGGTCCCGCGGGTCGCCCACGGGGTCCGGTCCCGCCCCGACGGGTCTCAGGCGCGCTGCCAGACCGTGGTCGCGTTGCAGAACTCGCGGATGCCGTGGCCGGAGAGTTCGCGGCCGTAGCCCGAGCGCTTGATGCCGCCGAAGGGGAGCGCCGGGTGCGAGGCCGTCATGCCGTTGACGAAGACGCCCCCGGCCTCCAGGTCCCGGACGAAGAAGGCGACCTCGTCCGGGGAGCGGGTCCAGACGTTGGAGCTGAGGCCGAACGGCGAGTCGTTGGCGACGGTCACGGCCTCGTCGATGTCGCGGACCGGGTAGACGGTGGCGACCGGGCCGAACGCCTCCTCCCGGTGGATCCGCATCTCGGGGGTGATGCCGGTGAGGACGGTGGGCCGGTAGTACCAGCCGTTCGCGAGCTCCGGGTTCTCCGGCCGGTGGCCGCCGCACAGGGCGGTGGCGCCCCGGCGTACCGCGTCGTCGACGAGCTCCTCCAGGTCGGTCCTGCCCTGCTCGGTGGCGAGCGGGCCGACGTCGGTGGACTCGTCGAAGGGATCGCCGACGGTGAGCGCGTTCATGGCGGCGGTGAAGCGTTCGGAGAAGTCGTCGTACACGTCCTGGTGGACGATGAACCGCTTGGCGGCGATGCAGGACTGGCCGTTGTTCTGCACGCGCGCGGTGACGGCCGTCTTCACGGCCCGGACGATGTCGGCGGAGGGCATGACGATGAACGGGTCGCTGCCGCCGAGTTCCAGGACGGTCTTCTTCACCTCGTCGCCCGCGACGGCGGCGACGGCCCGGCCGGCCGGTTCGCTGCCCGTGAGGGTGGCGGCCACGACCCGGGGGTCCCGCAGGACGCCCTCGACGTCGCGGGAGCCGATGAGGAGGGCCTGGAAGCAGCCCTCGGGGAAACCCGCACGGCGGAAGAGGTCGCCGAGGTAGAGCGCGGTCCTCGGCACGTTGGAGGCGTGCTTGAGCAGACCCGTGTTGCCCGCCATGAGCGCCGGCGCGGCGAAGCGGATCACCTGCCAGAGCGGGAAGTTCCACGGCATGACGGCGAGGACGGGGCCGAGCGGCCGGTAGTGGACGCGGGCGAGGTCGGCTCCGGCGTCCTGAACGTCGCTCTCGGCGGGATGCTCGTCGGCGAGCAGCTCCTCCGCGTGGGCGGCGTACCAGCGCATGGTCTTGGCGCACTTGCCGGCCTCCGCGCGGGCGGCGGCGATCGGCTTGCCCATCTCCAGGGTCATGGTGCGGGCGATGTCCTCGGTGTCCTCGTCGAGGAGGGCGGCGGCGGCACGCATGAGGCGGGCGCGCTCGGCGAAGGGGGTCGTGCGGTACTGGCGGTACGCCTCGTGCGCCGCGGCGATCCGCCGCTCGACCTCCTCGGGCCCGTGGGCCTCGTAGGTGCGCAGCGTCTCGCCGGTCGCGGGGTTCACGGTGGCGATGCCCATGACGGTGCCTCCTCGTGCCAACGGCCCCCTCTGCAACCTTCCGCGCCCCGGGGGTGGCGGCGCAACAGGGGCGGGGCGCTGGGGTGACCGGCGCGCGGGTGCGCTCAGGCGGTCAGCCAGGCCAGGGCGCCGGAGAGGTGCGCGCGGAAGGCGGTGTCGCGGTACGCCTCCGAGGCGTGGCCGAGCGCCGTGAAGAAGACCCGTCCCCGGTCCACCTCCCGGCACCAGACCAGCGGATGGTCGTCGCCGTGGGTGCCGCCGCGATAGGTGGACTCGTCGGCGCGCGCGAGCACGCGTACGGGGGTTCCGCCGCTCCCTCGCGGGTCGGAGGTGAAGTTGTACCACTCGTCGGTCCAGGCCCAGCGGTCCGGGAGCGGGGCGGTCGCCGGGTGGTCGTGGGCGTCGACGAGGACGACGCCCGGCTGGATCTCGGGGTGCCCGTCGAAGCGCGTCCCGAGCAGCTCGCCGTAGAACGGCCAGTCCGGTTCCGCGTTGGCCGCCGCGTGCACGGCGAGCAGCGCGCCGCCTCCTCTGAGGTACTCCTCGAACGCCGCCCGGCCCTCGGAGGTCAGCACGGTCCCGGTCGTGGAGAGCAGCACCACCACCGCACACCCGGCCAGCCGTTCGGCCGTGAAGACTCCCGGCTCCTCGGTCACCTCGGCCGCCCGCCCGAGTTCCGCCGCCAGCTCGGTGAGCGCGGCGGCACCGGCGGGGATCGAGTCGTGGCGGTAGCCCGCGGTGCGGGTGTAGATCAGGACGTCGGCGGTGGGCACGCGGCGGACTCCGGGGCGTTGAGGTGCGGGGCGGGGGCGGGGGTAGGGCAGAGGCACGGCGGGGTACGGCAGAGGCACAGGCGGGCAGGCGGACAGGCGGACAGGCGCGATAGAAAGCGCTTTCCCACACCCTCCGACCGTAACCAGCGAAAACCCCGCGCCGCAAGCCCCGCCGCCCCGGCACACTGCCCCGATGACACCACTCCACGCCCCCGCCCGGCAGGCCCTCGCCCATGTCGCGGGCCGCTCTTCGGGCGAGCCGCTCGATCCGGGCCTGAGGATCACCCTCAACTTCCATCCGCACTTCCTGGACCGGCTGGCGGACGAGGGGGTCTACCGCTCCCAGTTCGTCACCGGCACCGGCAACGGCGGCCTCACCGCGCATCCCGGCGGGGACCGCTGGCGCCGGGAGAGCCGTATCTTCGGCGGGGCGTACGACGACTCCCCCGCGGACACCCGCCCGGTCTACGGCGCCCTCGACTTCCGCCGCCGACCCTTCGGCGCCGCGCCCCGGTTCGGCTCCGCCCATCTCCGGCTCGCGGCGACCACCCTGGAGCGGGCGACCTTCTGCTACCCGGACAGCTTCCTGGAGCCCGTCGATTTCGGCGTCGCGTCCCGCATGCGGCTGGTGGCCCTCGCCGAGGCCGACGAGCAGGACCTCCTCGACGACTACGTCGAGTCGCAGGTCCACGGACCCGTGGTGGTCGGGCGCGACGTGGAGGCGCTGGTCCTGGACCCGAGCCACCGGGGTACGGAGGTGGAGGAGGCGGCCCGGCGCCTCGGGTGCCCGGTCGAGTGGCACGGCGGGTTCCGGCTCTCCGTCGGGGAACTGCGGCGGCACCCGGAGTTCCGGGGCCCGGAGTACGTGGAGCTGGGCGCCCGGATGGCCGTGGACGGGTTCCTCGACCCGCGGATCGTGCAGGAGGCGGCCGGTTCGGGGCGGTACGACCCGCAGGACGTGAAGAAGGTCTGGCACTGTCTGGCGCGGTTCGGGGCCCCGGTGGGGTGAGCGCCCGCCAGGAGCGGCTGCAGTCGCTCCGTTGTCGTATCGGATACATCTCTGTATCTTTTGGCGCGCCGTGCCCCACCCGCTCGACGAGGAGCCGCCATGAGCACCGTGCCGCCCGCGCTCGCCGCCGCCGTAGGACCGCTGCCCGAGGGGGTCGTGCTGCCGCTGCCGCCCACCTTCGGGACGGTGGAGGAGGAACGCCGGTACCGCAAGGAACAACTGGCCGCGGGGTTCCGGATCTTCGGGAGGTTCGGCTTCTCGGAGGGCGTGGCCGGGCACATCACCGTGCGCGACCCCGGGGACCCGAACGCCTTCTGGGTCAACCCGTTCGGGATGAGCTTCGGCCAGATCAAGGCGTCGGACCTGATCCTGGTCGACCACGAGGGGACCGTCCTGGAGGGCCGCCGGCCCGTGAACCGGGCCGCGTTCGTCATCCACTCGCGGGTCCACGCCGCCCGGCCGGACGCGATCGCCGCCGCGCACTCGCACTCCCTGCACGGCAAGGCGTTCTCCAGTCTGGGCATCCCGCTCGACCCCATCACCCAGGACGCCTGCGCCTTCTTCGAGGACCACGGCATCTACGACGACTACCGGGGCGTGGTGAACGAGACCGAGGAGGGCGAGCGGGTCGCCAAGGCCCTCGGCGACCACAAGGCGGTCATCCTCAAGAACCACGGGCTGCTCACGGTGGGCCACTCGGTCGCCGAGGCCGTCTGGTGGTTCGTCACCATGGAGCGCTCCTGCCAGGCGCAGCTCCTCGCGATGGCGGCGGGCACCCCGCAGCTCATCGACCGGGAGACCGCCCTCCTCACCCGGGGTCAGGTCGGCGGGCACCTGGCCGGATGGTTCCAGGCGCGCCCGCTGTGGGATCAGATCACCGCGTCCGACCCGGACCTCTTCGACTGACCGGCCGGCCCGGGGATCGCCCGGGTCGACGCCTCCAGGAGCGGGGCGAGGAACTGGCGTTCCAGACTGCCGGACGGCAGCGCGTCCGGCTCCACGTAGCTCTGCGCGAGACCGCCTTCGCGCAGGGCGATGAGGAGCCGGGCGAACCGGTCGGCGTCCACGGTCAGTTCGCGCCCCGCCCGCCGCAGGACGAGGGTGAGGCCGCGGGCGATCTCGGCCCGCAGCCGCTCGTCGTGGCGGGCGAGCACCCAGGCGGCCTGCCGGTCGCGGATGGCGTGCAGGGTGAACTCGGTGGTGACGAGGTACCAGTCCCGCTCGTCCGGTTCCACCCGGGCGGCAAGCTCCGCGAGCCGCTCCAGCGTGTACTCCTCCGCCGTCAGCGCGTCGATCGCCTCGGCGAGCCGCCGTACGGTCCGGTCGCTGTGCTCGTCGAAGAGGGCGAGGAAGAGCTCTTCCTTGCTCGCGAAGTTCGAGTAGTACGCGCCCCGGGTGTAGCCCGCGCGCTCGCAGATCTGCTCGATCGTCGTCGCGTGGAAGCCGTGCTCGGCGAAGGTCTCCAGGGCGGCCTTCAGAAGCGCCGCGCGGGTACGGGGCCGCCGCCTGGTCACACCTTTCGGCACGGGTGGTTCCTCCTTGGTCCGGGCCGCGTCCCGCGGCGGACGCCCACCCTACCGGCGCCTCCATCCCGGGCGGGGATCAGCACCGGCGGATAAAATTCACGCATGGGAGAGCGGCCCGTCGCGCCTGCGGCGCCCGACATGGTCCTCGAGATCGACGGGGACGCGACACGCATGGACGCGAGCCGCGTCTATCGCATCGGGCGCGACCCCACCAGCGATGTCGTCCTCTCGGACGCCCGGGCGTCCTGGCACCACGCGGTGTTCCGCGCCGCGGGCGGCCACTGGACCCTGGCGGACGAGGACAGCACGAACGGCACGTACGCGGACGGTCTCCGGGTGTTCCTGCCCCAGGAGGTCGGCCCCGGCACGACCGTACGCTTCGGGCACCCGGAGGACGGCCCCCGCGCGGTGCTCTCGGCCGGCGCCCCGGCGCCCGTACCCCCGCCGCCCGTGCCCCCGCCGCCGGACCCGGACTCCGTTCTGCCTCCCGACCCGCTCCTGCCCCCGGACCCGGCCCTGTCGTCGCCCCCTGCCGGTGCTCCCCCCGAGCCGGTCCTGTCCGCGCCGCTCCCTCCCCTGGCGGAACCCCCGCCCGCGCCCGCGCCCGACGCCCCGGTGTGGACCCCGGCGCCGGAACCCGCGCCCGCGCCCGTACCCCCCGCCGGGACCGCGCTCCGGCCGCCCTCCGTGTCGCACCCCGCCGCCACCGGTACGTTCCGGCAGCCGACGTCCGTGCGGCCGCTGCCGGCGCACAGCATCCGGATCGGCCGGGCGCCGGACAACGACGTCGTCGTGGCGGACCTGGTGGTCTCGCGGCGCCACGCGGAGCTGCGGGCGCATCCGGACGGCACGTACTGGATCCATGACCTGGGCAGCCACAACGGCACGTTCCTCAACGGCCGGCGGGTGGAGGACGCGCGGGTGACGGCGGACGACATCGTGGGCGTCGGCCGGTGCGCGTTCTGCCTGATCGGCGGGCAGCTGGTCGAGTTCACCGACACCGGCGAGGTGTCGCTGGACGTCCAGTCGCTGGCCGTGACCGTGGACCACGGGCGGCGGACGCTGCTCGACGAGGTGTCGTTCCCCGTGGGCGAGAAGAGCCTGCTCGCGGTCGTCGGGCCGTCCGGCGCCGGGAAGTCGACGCTCCTGGGCGCCCTCACCGGACAGCGCCCCGCCGACCGGGGCACCGTGTTCTACGACGGCCGTGACCTGTACCGGGACTACGCCGAGCTGCGCCAGCGCATCGGGCTCGTGCCCCAGGACGACATCCTGCACCTCCAGCTCACCGTCCGCCGGGCCCTCGGGTACGCCGCCGAGCTGCGGTTCCCCGAGGACACGGTGGCGGCCGAACGCCGGGACCGGGTGGACGAGGTGATCCGCGAGCTCGGCCTCGTGGAGCGCGCGGAGCAGCCGATCCACAGCCTCTCCGGCGGTCAGCGCAAGCGGGTGAGCGTGGCGCTCGAACTGCTCACCAAGCCGTCGCTGCTCTTCCTCGACGAGCCGACCTCCGGCCTCGACCCGGGCATGGACCGGTCCGTGATGCACATGCTGCGCGGGCTCGCGGACGACGGGCGGACGGTCGTCGTGGTCACGCACAGCGTGCTCAGCCTGGACGTCTGCGACCGGCTGCTCGTGCTGGCGCCGGGCGGCCGGGTCGCCTACTACGGGCCTCCGAAGGACACCCTCGGCTTCTTCGGGTTCGACCAGTGGCCGGAGGCGTTCGAGGCGTTCGAGAACGACAAGGACCGCGACTGGGCCGGGCAGTACCGGTCCTCCCGCTTCCACCGCCGGTACATCACGGACGCGACGGCCGCTCCGAACGTCCCCGTCGCCACCCCCACCGGCGCCGCCGGGGCCGACGCCGGGGCCGACGCTGGGGCTGGGGCCGGGGCCGCGGCGCCCGCCGCCGAGCCCGGTCCGCCGCCGAAGGCGCAGAGCTGGGGCTCCCAGCTGCGGACGCTCGTACGCCGGTACGCGACGGCGCTCTCCGCCGACCGCACCTTCATCGCCATCATGATCGCGCTGCCGTTCGTCATGGGGGCGATGGCCAGGGCCCTGTCCGAGGGCAGCCTCAACCCCGAGTCGACGCTGAACGTCCTGCTCATCCTCTGCGTGGGCGCGGTCCTCACGGGCGCGGCGAACGCCGTGCGCGAGCTGGTCAAGGAACGCTCGATCTACCGGCGCGAGAGAGCCGTCGGCCTGTCCCGTTCGGCCTATCTCGCCTCGAAGATCGTCGTCCTCGGAGTGATCACCGTCGTGCAGGCCGTGGTCCTGACGCTGGTGGCCCTGATCGGCGTGCCGCTGAACGTGCCCGACGGCAAGGGCGTCCTGATGCCTCCGCTGGTGGAGATCACCCTCGCCGTGGCACTGCTCGCCTTCACCGCGATGATGCTCGGCCTGCTCGTCTCTGCGGTCGTGCGCAAGGAGGAGGTGACGATGCCGCTGCTCGTCCTCCTCGCGATCGTGCAGGTGGTGTTCTGCGGCGCGCTGCTGACCGTGCGCGGCACACTCGTCCTGGAGCAGCTGGCCTGGCTGGTGCCGTCGCGGTGGGCGTTCGCCGCCATGGGCGCGACCATCGACATCGGGAAGGTCGCGCCGAGCGACAAGACCGCCGACCCGCTGATGCACCACACGGCGGAGGCGTGGCTGTTCGACATGGGCATGCTGGTCGCGCTCTGTCTCGCCCTCGGGCTCGTCGTGGCCCGGCTGCTGCGCCGCCACGAGCCGGTCGTCATGCGGAAGTAGGCCGTGGGCGTCACCGTGGAGGAGAGGGGCCGCGGGCCTTCCCGCGGCCCGGACGAGGGCCGGTGGGCGTTCCCGCGGCGGAGGAGGGCCCGTGCACCGTCCCGTAGCGCTGGAGGGTCCGTGAGCTTCCCCCTGTCGGAGTACGTGCCGGACTTCCGGCCCACCCACGTCGTGCCGCGCGACGGGCTCGCCGCCTGGGAGGCGCCGGACCCGGGGCTGCCCACGTCGCCCCTGGACGCCTTCCTGCCGGTGCGGCTGGAGGAGCGGACCGGTGACTGGGGGCGGGTGCTGTGCTCCAACGGCTGGACCGCGTGGGTCGACGCCCGGCTGCTGGTCACCGTGCCCGACGACCCTCCGGCGGCGGGCCGCCCGCTGACGAGGACCGCCGACCCGCGGCCGCTGATCTCCCGGGCCGAGGACGCGCTCGGCCGGTACCGGCGGGCCGCCGAGGAGCTGGGCGCCGGCCGCGTCGACGGCGAGACCTTCCGGCAGCGGACCCGCGGCCTGCGGGTGGGCATGGTCGTGGACGGCGAGTCGGTGTGGCTGTACGACGCGGAGCACGAGCGCTGGGTGTACTGCGACGGGCTCGGCCTCAGTACGTACGCCGCCTCGGCCGCGCCCTCGATCGCCTCACCGGTGGCCCCGCTCCCGCGAGCGGCCCCGGAAGCGGCCGCGGACGCCTCCCCCTCCCCGGGCGTGGCCCCGGAGACCGGACACGGAGGCCGGGACGACGGCGAAGCTCCCCGGCCCCGGCCCCAGCCCCAGCGCGAGCCGGAGCGGGCCGGCGCGACGCCCGCCGTGTACGAGCCGACGCAGGTGGTGCCCCAGATCGACCCTGCCAAGGCCGCCGGACCGCCGCCGACCCAGGTGGTGCCGCCGGTCGACCCCGCCAAGGCCGCCGGACCGCCCCCGACCCAGGTGGTGCCTCAGATCGACCCCGCCAAGGCCGCCGGACCGCCCCCGACCCAGGTGGTGCCTCAGATCGACCCCGCCGAGACCGCCGGACCGCCGCCCACACAGGTCGTCCCCCAGGTAGACCCCGCGGACGCGGCCGGATCACCGCCGGCACCGACACCGACACGGGTGGTACGACCGCCGGCACCGGAGGATGAGGACTGATGGCGGGCGACGCCGATCTGCCGGCGGGGCGGCCCTCGGGGCTCCTCGGCAAGGAGATCGCGGGCTACCGCGTGGAGGGCGAGATCGGGCGCGGCGGCATGGCCGTCGTGTACCGGGCGCGGGACCTGCGGCTCGACCGGACGGTGGCGTTGAAGCTGCTCGCCCCCGAGCTGGCCCGCAACGACACGTTCCGCAAGCGGTTCGCCCACGAGTCGCGGGTCGCCGCCTCGATCGACCACCCGCACATCGTGCCGGTCTTCGAGGCGGGCGAGACGGAGGGCGTGCTGTACATCGCGATGCGGTACGTGGCGGGACAGGACCTGGTCGCCCTGCTCGACCGCGAGGGGCCGCTGCCGCCCGTGAAGGCGTGCCGGATCGCCGTACAGGTGGCGTCCGCCCTGGACGCGGCGCACGCGCACGACCTGGTCCACCGGGACGTGAAGCCCGGCAACATCCTGATCGCCGAGGGCACCGACGGCGACCACCCGGAGCACGTGTACCTGACCGACTTCGGGCTGACGAAGAAGTCGCTGTCGCTGACCGGGTTCACGACGGTGGGCGAGTTCGTCGGCACACTCGACTACGTGGCGCCGGAGCAGATCTCCGGCAAGCCGGTGGACGGCCGCTGCGACGTGTACGGCCTGGCGTGCGTGGTGTTCGAGACCATCGCGGGGGCGCCGCCCTTCCGCCGTGACACCGACTGGGCCGTGCTCTGGGCCCAGCAGTACGATCCCCCGCCGCCGCTCTCCGAGATGCGCCCCGGGCTGCCGGAGGCGGCCGACGCGGTCTTCGCGAAGGCGCTGGCGAAGACCCCCGAGGAGCGGTACGGGACCTGCCTGGAGTTCGTCGCCGAACTGCGGGCCGCCCTGACCTCGGGCGGCACCGGTCCGGTGGTGACGAAGGGCCCCCAGGCGCTCGGACCTCCGCCGGCCCCACCCGCGTGGGCGCGGCCGGTGTTCCGGGAGCTGTGAACCGCAGGCGACGCCGTCAGGACCTGGCGCAACGCATTCAGGCGGGTGGCTGCTGCGCGACCTCGCCCTTGCGGTGGACGCGGGTGGCGAGGAGGCCGGCGAGGAAGCCGAAGACCAGGCCCCAGAGCAGCGCGAGGCCGACCGTCTTCCAGATGTCGGGGCGCAGCACCACTTCCCCGCCGAGCGAGTCCAGTTCGCCGATCCCGAGGATCGAGAGGCCGAAGCGGGCCTCGACCAGGGTGAGGGGGGTGACGACCAGCATGGCCAGCGCGAACGCGATCCCGAGGTGCAGGGAGTGCTGCCAGAGCCGCATGCGGGCCGGGGAACGGACGGCCGCCCAGAAGGCCACGGCGAACAGCAGGACGGCGGCGATGGGCAGCAGCCACCACGCGCGCGCGTCCTGCTCGGCGAGCGAGGACAGGTCGACGGTCGAGAGGTCCGGGCTGTCGCCGCCACCGCGCAGCACGGCGTCGAGGACCTGCGGCATGGGCAGCCCGAACGGGCCGTCCACCTTGCCCTCCCAGGAGCCGCCGATGCCCACGCCGAGGGCGAGCCACGCCACGTTCGGCAGGCCGAGGAGGAGCACGGCGAGGGTCTCCGCCGCGTGGCCCTTGGTCGCGGCGACGACCACCCCGATGCCCAGGCCGACGACCACGTACGCGAGGAGCAGGAGGAGCATCGCGAAGGCGGCGGGCCGGACGGGTTCGTGGTAGCGGACGAGCCGGGGAGGCAGGGGGGTCCTGCGGGAGACGAGGAGCGCGATGACGAGCACGCCGAGGATCCACAGGAGCCCGTAGAAGAGGGTGGGGCCGACGTCGGTGCGGAAGCCCACGGTCGGGTTCACCGCGTCGAGCAGGTCGCCGAAGAGGTCCCCGAGGGAGCTCTGCTCGTCCCCGCCGCCGCCGAGGGTGATCGGGAAGTCGTGCCGGGCCAGGGCCGAGAGGCCCGCGAGGGCGGCCAGCCAGAGCACGACGACGCTCGCCGCGCGGAGCAGGAGTTCGCGGGTGGCGGCGACGGCGTGGTGGCGCAGGGGGCGCAGGAAGCAGAAGCCGACGACCAGGGCGCCCACCAGGGTGACGGTGAGGGGCATGGCGGTCAGTTCGCCCTGGGTGCCGGCGAGGGAACCGGCGTCGCCGGAGAGTTCGACCTGGCCGCCCGACGCCATCACCACGACGGCGGCGAGGACGGCGGTGAAGCCGCCCGGCAGGTCGGCGGCGCCGGCGGCCCAGAGGCCGAGCCCGGCGGTGACGGCCATCGCCGCGTACCCGGCGACCACGGCCGCCAGGGCCTGGAGGGCGATGCGGGCGACGGGACCGGTGGACGCGGCGGGCCGCGTGGAGGTGGGGAGCCGACTGCTCACCCTGACCACGCTAGTACCGGTGACGGCGGTCCGCTTGTGGACGGACGCCGATCGGCCACGGGCCCGGGCACGGGACCTGCCGCTCTCGCACAGGGTGACGCTTCCGCTTGCGGGCGGGCCCCGGTCGGCGCACACAATAGGCGCGGAACGGAAGAAAGGGAAAAACGTGACTTCCCACCCGCCGTCCGGCCCCCCGTCGGTTCCCCCCACAGGCCCCCCCTCCGGCCCCCTCTCGGGCCCGAGTACACGCCCCGGGACCGGCGGTCCTCCGCCGCCGCCCGGACCACCTCGCGGCGGCTCCGGGGGCGGTTCGGGCGGCGGGGGCGGTTCCGGCGGCGGTGGCACCGGCGCCGGTGGCTCCCCCCCGGACGGTGGCGGCAAGGGTCCCTGGTGGCGTTCCGTCCCGAAGGTCGCCTCGGCCACCGCGGTCCTGGTGGCCGCCGCCGCCCTGGCCGTCGTCCTCGCCAACCGTCCCGACGACAACGGCTCCACGACGGGCTCCGGGGGCGGCGAGGTCTTCCTGCAGAACGCCGCCGCGTCCGGCCCCGACCCCTTCACCCAGTCGACGGCACGCACCGGCGACAGCTCCCCCTCGCCGGCCTCGCTGCCGCCCCGTACCGCCTCGACGACCCCCGAGGTGAACGGCTCCACCCCTGGCCTCTACGGCGGTACGCAGTCGGTCGCGAGCTGCGACGTGGAGAAGCAGGTGCGCTTCCTCGCCGACCAGCCCTCGAAGAACGCGGCCTTCGCCTCGGTCGCGGGCGTCTCCCCTGACGAGGTGCCCGGCTACCTGCGCTCGCTGACCCCGCTTCAGCTCCGCGTCGACACCCGGGTGACGAACCACGGCTTCCGCGACGGATCCGCCACCACGTACCAGGCGGTGCTCCAGACCGGGACGGCCGTCATGGTCGACGGCCACGGGGTGCCCCGCGTGCGCTGCGCCTGCGGCAACCCGCTGACGGACCCGGTGGCGCAGAAGGCGCCGAAGACGTCGGGCACGCCGTGGCAGGGGTACAACTCGTCCCAGGTGGTCGTGGTGGCGCCCTCGGTGACGGTCGTGAACGTCTTCGTCGTGTACGACCCCCAGGACGACAGCTGGTTCGCCCGGCAGCACGGTGACACGGGCAAGCACGACAAGCCCACGCCGCCGCCTCCCCCGCCGCACACGGTCTCCCCGTCGACCTCGCCCTCCACGTCGAGTTCGTCGCCGTCGGTCTCCCCGTCGTCGCCGGTGCCCTGCGTGACGGTCACGGGCGCGGAGACCCCCACGCCGAGCAACGGGATCACCCCGTCGCCGTGCCCCTCGACGCTCTCCCCGCCCCCGTCGACGAGCACCCCTCCGCCCCCGTCGACGAGCACCCCTCCGCCCTCGTCCGAATCCTCGCCCCCCACCGATTCCTCCCCGCCGCCGGACGAGTCGTCGAGCCCCGCGTCCGGGCCCGTGACGGACACCACGAGCCAGTCCGCCGACACGCCGCCGGACGAGTCGGCGTCGACCTAGGCATCGTCCTCGGCCGTCACGTCGGTGTCGCCGCTGTCCTTGCCGGACTCGCCGTCCGCGTCGGACTCCTCATCGCTCCCGGAGTCCGTCCCCGCGCCGGGTCCGGGCATCGCGCCCGTCGTCCGACCCGGGCCCCGCACCGACACCCGGCCCCCCTCCCCGTACCTCCGCCCCGGCCCCCACCGGTGCGGAGGTACGGGCGCTCCGGCGCAGGACACGGGCCTCCCCCGGCAGCAGGACCGGTCCCGGCACCGTGAGGACCGGGCAGGCGGCACGGTCCACCAGGGCACGCAGGACCGGCCGGCGGCGCAGCCGGGAGAACCGGCCGCGGCCCGGCGCGGAGCCGACGACCAGCACATCGCCAGGGCGGCCGGCCATCGCGCTGAGCGCGTCGGCCGGTGCGCCCCGGACGACGCGGCCCTCGAAGGCCAGGTCCGCGGGGATTCCCCCGAGTCCGTCGACGAGAGCGTCCTCCAGACGCCGCCGGGCGTCCTCGCCCCACATGCGCGCCCAGGCCCGGTCGGGCATCCGGGCGTGCAGCGCCTCCCCCTCCGGGGGCTCCCAGACCAGGACCGCGAGCAGCGGCGCGGCCTCGCGCCGGGCGAGTGCGGTGGCGTGCCGGAGGGCGGCCAGCGAGGCGAGGGATCCGCTCACGCCGACGACGACCCGGCCGACGGCCGGGGGGAACGTGGCGGTCACGCCTGCTCACAGGCGGCACGGGCGACGGGCGGGACGGCCCGGCGCTCGGCGGCGGCCCCTCGGCCTGCGGCGGCCCCACGGTCGACGACGCCCCTTCGGCCGGAGACGGCCCCACGGTCGACGGCGGCCGCTCGGCCGGCGGCGGCCCGGCGCTCGGCGGCGGCCCGCACCGCGGCGGAACGCAGCCCCCGGAGCCATGCGCCGACCGGCAGGGGCCGGGCCGCCCGCTCCTCCGCTCGCAGCTGCCACACCCGCTCGTCGCGGTCGGTGAACTGTCCGGACATCGGTCGTCTCCTTTCCCTTGTGGAAGATGGCCACCAGGCCACTGAAAAGGAGTCTGTAGTCTTATTGGCCCGGACAGCAGAGCCAATGAGGAGTGATTGGCATGGCAGTGGCACGTGTGGTCCACACAGCGGACCGGACCCTGACGGGCCGCCAGCTGGCGTCGCTCCTCACCCCGCCCCCCGAGGGCCGGTTCGGGTACCGCGAGCTGGCGCGGGCCGTCCGCGAGGCGCTCCTCGACGGCCGGGTGGCCCTGCGCCTGCGGCTGCCGGCCGAGCGCGAGCTCGCGGCGGTGCTGCTGGTGAGCCGGACCACCGTGACGGGGGCGTACGACCTGCTCCGCGAGAGCGGTTACGCGCACAGTCGCCGGGGCGCGGGCACCTGGACGGCGCTGCCCGACGGCCAGGCACCGACGGCCCTCGGCGGGTTCCACGACGAGACCGGCGCCAGGATCGACCTCGCCCTCGCCGCGCCGCAGGCGCCCGAGCGGGAGCTGTCCGCCGCGCTGGCGGCGGCCGCACTCGAACTGCCCCGCTACGCCGGCGCCCAGGGCTACCACCCGTACGGACTGCCCACGCTGCGCGCCGCCGTCGCCGAGCGCTACACGGCACGGGGCCTGCCGACCCGCCCCGAGCAGATCCTCGTCACCTCGGGCGCGCAGCAGGCCCTGTCGCTGGTCCTCACCCTGCTGGGCCGGGCCGGCGACCGGGTGCTCGCCGAGAACCCCTCGTACACCAACGCCCTCGACGCGATGCGGGGACGCATGCTCCGGGTGACGCCGGTGCCGGTGACCGAAACCGGCTGGGACACCGGGCTCGTCGACGCGGCGCTCCGGCAGACCGCGCCGCGCCTGGCCTATCTGATCCCCGACTTCCACAACCCGACCGGTCACCTCATGCCGCAGGAGCAGCGCCGGGAGCTGGCCCGGGCCGCGCGCGCCACCGGGACCTGGCTGGTGGTGGACGAGACGCTCACCGACATGGCCCTGGACGTGCCCGCTCCGGCGCCGTTCGCGGCGGCGGCCGGCGCGGGCGACGCGGAGCAGATCGTCTCCATCGGCTCGCTGAGCAAGAGCTGCTGGGGCGGGATGCGGGTCGGCTGGGTGCGGGCCTCGGCCCGGGTCGTGACCGAGCTGGCCCGGGTCCGGATCACCGCCGACCTGTCCGGCTCCGTCCTGGACCAGCTGGTGGCCGTCGCCCTGATGGACCGGCTCGGCGAGATCCTCCCGCGGCGCGTCGAGGAGCTGCGGCAGCGCCGGTCCGCGCTGACCGAGGCGCTCGCCCGGCATGTGCCCGAGTGGCGCTGGACGGTGCCGCCCGGCGGCATGTGCCTGTGGATCGACCTGGGCCGCCCGGTCGCCTCCTCGCTCGCGGCCCGGGCCATGCGGCACGGCGTACGGGTGGAGGGCGGGGCCCGGTTCGGGGTGGACCCCGGGACGCACGAGCACCGGCTGCGCATCCCGTACACGCTGCCGGAGGACGTGTACGAGCCGGCGGCCGAGCGGCTCGCGTCGGCGCTCGACGGGGCGCCGGGACGGTTCGCCGACCCGGCGCTGCCGGACTGGGTGGCCTGAGTCCGCGGCGGCCGGCGCGCGGCGCCGTGGGGCCGACTCCGCACCGCGTCATATTCGGGTGCCCGCCGTCAGCGGTCGGTGTACGGTCCACCGAGTGGAACCACTGACCGACAAACAGATCCGCTCGTCCTTCGTGAACAGCACCAAGGGCGAGGCGGCCCGCCTCAAGCTGCCGCTCGACTTCGCCGAACTCCCTTGGGAGGACCTGGACTTCCTCGGCTGGGTCGACCCGGGCGCGCCGCTCCGCGCGCATCTGGTCGTACCCCGCGCGGACGGGCCGGTCGGTGTGAGCCTGCGCGTGCCGGCCTCCGGCCGGACCAGTGCCGTGAAGTCGAGCATGTGCCAGGTCTGCCTGACCGGTCACGCCTCCTCGGGCGTCACGCTCCTGGTGGCGCCCCTCGCCGGCACCCGCGGCCGCGAGGGGAACACCGTCGGCATCTACCTCTGCGCCGACCTGGCCTGCTCCCTGTACGTGCGGGGCAGACGGCAGCCGAAGCTGCGCGGCCGGCGCCACGAGGAGTCCCTCACCCTCGACGAGCAGGTCGCCCGTCTGACGGGCAACCTGGACGCCTTCGTCGACCGGGTGACGGCGGGCTGAGCCGGCTCTGCGGCTTCGCTCAGCGGAACGCCTGCTCGCCGGTGAGCGCCTTGCCGATGACCAGGGAGTGGACCTCGCTCGTCCCCTCGTAGGTGAGCACCGACTCCAGGTTGTTGGCGTGGCGCAGCACCGGGTACTCCAGGGTGATCCCGTTGGCACCCAGGATCGTGCGGCACTCGCGGGCGATCGCGATCGCCTCCCGCACGTTGTTGAGCTTGCCCACGCTGACCTGCTCGGCGGTGAGCTCGCCCGCGTCCTTGAGCCGGCCGAGGTGGAGGGCGAGCAGCATGCCCTTGCCGAGCTCGACGGACATGTCGGCGAGCTTCTGCTGCGTCAGCTGGTACGAGGCGAGGGAGCGGGCGAAGACGACCCGGTCGCGGGCGTAGGAGATCGCCGTCTCCAGGCAGTCGCGGGCGGCGCCGAGCGCGCCGAAGACGATGCCGAAGCGGGCCTCGTTGAGGCAGCCGAGCGGGCCGGAGAGGCCGCGGGCGCCGGGGAGCATCGCGTCGGCCGGGAGGCGCACGTCCTCCAGGACCAGTTCGCTGGTGACGCTGGCCCGCAGGGAGAGCTTCATCTTGATCTCGGGGGCGCTGAAGCCGGGCGTGCCGGCCGGGACGAGGAAGCCCCGGACGCCTTCCTCGGTGCGGGCCCAGACGACGGCGACGTCGGCCACGGAGCCGTTGGTGATCCACATCTTGGTGCCGTTGAGCACCCAGTCGGAGCCGTCCCGCTTGGCGTTGGTCCGCATCGCGCCCGGGTCCGAGCCCGCGTCGGGCTCGGTGAGGCCGAAGCAGCCGATGTACTCGCCGGCCGCCATCTTCGGCAGCCACCGCTGCTTCTGCTCCTCGGAGCCGTGCTTCCAGATCGCGTACATGGCGAGGGAACCCTGCACGGAGACGAGGGAGCGCAGCCCGGAGTCGACGGCCTCCAGCTCCAGGCAGGCGAGCCCGTAGGCGACGGAGTTGGTCCCCGCGCAGCCGTAGCCCTCCAGGTGCATGCCGAGGACGCCGATGCCGCCCAGGGTGCGGGCGAGTTCGCGGGCGGGGATCTCGCCCTTCTCGAACCAGCCGGCGACGTGCGGCCGCAGCTCGCGGTCCGCGACGGCGCGCACGGTGCGGCGGATCTCGCGCTCCTCGTCGGTCAGCAGTCCGTCGACGGCGAGCAGGTCGAAGGGGTGGACGGGGGTGGACGGCGACTTCACGGACGGCCTCCTGGCGACTGCGGCAACTCGGCGAGGCGAAGCGTAGCGCCCGATCGGATATTGGATCCAGTATTGAAATCAGGCGGGCCGCCCCCTACGGTCCGATTGGATCCAATCGCCGGATCGCACCGCGTCACCAGGGAGAGCGAGGGAACGCCGCATGGGCGCAGACCAGCCGGGCACGCCGGACACCCCGGGAACGCGGAGGACGCCGGGCGCGCGGGAGACGCCGGACACCACGGGCACGCCGGGCACCACGGGCACGCCAGGGGCACCGGGAGCACCGGGGACGCCCGAGAGCGGCGCTCTCTCCGGGATCGTCGTCGCCGACTTCGGCCGTGTGCTCGCCGGGCCGTACATGACGATGCTCCTCGCCGACCTGGGCGCGGACGTGATCAAGATCGAGCGGCCCGGCTCCGGCGACGACACGCGCGCGTGGGGCCCGCCGTTCGCCGACGGCGAGGCCACGTACTTCCTCGGGGTCAACCGGAACAAGCGCTCCGTCTCCCTCGATCTCACCGACCCCGAGGACCTCGCGACGGCCCGCGCGATCGTGGACCGCGCGGACGTCCTGGTGGAGAACTTCCGGCCCGGCACCATGGAGAAGCTCGGCCTGGGATACGAGGACGTACGGGAGTCCAACCCCGGGCTCGTCTACTGCTCGGTCACCGGTTTCGGCACCGCCGAGGGAGCGCGGCTCCCCGGGTACGACCTGCTCGTCCAGGCGATGGGCGGCCTCATGAGCGTCACCGGCGAGCCGGACGGCCCGGGCACCAAGGCGGGTGTCGCCCTCGTCGACGTCATCACCGGACTCCACGCGGGCCTCGGCGTGCTGGCCGCCCTGCGGCACCGGGACCTCACCGGCCGGGGGCAGCGCGTCGAGGTCTCCCTGCTCACCTCCCTGCTCTCCGCGCTCACCAACCAGGCGGCCGCC
Source organism: Streptomyces sp. NPDC059534 (assembly GCF_042743475.1). Taxonomy (NCBI): domain Bacteria; kingdom Bacillati; phylum Actinomycetota; class Actinomycetes; order Kitasatosporales; family Streptomycetaceae; genus Streptomyces; species Streptomyces sp. NPDC059534. The sequence goes on from NZ_JBHWAQ010000013.1 coordinate 179,762, forward strand.
CACCTCGCGGCCGGCGTCGTGCCGCGCGCGATGGGCAACCGCCACCCGAGCATCGCCCCGTACGAGGTCTTCGACGCCCAGGACCGACCGCTCGTCCTCGCCGTGGGCAACGACCGGCAGTTCCGCGGCCTGTGCGACCGGCTCGGCCGGCCGGAGCTGGCCGAGGACCCCCGGTTCGCCACCAACACGGCCCGGGTCGCCCACCGCGAGGACCTGGTCACGGCCCTGTCCGCGCCGCTCGCCACCCGTACCGCCGACGCCTGGTTCGAGGACCTCACCGCCGCCGGCGTGCCCTGCGGCCCCATCAACGACCTGGCCGCCGCCTTCGGCCTCGCCGACCGCCTCGGCCTCGCCCCGCGGGTGCCGGAGGCCGCCGCCGGACCCGGTCAGGTCGTGAACCCGATCCGCCTCGACGCCACCCCGCCGTCCTACCGCGCCGCTCCCCCGCGCCTCGGCGAGCACACCGAGAGCCTGCTCGCCGCGCTGGGACGGCCCGCGCGCACGCCCTGATCCATAGGAAGATGGTCGCCACCGGCGGCGTGCTCCGCCGGTGGCGACACGAAGGAACGGAAGGTCACAGGCGATGAGCAGCGCGGTGCAGAAGCGGCGGCCGCAGACCGCCCAGCAGTTCGTCCTGGAGGAACTGCGGCGCGCCATCACCACCGGCGAGCTCAAGCCGGGCGACCAGATCGTCCAGGACTCCCTCGCCGCCCGGTTCGAGGTGAGCCGGGTACCGCTGCGCGAGGCCCTGAAGGCCCTGGAGGCCGAGGGCCTCGTCGTCCACCACATACACCGGGGCTACTTCGTCGCCGAGCTCTCGCTCGCCGACCTGGAGGAGATCTACCGCATCCGCGAACTCCTGGAGACGGAGGCGGTCCGCGTCGCCCTACGGCGGATGCCCGACGGCACCCTCACCGCGCTCGAACGCCTCCAGGAGGACGTCGAACGCGCCGCCGACGCCGGGGACGTCCCCGGCATGGCCGCGGCGAACCGCCGCTTCCACTTCACCCTCGTCGAAGCCTCCGGCATGCCCCGCCTCGTCCGTCTCATCGCCACCCTCTGGGACTCCACCGACGCCTACCGCTCCCTGTACTACACCGACACCCCGCACCGCGAGCAGGCCGTCGACGAGCACCGCGCCGTCCTCACCGCCCTCCGCCACGGCGACGCCGACACCGTGGTCCGCCGCCTCGACGAACACCGCTCCCACGCGGTGGCGGCCCTGCGCCGGGTCCTGCCCCCGGACCGGGGCTGAGCCGCGAGGACCCCGGTCCGGGCCCAGGGAACACGGCGGGCGGTCAGACGGCGGGCCCGGCGGCCCTGTCACCGCCCCGCGCGACGGCCCACGCCGACCAGGAAGAGGAGCACCGCCACGACGGCCACGGCCCAGGGGGCGCCGCCGGCGGCGTGCACGGGGTCGGTGAACATGCTCGCGGCGGCGAGCCCCAGGAAGGCGCCCGAGGCGACCAGGCCGGTGCCGGCGGGCATGTCCCCCGCCGTACGCCACTTCCTGCGCGGAATCCACAGCCGCAGCAGGTCCACGACCACGGCCAGCGAGACGAGGCGGGACGCGACGGCGCACCACAGCGGCGTCGCGTCCGTCTCTCCCGCGCCCAGGACCGCCGTCATGCCGAACAGTGCGACCGGCACGAGCCAGCCGAGACCGGCCCGGACACCGGGCACCCCGGGGACGTCGGCCACGACGCCCCCGCCGGCTGCCCGGGCGCCATCGGCTTCTCCGGCGCTTTCCGCGCCGCCCGCGCCCGCCGGGCCCTTCGAGCCCGCCGGCCCCTTCGAGTCCTTCGAGTCCTTCGACAGGGACACGCCGTTCGTTCCCGCCGGGTCTTCCGGTCCCGGCGCGCCGGCGTCCGCGGGCCGCGGCGCCGGGATCGCCGGAACCACCGGCGCCACGGCGGGTACCGGTCGCAGGGCCCGGGAACGGGCGCGGCGGTCGCGGAGCCCCAGATCGCCGTACCGGTCGACGTGGGCGGCCAGCTCGGCCCGGAGCGCGAGCAATCGCTCCGCCGTCTCGTCGAACTCGGCCCGCCTCCGGTCGGCCTCGGCCTGCGCCTCGCGTTCGGCACCGGTCAGCAGCGTCAGTTGTTCCGCGTGGATCCGTTCGGCCTCGGCGCGAGCGGATTCCGCGGTCTTCGGGACGCGGGCGAGTTCCTCTTCGAGGCGGACCCGCTCGTTCTCGATGATCTCGTCGATGCGGTGCCGCTCGTCCGCCGGCAGTTCCTGGGGCGCGCGGGCCGCGGCCCGCGCGACGGCGGCTCGGCGCCACTCCATCAGCGGGCGGCCCCGGTGCTCGCCGATGCCGTTGATGTGGACCTTGCGGCCCTCGGTGCGGTGGATGTAGAGCACCTCGCCGCCGCGGCCGTTGGGGGCCTTGCCCCAGCTGACCCGCCGGAAGTCGGCGGCCGTACGGATGCCCTGGGCCGCCAGGTCGCGGACCAGGCCGCTGCCGATGCCGTTCACCTGGCTCGCGGTCAGACGCGTGCCGCGCAGCGCGCTTTCGATCGCCTCGCGGCGCAGCACGGCGAGCGCCCGCCGCTCCCGGCTCGCCCGCTTGCCGTCGAGGCCGTCGAGCGTGCCCGTGAGGGAGCGCGCGCGCCTGGCCTGCTTCTCGTGGATCCGCTGGAGGGACTTGCCGCGTCGCGCCTCCGCCCGGGTCCGTTGCCCGGTCTCGCGGTTCAGCCGACGCCGGTCGGCGAGTTCGAACGGGCCTCGCGCCAGGAGGAGGCGGCGATGGGCGCGGACCGATTCGACGAGCCGTCGTCGCTCGGCGCGTATGTCGGCGCGGTCGGTGGACTGGAGTGCGGTGGTGCTGTCGGTCACGGCGGCTCTTCGCAAGACGGGAGAACGGGAAGGCTCATTATCGCCATCGGCGAGGACGAGTACCGGCCAGGGTGTCCCGGCTCTCCCCGCTGCCCCGTACCCGCAACCGCGGTGCGGGATGGCGCGTCTTCGGCCCTGCCGGACCGTGGACGGACGGCGCGAACCGACACAAGGGGGTCCTGCGGTGAACGGGAAGAGAAACTGGCCGGCACGGGGTACGTGGCTGATCACCGCCCTGGCACTGGCGTCGGTCACGGTGGGGTGCCAGGACACGGGCGGCGGCACGGGAGGGGCGAACCCCAAGCCCGGGAAGTCGGCCGGGTCCTCGAAGGCGCCGGGCAAGGGCAAGGAATCGGCCAAGCCGTCGCCGACCGCGTCGAAGAAGCCGAAGAAGCCGGGCAAGGGCACCTCGGCGGGCGCGCTGACCTGTGAGGGGTTGCGCGATGCCGCGCTGCAGACATCGGACTTCCGGTTCCCCGACGCCCCGGAGGGCACCGTCGCCTTCACCGACGGCCGGTGGGAGGGCGACGGTGTGGTGATCGAGCTCCAGCCGCAGTGCGGCATCGGGGACATGACGGGGGATCCGGCCGAGGACGCCGTGGCCGCCGTCAAGGTGACCACGGGCGGTACGGGCAAGTTCTACGGGCTGGTCACCTGGCGCAACGACTCCGGGACGCCGGTGCCCGTGGCGGCGGCCTCGCTCGGCGACCGCACCCCCGTGCAGTCGATCGACGTCTCCACGCCGGCGGCCCGTCAGGCCACCGTCGTCTACCTGACCCGCGGCGACTCCGACCCGGCGGCCGTCGTCACGATCCGGCGCACCGCCGTCTACCGCGTGACCGAGCCCACCATGACCGAACTCGACCACAGCGACGCCCCCTACTCCCCCTGATGTTCCGGTTCACCGGTCCCGCCGCGCACGGCGGGACCGGCACGGAGGTCCGCGCCCCGGCGTGGATCCGGCGTGGATCCGAGGTCGACCACGCGGGAGGCGGGCAAAGGTCCGACCGTTACCCTTGCGCCGGACGCGAGGAGGAACCATGGGGCGGATGCCGTCGGCCGAACGACGCAGGCAGCTGGTCGAGGCGGCGATCAGGGCGATGACCAGGGACGGGGTCGCCCGGACGACCACGCGGTCGATCTGCGCCGAGGCGGGCGTCTCGCTGAGCGTCTTCCACTACTGCTTCGAGTCCAAGCAGGCGCTGCTCGAGGCGGCGATCGAGGCGATCACCGGAAACTACGTGACGCGGGTGATGTCGGCGGTGGAGCCGGGCAGCACGCTCCGGGAGACCGTCCGGGGCGCGCTGCAGACGTACTGGGACCATGTGACGGCCCACCCGGGCGAGCACATGCTGACGTACGACCTGACCCAGTACGCCCTGCGGGAGCCGGGGTTCGAGCATCTGGCGCGGGCCCAGTACGACCAGTACGTGGCGTCGGCGGCGGCCCTGCTGGAGCAGGTCGGCGAGGTACGGGGGCTTGAGCCGCGGGTACCGGTGGAGGTGCTCGCCCGGTATCTGGCGGCCGCGATCGACGGTCTGACACTGCAGTTCCTGGTGCTCGGCGACGCGCGTGTCGCCGCCGGACACCTGGATCTGACGGCAGATCAACTCGTTGCCCTGATGGAGGATTGAGGCATCGGGGGAGATTCTCGTCTCACCAACAGGTCATTTGACCCGGACTCTTGACTCACTCCCTCGACACCGCGATCCTCGGGGCGCCCGGTACACCCCCACCGCCCGGAGGCTCGCTGATCATGACTCGACCCATTTCGCGCGGGAGTGGCGGCAGATCCGCCCTCCTGGCGCTGTTCCTCGCCCTGGCCGCCGTGCTCTTCGGCTCCGCTCCGGTCCCCGCCGCCGACGCCGGCGGCGGTTGGTGGGAGCCCACGTCCCGGCCCGCCGCCGACTCCCAGATCAACGTCACGGGTGCGCCGTTCAAGGGAACGGACGCCCAGGGCAAGGTGCGCGGGTTCATCGACGCGCACAACCACCTGATGTCCAGCGAGGGCTTCGGCGGCCGGATGATCTGCGGCAGCCCGTTCTCGGCCGCGGGCGTCGCCGACGCCCTGAAGGACTGTCCCGAGCACTACCCGGACGGCTCCGGCGCCCTCTTCGAGCACCTCACCGGCGGCGACAACGGGAAGCACGACCCGGTCGGCTGGCCCACGTTCAAGGACTGGCCGGCGAACAACTCCCTCAGCCACCAGCAGAACTACTACGCCTGGGTCGAGCGCGCCTGGCGCGGCGGCCAGCGCGTGCTCGTCAACGACCTGGTGACCAACGGACTGATCTGCTCGCTGCTGCCCCGTGACCGGAGCTGCGACGAGATGACCGCGATCCGTCTGGAGGCCCGCAAGACGTACGAGATGCAGGACTACGTCGACGCGATGTACGGCGGCCCCGGCAAGGGCTGGTTCCGGATCGTCACGAGCGCCGCGCAGGCCCGCTCGGTGATCGAGCAGGGCAAGCTCGCGGTCGTCCTCGGCGTGGAGACCTCGGAGCCCTTCGGCTGCAAGCAGATCCTCGACGTCGCCCAGTGCGGGCAGGCGGACATCGACAAGGGCCTCGACGAGCTGTACGCGCTCGGCGTGCGCAGCATGTTCCTCTGCCACAAGTTCGACAACGCGCTCTGCGGCGTGCGGTTCGACAGCGGCACGACGGGCGTGGCGGTCAACATCGGCCAGTTCCTGTCCACGGGCACGTTCTGGACCACCGAGAAGTGCGCCGGCCCGCAGCACGACAACCCGATCGGCCTCGCCGCCGCACCGGCCGCCATGGCGGCGAAGCTGCCGGCCGGCGTGGCCGTTCCCTCGTACGCCTCCGACGCCAAGTGCAACAACCGCGGCCTGACGAGGCTCGGCGAGTACGCGGTGCGGGGCATGATCGACCGCGGGATGATGCTGGAGCTCGACCACATGAGCGTCAAGGCCGCCGGGCGGGCGCTCGACATCCTGGAGGCCGAGGAGTACCCCGGCGTCCTGTCCAGCCACAGCTGGATGGACCTGGACTGGACCGAGCGGCTGTACCGTCTCGGCGGTTTCGCCGCCTCGTACATGCACAACGCCGAGGGGTTCGTCGGTGAGGCCGCGCAGAAGGCGGACCTGCGGAAGAAGTACGGGGTCGGCTTCGGCTACGGCACGGACATGAACGGCGTCGGCGGCTGGCCCGGCCCGGTCGGGAACGACGCGCCGAACTCCGTGAAGTACCCGTTCCGCAGCTTCGACGGCGGCTCGGTGATCGACCGTCAGGTCACCGGCGAGCGCACCTGGGACCTCAACACCGACGGCGCCGCGCACAACGGTCTCGTGCCGGACTGGATCGAGCAGATCCGGCTGTCTCCCGGTGGCCCGGGCGTCGTGGACGAGCTCTCGCGGGGAGCGGAGTCGTACCTGACCACCTGGAAGCGGACCGAGGACCACGAGCCGGGCGTGAACCTGGCATCGGGCAAGCCCACCGGGGCCAGCACGTCGGAGTGGTGGAACCCGTTCGTCAGCTTCGCGCCCGGCCGCGCGGTCGACGGTGACACGGGCACGCGCTGGGCCAGCGAGTGGTCGGACGACCAGTGGTGGCAGGTGGACCTCGGGTCCGCGCACCGCATCGGACGGGTCACGCTCGACTGGGAGCAGGCGTACGCACGGGAGTACCGGATCGAGCTGTCGGACGACGGCGCCACCTGGCGGACCGCCTGGTCCACGCAGGCGGGCGACGGTGGGTACGACACCGCGGAGTTCCCCTCGCAGTCGGCACGGTACGTCCGGATCCACGGCGTGCGGCGGGCGACCCAGTGGGGTTACTCGCTCATCGAGGTGGCGGTCAAGCGCTCCTGACCACGGAGCAGTCGGCAGCACAGGAGGGGCCGGCCCGGTCGGGGGGTGCCGGCCGGCCCCCCCGAGGTCGGCGCCCCCCCCCACACGGGGGGGGCCAGCCGGGCGGGGGGGGTGTTTGCC
>NZ_JBHWAQ010000013.1:186558-193246 GCF_042743475.1 Streptomyces sp. NPDC059534
GTGGGTGTCCCCACCCTCAGGGGGGGGGGGGCCTCCGCACCCCCCCCGGGCCCCGGCGGCCTCCCGGGCGGGGGCGGGCGGTTGGGGTCCCCCCCCCCCGCCCCTCCGTCTGTCGTCGCCCGCCGCTACAGGGTGCGGCAGAGCAGGGCGTCGGGGGTCTTGCCCTTGGCCCAGGCGCCGGTGAAGGCGATCCCGGCCGCGTACTCGCCGTTGGCGCACTGGCCCTTGTAGTTGCCCTGGGCGAACTCGCCACCCGGCTCCCCGGCCGGCCGGTTGTCACCGCGGTCGAACCAGAGGGTACGGCCGGACACCGGCAGGGCCCGGGAGGCTCCCGCGCACAGCACGGCGGAGACCGCCTGGCCGCGGACGCTGTAGCCGGTCATGAACTGGTCCCGGGGGCACTGGAGTTTGCTGTAGCCGCCGGCCCAGTCGCCTTCCCTGACGTACCGTTCGTCGGTCACGACGGTCAACGGCCCTGTCGGGGAGGCGAGTCGGGGCGCCCCGGCGTCCGTGCAGAGGCCGCGGCCGTCGCGGTGGGCGAGGCCGACGAGCCGCTGTCCGTCGGGGCAGACGCCCTTGCGCGCGCCTTGGTCCCAGTCGCCCCGGGCCCGGGTGCGGAGGGACTGCACCGCGTCGGCGTGGTCGAGGTCCAGCATGTCCCAGGTGTCGGTGACCGGCACGGGCCCGGCCAGGCCGGGGGCGGTGACGAGCCTCCGCCAGTCGGCGGCGCGCCAGTCGGCGCCGTCGAGGATGCCGGAGCGTCGGCCCTCGGTGTCGTAGTCGAGGAGCTTCCATCGTCCGTGGCCGGTGAAGCCCACGAGCGGCCAGTAGGCGAAGTCCGCGTCGTTCGCGATCAGGTCGTCGACGAAGTTGCCGAACCAGGCACGGGCCTTCGGATCCGTCTCGTCGGCTCCGATGCCGAACTCGCTGATCCACACGGGCGCGGTGTAGTGCCGGCCAGTGTCGGCCGCGACGAAGAACGCCTGACGGCGCAGGGTCGCGAAGAGCTCGTCGCGGGAGAGTTCCTGGTAGCGCCAGTCATGGGTTTCGCCGGTGCCGGTCGCGCCGGTGTGGTTCGGGCCCGTGTAGCCGTAGAAGTGCGCCGAGTAGACGAGCTTGTCCGAGGCGACGAGGGTGTGGGAGAGCGTGCGGGCGGGTTCCAGGGTCGGCCGCCAGTGGAAGAGCCCGTCGGCGGGGATGCCCTGCCAGTTGATGCCCTCGACGATGACGAGGAGGTCGGGGTTGGCCTCGGTGAGGAGCCGGTCGCCCAGGCGCTGGGTGGCCGCCCACCAGTCGTGGCCGTCGCCCTGGCCCCAGTTGGCGTCGTCGGTGATGGTGCGGCGGACCTCGTTGTAGAGGTCCGCGCCGACGACCCGCTTGTTGTCCTTGTACCGCTTGGCCAGGAAGAGCCAGTCGTCCTCCCACCGGGCGGTGGACTGGCTGGTGTTCCACCGTTCGTTGCCGTCGAGGCCGCAGCACCAGCGGGAGGTGTTGGTGTGGTTGTTGAGGACGACGGCGAAGCCCTCGGCGGTGGTGGCGGCGATCACCGCGTCGAAGACCTGGAGCGGGGTCTTGCCGCGCAGCTGCGGGTTGGCCGCGACCGCCGCGTCGGGGACGGGCCGCTGGTCGTGCAGCATCTCGTTGGAGAACGGCAGGCGGATGCTGTTGATGCCGAGGGCGTGGAAGTCGGCGAGGATGCCGGCGACGGGTGCGCGGTCGAGTCCGAGGGGGAGCTGGTCGGACTTCTCCGCGTCATGGTGGTTCGCGGGTTCGGAGGCGTCACCCGAACCGTTCCACGAGCCCTGCGCCCCGTGCCAGTTGGCCGACTTGAGCTTGAAGCGGTCGCCGTCGGCGTCCACGATGTAGCGCCCCCGGGTACTGAGCGGGGGCTGCCAGCTCTCGGCGAGGGCCTGCCCCGCGGGGAGCGCCGCCGGGGTGGGATCGGTCGCGGACGCGGGCGCTGCCGTCGTTCCGGCAGCCAGGAGGGCCGCGGCGAGCGCGGCCCCCAGGAGTGTTCTCTTCACGATGCCCTTCGGGAGGTGTCAGGGGTACAGGAGGTGGCGAGGGTACGGAGGGGCGGTCGGGCCCGTCAGCCGGCCGTGGGGCCGGTCCAGTCGGCGGGGACGCGGGCGAGCCGTACGCGCTGGGGGTGGTCGCCGACGTCCACCGAGGCCACCCGCCGCCCCGTGGCGAAGTCGATCGCCGTGACCCGGTCGGCGCCGCTCTCGGAGACGACACAGGAGCGGCCGTCCCCGCTCACGGTCGCCCAGTACGGCTTGGACGCCGGCACGAGCGGGCCCTGCTGGAGGCTCTCCCGGTCCACGACGGTGGCGTAGTCGTCCATCGTCCCGGCGACGCACAGCTTGGTGCCGTCGGGGCTCATCGAGAGTCCGTGGTGGCGCGAGTCGTTGACCCATGTCGTGCGGTCGGGGTCCGTCGCGGGGTTCCCGGGAAGGTTCTTGAGGCGGGTGATGCGGTCGGATTCGACGTCGTACTCCAGGAACCCGTTGAGGAAGGAGACCTGGAAGTAGATCTTCTTCTCGTCCGGTGTGAAGACGAGCGGGCGGACGGCGTCGGACAGGTCCCCGCGCCCGAAGGCGTCGAGGCGGGCACGCATGTCGATGACGCGGACGGTCTCGAAGGTCCGCGCGTCGACGACGGTGATCCTGCGGTCCCCCTTGGTCCAGTCGAGCCAGGGGGCGTCGAGCGCCGTGGTCACCTCGCCGATCGACATGTTCCAGAGCAGGCCGTCGGAGGTGAACACGTTCTCGTGCGGCTTGTCGCCCGTCTTGAACGAGCCGAGTTCGCGACCGGTGGCGATGTCGAGGACGTGCACCGTGTTGGCCGTGGAGGCGGAGACCGCCACCCGTGTCCCGTCGGGCGAGACGGCCATGTGGTCGGCGCGGTAACCGGCCACGGGAAAGCGCCAGTTGATGCGCCCGGTACGCACGTCCAAGGACACGACGTCGGCGAAGCTGGGCCGGGAGACGACCATGGCCGAGCCGTCGGGGGTGGCGTACATGTCGTCCACGAACTGGTCGTGCCCCTCCCCCGGCCCGCTGCGCACGCCGAGGAAGTACGCGAGCCGGATCGGGTTCAGGTAGATCTCGCGCAGCCGCTGCTCCTTGTCGGGGATCACGTTCAGCCGTCCGACACGCCCGAAGTCTCCGCGGGCGGCGATGACGTCCGCGGTGCCGTCCCAGTTGTTGCCGACGAACATCACCTCCCGCAGCCCGGACTCGGGGGCGGCGGCAGAGGAGTCGGGAGCGGAGGCGGCCGGTTCCGATGGGGAGGCCGCACCGGCGCCCGCGGACGCCGTCACAAGCGCGAGGGAGGCCGCGAGAGCCCCGAGGAGGCGGCGGGTCCCGGACGTGCGGGGAGAGGGCATGGGGGGTCCTTCTTCCGTGACGCGAGGATGACTTACCGGAGGTAACCATGGACACGTCATGCCCACAAGCCCCTGTCACGCCCCCCTTCACGCCACTCCCCCGACCCCCCTCGCGCAGGGTCCGGCCCCGGTGCGGGACCATGGAATCCGGAAGACAGAAGGGACGGAACGGACGATGAGGCACCGCAGTGTCGCGGACCTGATGACGCCGGCCGCGGTCGCGGTACAGCGCGGGACCTCGTTCAAGGAGATCGCGCGGCTCCTCGACGAGTACGGCATCACCGCGGTCCCCGTGGTCGACGACGACAACCGGCCCGTCGGCGTCGTCTCGGAGGCCGACCTGCTGCGGCGGCACTCCGCGAAGGACGGGCCGAGCAGCGCCGAGGCCATGATGTCCAGCCCGGTCGTCACCGCCCGCCCGTCATGGACGGCGGTGGAGGCCGCCCGACTGATGGAGCGCCACCGCGTCAAACGGCTCCCGGTCGTCGACGCGGAAGGCCGCCTCATCGGCGTCCTCAGCCGCAGCGACCTCCTCCAGCTCTTCCTCCGCCGCGACCGCTCGATCCAGGAGGAGATCCGCGAGGACGTCCTCGTCCGGATCCTCCGCCTCGCCCCCTCCTCCGTCCACATCGACGTCGACGAGGGCCGCGTGACCCTGAGCGGCACCCTGGAACGACGCGGACTCGGCCCGATCCTGGTCCGCCTGTGCGAGACGGTGGACGGCGTGGTGGAGGTCGTGGACCGACTGGTGTACGAGGGGGCCGAGGAGGCGGGACAGGGGTGAGCCGGCCGTAGCGGCCGCATCATTCCCGGCGAGCGGCCGCGTCGGGCGCCGCCGGCAACCGTCGGGGCGGCACGGCACACGCCGGAAGTGCGGCCGGGTGGTCGCGGCACGACCGAGGCGTGGCCGGGTGGACACGGCTGGGCGGAAGCCCGGGGAGCCCGGCCGGACGGTCACGGCGCGACCGAAGCCCGGCCGGGCTGTGACGCCCCGCCGGGTTTCCCGCACCGGAAGGCGGTCCCGTCAGGACACCGCCTCCGGCCAGCCGTAACCGGGGCCGGTTCGCTGAGGCACGGTCCCGGCGCCCACTGCCTCCATGTCGCGGTTGGCCTCCCGCATGAGCTTGCCCGCCAGGTCCTTCATCGCGCGACTGGCGGCGAGTTCGTCACCGATCGCCGGTACGTCCACGTCCGCCGGGTTGCACCGGGCGGAGCCGTGGCCCGTCAGGGTCGTGGTGCCGGTGGTCAACCGGGCCTCGGCCTTGGTCCGGCCGCCGTCCTCCACCACTTCCACGCCGACCTTCCACTCCAGAGTGCGGGTCATGATCTGCCTCCTCGCACCGTCGGGCCGCGCGGAACCGAGGCACGACCCCTTCCGATACTTCAAGCATCCATCGATGGGGGCCGTGATGCACGGGGACGTACACGACCTTCCGGGACTGTACGGAACCGGGCGGAGTCGTACGAGATCATTCGGTTCCGCAGGGCACCGGATGGAGTCGCCCGGACGCGGGCCGTGCCCGTCGGGGGCTCAGGGCGCGCGGAACAGGGTGGGGAAACGAGGGGCGAGCCAGGGCTTGCGCCCCCAGCCGAGCGCCCTGCCGCGGGCGATCGCGGGCCAGGGGTCGATCCGGCCGAGCGCGAGCAGCAGGAAGGTGACCGGCTCCGTGAGGATCGTGCAGTCCGGCCGCTTCGGCGGCTCCTCGTCGACCCGGACCCGGCCGTCGGCGATCGCGACACCGAAGCCCGAGCCTCCCCGGAGCCGTACCGCGAAGCTCGCGGTGAGTCCGGCGACGGCGTCCGGGTCCGTGACCCCCGGCATCGCCTGCATCATGAACGGCATGCTGAGCTCCACCCGGTGCGCGTCGAGCATGTGCGGGCGGCCCAGGGCCCGCGCGAGGTCGTAGCCGTGCCCGAGCATGTGGGTCAGCAGGTACGAGCCCAGGACGGCCGGGCCCATCCTGCCGAGCGGCGTGGTGAGCAGCTCGGTCTCCTCGCGCTCTTCGACGGCGTCGAGGAAGGCGAGGGCCTGAGCCGTGATCATCTCCGCGAGCGGACCGGGCTCCCGCTCCGCGAACCCCGCGAGGGCCCGCTCGTTCGCCTCGGCCAGGCTCCCCGGCGTGCCGTCGCCGTACGGCCGCTCCCGCCCCGCGGCCAGGTCCGCCATCAGCGCGTTCGCCTGCGCCAGGTGCGCGGCGGCCTCACCCACCGTCCACGTCGAACGGGGCACGGACACCCCACCCCCCGCGCCCTGCGAGCGCAGCACGTCGGCGATGTCCTCGGCCGTCCCCCGTATCGCCTCGGCCAGCCCGCCCGGCAGCACCCCGCCCGTTCGTCCGGTCACTGAATCCGCCCCTCCACCAGCTCCGGCGGCTCCCCTTCGAGCGCCGACAAGTGAGGGGACCGTACCAGCGAGTAGCTCCCCGCGGCAGACCCCCGACCTGCCTCTTTGCCCCCACCCCGACACTCCGCCCAGGCCCACCGCCCCGGCCCGCCCGACCCCCACCGGACGCCGGGCCTACGGCGACCCGGCCCCCGTGACTACGATGTGAAGCGACATCGCGTGTCGGTCACCGGCAGGGTGAGGCATGGAGGTGTCAGGAGATGCCCTCGGAGGCATTCCTTGTCAGTCGAGTTGAACCACACGATCGTCCACGCCCGGGACAACCGAGAGTCCGCAGAGTTCTTCGCGGGCCTGCTGGGCCTTGAGATCACCGGCGAGTGGGGCCCGTTCATCGCCGTCGGCCTCAGCAACGGCGTCACCCTGGACTTCGCCACCATCCCCGCGGACCGGATCACCCCCCAGCACTACGCCTTCCTCATCTCCGAAGAGGAGTTCGACGCCGCGTACGCCCAGATCCGGCACCGCGGCATCGAGCACTACGCCGACCCCCACCGACACCACCCCGGCACCATCAACCACAACGACGGCGGCCGCGGCGTCTACTTCCTGGACCCCTCGGGCCACGCCATGGAACTCCTCACGGTCCCGTACGGCGGCTGGCCTTCCTGACCCCGGCTCTCCTGACGCCGGTCCGACCCCGCCGCCCCAGGGCCGCACCCCGACGCGGGGTGCGGCCCGCGGTCGTCGAGAGCATCACGGGGACTCGTCGCATTCACCATCAGGTCAACGCAACACGTTGCGCGCAGATCATTGCGTTACCTTCAGAACCGTTGCAATGAAATCCCTGCACTGAGCTGCGATGATTAGATTCCTACGCAACGAAGTCGTTGCCAGAGTCTCGAACGCAACGTAGCTTTTCCTTCATCAGAAACGGCGGGCCGACAGAGAGCCCGCCG
>NZ_JBHWAQ010000014.1:0-193071 GCF_042743475.1 Streptomyces sp. NPDC059534
CCCGACACCCCCATCATCACCACCGACGCCCGCCACCGCGCGGACGCCAAGAGCGCGCTCATCACCCTCGTCGAGCACGCCCTCATGGCGCGACTGCGGTAAGTCCCGGCGGACGTCCGTAAGGATGTGAGAGGCCCCGCGCACCGGACCGGTGCGCGGGGCCTCTTCCGTGTCCGCCCGTACCCGCCCGTACGCGCCCGTACGCGCCCTCATACGCGCCGAAAGGCCCCCGCTCCGGGTGGAGCGGGGGCCTTTCGGCGCGTCGGGGGTCAGCGCCAGCTGTGCGGGGCGCGGAAGCCGTGCTCGCGCTCCAGGCGGCGCCAGCCGGCCGTGGTGCGGGCGCGGTGCTCCGTGGCGGCGTCGTCGGGCCGGGCGGCCGCGCGGGCGAGCAGCACGGCCGTGATGGCGGCGAGCTCCTCGGGGTCGGCGTGGCCCTTTTCGACGCGGAGGAGGTTGGCTGATGTGGTCACGTGGATGACTCCTCTGGCTGGGAAGTCCTGCGGAGGGCGGGGAAGTCCTACTGCGGCGGGTTGCCGTGCTTGCGCGACGGCAGGTCCGCGTGCTTCGTGCGGAGCATCGCGAGGGACCGGATGAGCACCTGGCGGGTGTCGGCGGGGTCGATGACGTCGTCGACCAGGCCGCGCTCCGCCGCGTAGTACGGGTGCATCAGCTCGGCCTTGTACTCCTTGACCATGCGGGCGCGCATGGCCTCGGGGTCCTCGGCTTCGGCGATCTGCTTGCGGAAGATCACGTTGGCGGCGCCCTCGGCGCCCATGACCGCGATTTCGTTGGTGGGCCAGGCGTACGTCAGGTCGGCGCCGATGGACTGGGAGTCCATGACGATGTAGGCGCCGCCGTATGCCTTGCGCAGGATCAGTGAGATCCGGGGGACGGTCGCGTTGCAGTACGCGTAGAGCAGCTTCGCGCCGTGGCGGATGATCCCACCATGCTCCTGGTCGACGCCGGGCAGGAAGCCGGGTACGTCCAGAAGGGTGATGATCGGGATGTTGAAGGCGTCGCACATCTGCACGAAGCGGGCGGCCTTCTCGGACGCCTCGATGTCCAGGACACCGGCCAGCGTCTGGGGCTGGTTGGCGACGATGCCGACGACCTGGCCGTCGAGGCGGGCCAGGGCGCAGATGATGTTGCGCGCCCAGCGCTCGTGGATCTCCAGGTAGTCGCCGTCGTCGACGAGCTCCTCGATGACCTTGTGCATGTCGTACGGGCGGTTGCCGTCGGCGGGGACCAGGTCGAGCAGGACCTCGGAGCGGCGGTCCGCCGGGTCCTCGGAGGCGACGGTCGGCGGGTTCTCGCGGTTGTTCTGCGGGAGCATCGAGAGGAGGTAGCGGACCTCGGCGATGCAGGTCTCCTCGTCGTCGTACGCGAAGTGCGCGACGCCGCTGGTGCCGGCGTGGACGTCGGCGCCGCCGAGGCCGTTCTGGGTGATCTCCTCGCCGGTGACCGCCTTGACGACGTCCGGGCCGGTGATGAACATCTGCGAGGTCTCGCGGACCATGAAGACGAAGTCCGTCAGGGCGGGCGAGTAGGCCGCGCCGCCGGCGCACGGGCCGAGCATCACCGAGATCTGCGGGATGACTCCGCTCGCGCGGGTGTTGCGCTGGAAGATGCCGCCGTAGCCGGCGAGGGCGGAGACGCCCTCCTGGATGCGGGCGCCGGCGCCGTCGTTGAGGGAGACCAGCGGGGCACCGGCCGCGATGGCCATGTCCATGATCTTGTGGATCTTCGTCGCGTGGGCCTCGCCCAGCGCGCCGCCGAAGATCCGGAAGTCGTGTGCGTAGACGAAGACCGTCCGGCCCTCGACCGTGCCCCAGCCGGTGATGACACCGTCGGTGTACGGCTTCTTCGTCTCCAGGCCGAAGCCGGTGGCGCGGTGCCGGCGCAGCTGCTCGACCTCGCTGAAGGAACCGGGGTCGAGCAGCAGCTCGATGCGCTCGCGGGCCGTCAGCTTGCCCTTGGCGTGCTGGGCCTCGGTGGCGCGGTCACTCGGGCCGCGGAGTGCCTGCTCACGCAGGACGTGCAGCTCGGCCACTCGGCCACGGGCGTCAGCGGGCTCGCTCGGGATCTGGTCCACAACGGTCATGTACCGACCCTACGAACTCACCCAAGAAAACTCCGCCGTCGACTCCGTACAGTCTCGCGTGTCGATTCCTGGTGGGGCTGGACAGAACCATCACCTGCCCCGGCCGAGTCGACAGCCAGGCACCCCCTGTGTTTGTAGGGGTTCCACATAGACGGGAAAGACGGAAAGACGATCACTTCCCGGTGGCCCGGGAGAGCGACCGCCTGACCATAACGCCTCACGGGCGCCGCGGTGGGCTCAGTCCGCGCAGTGGAAGCGCGCGTTCCCCCAGTCGGCGTGGTCGTTGCCGTTGCCGTCGCCGCCGTCGTCGACCACCAGGTCGACGTAGGAGGCTCCGGTGACGTCCGCCGTGAGCTGCCAGGCGCTGTCCGTGGCCTTCAGGCCCGGGGACTGCGCCTTCTGCGTGCCGTCGGCGAGGACGCCGAACCGGACGCTGCCGCGGCTGGTCTGGACGTCGTCGACGCCGACCTCGGCCGTGAGCGAGGTGCACCGGCCGCCCAGGTAGTAGCGGACCCTGGCGGGGGCGTGGCTGCCCAGGCCCTTGGCGTACGCCACTCCCCCGACGCGCAGCGGGGAGCCGTCGCCGGTGCCGGTCTCCCCGTTGGAGAGGTCGCGCTCGACGGGTCCCCAGCCGTTGGTCGCCGAGGTCCACTCCAGGTCGCTCGCCCAGCTGTCGGCGGTGGGCGGCGGGGGCAGGGTGCGGACGGTGGTGGCCCGCGTCAGGCTCCGCGCGCCTCCCCCGACGGTGTAGGTGAGGCCGGCGCCCAGCGTGTACGGCTGGTGGGCGGCGTCCGCCGGCGGGGTCACCTGCCAGGTGGCGGTGGCCCGCGCGCCCGGGGCGACCGTGCCGAGGTCGACGGGTGCGGCCGGTTCGGCCGTCCAGCCGGCCGGGAGGGTGAGGGCGGCGACGGCGCCGGTGGCGTCGGCGGCCTCGTCGTTGGCGAAGGTGGCCGTGACCTCGTTGGGCCGGCCGGGCTCCAGGGTCTCGGGCGCGGTGACGGTGAGCGTGCCGCAGGCGGCGCGCTCGGCGGCCGGGCCGAGGTCGGTCACGGTGAAGGCGTCGAGGACGAAGTCGGCACCTTCGGGGGCGTCGTCGCGCTTGCGCAGTCCGGTCCAGGTGTCGCCGCAGCCGGCCGTGACGGTCTCGGCGAAGTGTCCGGTGGTCCGCTGCTGCCCGATCGGGGTGCGGCGGGTCTCGACGGGCGCCCCCTGGCCGTGCGTGCGGTCGTAGCCGGTGACCCACTCGTACGCGCCCGCGTGGCTGGACTGGTAGTCGTACTCCACTCGGTAGTCGTGGCCGTCCTTCATGGGGACGGTCCAGGGCGCGGTCCGGTAGACCAGGCCGCTGTTCTCGTCGTGCGACTTGAGCGACTCGGCGCCGCCGATGACGTCGTCGATCGGCTTTCCGTTCCAGCCGGCCTGGGTGTACGGGGCGTGCAGCTGGGCGATGTGGGTGCGCGGGTCGGTCGTGCCGCCCGCGTCGCCCTTGAGGAAGGGGCCCCAGCCCTGGTCGACGGCCTCGAAGTCCTCGTACACCGCGGCTCCCGCCTTGGCGGCGGGGGCGTTGGCGACGATCCGTACGTCGTCGATCCGGACCGCGGCCGCGCTGCCGGCCGCCGCCTGGACCGTGAGCCGGGTGGAGCCGTCGGCCGGTGCGGTGAAGGTGACCTTGGCGCGCTGGAAGCGGGTGCCGTTCCGGTCGGAGGCGGCGACGCGGTCCTCCAGCGAGGACCGCTCGACCGTGACGGCCCGGCCGCCGACGGTCAGGGTGGTGGGCCGGGTGGCGCCGGGCTCGACCTCGATCAGGGCGGAGGCGGTGTACCGCGCGCCGGGGACGAGTCCGGTGATCTGCTGGCGGACCGAGGCGGCGGCGGTGCCGGTGAGCTTGGCGCTGTTGCGGCCCTGGTCGTCGGTGTCACGGGTGACGGTGCCGGTCTTGCGCCAGCCGCCGAGCTTCGCGTCGTTGAAGCCCGGGTCCTTCACCGGGGTGCCCTGGCCCCAGCGCGGGGCGGTCTGCGCCGGGGCGCTGTCGGGGTAGACGACGTAGGGCTGTCCGGCGACGGCGTCGAGGGTGATCCGGCCGGCGACGGGCCGTACGGTCGCGGTCTTCACGCGGCCGTTGTCGGTGAGCCGGTACACGGAGTACGAGCGCGCCCCCGCGGGGACGGCCCAACTGGTCGTGCCGCCGGACTTGTTGTAGTGGTAGAGCTTCTTCCCGCCGTCCCAGGGGAGCAGGTAGTCCTCGCCGTCGAGGACCTTGCGGCCGTTGTCGTAGAAGGTGCGGCGGCCGTTCTCGACGGTGCCGCGGACGCCTCCGGTGAAGGTGAGGTCGTTGCCGTTCCAGCGGGTGATGCGCTGCTGCTGGAGGTACTTGGCGGGCAGGTTGCGCTGCCAGATGTTGGCGGTGAAGGCGTTCCAGTCGGTCTCGCCGGTCCAGCCCTCGAAGTCGACGAGCGCGGTCTGGCCGAGGACCGGGTGGTTGTTCCAGACGTCCTTCTCGCCGTTGCGGATGAAGCGGATGATCTGCGAGTTGAGGCCCTTGTTGGTGGCGCCGCCGTAGTCGAGGTCGTTGGCCCAGTGGGACCAGAGGGAGGCCCGTTCGAACTTCTCGGCCCACTCGGTGGCGACGTTCCAGCCCTGGGCCTGGACGGCCTGCATCGTCTTGTCGGCGATCCAGCCGTGCGTGTAGTAGACGTCGATGTAGAGCATGGACAGGTTCGGGTCGGTCTCGTCGCGCAGCTGCCGGAAGCGGCGGGCGAGGTCGCCGCTGTTGACGTCCCGGCGCTGGTCGATGTAGTAGCTCTGGTTGAGCCAGTTCCAGCCGGGCTTCGTCCGGTCGACGAGGGTCTCGCTGAAGTTCTTCGCCTCGGGGTACGACTCGGTGGCGTTCACGTGGACGCCGAAGCCGGCGCCCCACTTCCCGCCCTCCTCGAGGAGGGTGTTGAGGTCGGCGAGGCCGCCGGCCCGCTTGTTGTAGTTGCCGCCGTAGTCGGGGTGGGCGGAGTCGTGGCCCTCGGAGCCGTACCCCTTGAGCAGCGCGAACTGGCCGAGTCCGTCGGTGGCGAGCGAGATCCGCTTGACGTCGTCGAGGGTGCGCAGGAAGGGGTGGGTGGCCTGGGAGGCGAAGTTGAACGGGATGTGGGTGACGACCCGGCGGGGGGTCTGCTCGCTGCCGGGGGCCTTGATCCCGATCGTGCGGAAGGCGATGGCGCCGTCCTGCCAGTCGGTGACGCCGTCGGCGTTGGCGTCGGGGGTGACGACGACCTTGGCCCAGGGGAGGCCGTCGCCGCTCTCCGGCTGCGGGGCGCCGGCGCCGCGGTAGGTCCACTGGCCGGACCAGACGCCGACGCGGGTCTCGGTGCCGCTGCGGCGGGCCTGGTGCCAGAAGCGGGCGCCGTCGCGGGCGGACGCGCCGGCGGGCTTGTCGTAGCTGGAGTTGGACTCGACGGCGGCGGCCAGCTGCCCGGTGCTGACGATCGCGTAGCTCGCTCCGACGGGGTTCGCCTCGGCGGCGGTGGCGTCGGTGACCTGGGCGAAGACGTCGGCGGTGCGGGTGGAGTCCGGGTCGAGGCGGGTGAAGGCGGTGGCGGCGGCGCCGTCCGAGGAGCCGACGGAGACGAGGTCGTGGCCGGGGATGTCGAGGGTGCCGACCCGGAAGGTCTCGGTGTCGCGGACGGCGGTGACCCGGAAGGTGGTGCTCCGGCCCGTCACGCTCAGGCTCGCGTCGATCTCGACGCCGGGCAGCTCGGGGAAGGCGAGCGTGTACGCGGCCGAGCCGGCGGTGAGGACGGGGGCGCCCTTGGCCAGGACGGTGTGGGCGGCGCCGTTGAGGAGGACCTGCGTGACCGGGGCCGTACTGCCGAGGAGCCGGGCGCCGGTCGCGCGGTCGGTGTACGACAGGACGCGGGGGAAGTCCTCGGCGACGGCGACGGAGAGCTGGGCGGAGGTGAGGACGGGGGAGGCTTCCGCGGTGGCGGCTGCGGCGCCCCCGGCCGTGGCGTCCTCGGCCAGGGCGGGCCCGGCCAGGGCGAACACGACGGAGGAAGCCACGGCGAGCGCGCAGGCCGCACGGATTCTTCGTGAAGGGGGGAGGGACATGCGGACCAGTCAGCCCCGCCCCGGAAGGACCGTCAACAAGATCGCGCCGCTCGGGGCCCTCCAGTCCAAGAACCCCTTCCGGTTAGTCCAAGTGACCGCCGGAAGGGGCGTCTTGGCCGATTCCGGGCGCGGTGGTCAGCAGCCGCCGCAGTTGTAGAAGGTCACGTCCCAGTGGTTGCCCTCGTCGGCGTAGACGTTGCCGGCGCCGGACTTCCACTGCGGGGCTCCGTCGCCGCGCAGCCCGATGTAGGTGAAGGTGTTCTTGATGTAGTTCCCGACGCAGGTGTACTTGGCGAAGTCGAGCTTGTAGCCGTTCCAGTGGGAGTACGTGCCGCTCGCGTGGCCGGTCTCGGTGCCGCCGGTGATGTTGAGGGCGCAGCCGCTGGCGCTCTTGAGGGTCTGGGCGCCCTGGGCGGTGGCGAGGTTGAGCTGGTCGAAGGACGTGCAGGTGGAGTTGTTCCGGTCGGAGCAGCCGCCGGACGAGGACCAGGTGATGCCGGAGGAGCGGAACATCGAGGTCGCGGTGGCGTGGCTGATCTTGGTGACGGCGTGGGCGTCGGTGGCGGTGGAGAGGGCGCCGAAGCCGGGGGCGAAGAGGGCGCCCAGGACGAGGGCGACTGCGGTGAGGACGGAGCGGAGCTTCACGGGGGGTTCCTCCTGCGGGTGACCGTGACGGGTGGGGACGGCTGTGCAGGTGGTGCTCGTCGCGCAGGGAGATGGTGCCGCAGTTCTACGCGCGTCCGCCAGAGGGCGTCGGCATCTCCGTGGTGCCGTCCGGATGAACATCCTCCCTAGATGTTGAATGTTGAACGGAATAGGGTTACAGTCGTTCTCGTTGAAGGTTCAACAAACACCGACAAGGAGCACGTCATGGGTCTCTTCACCCGCAAGAACAACGAGTCCGCCGTCGCCGTCGCCACCCTCCCCGTGGACCCCGCCCTGGCCGCCCTGACCGGCGAGTACAGCATCGACCCGGCCCACAGCAGCATCGGCTTCACCGTGCGCCACGCGATGGTCACCAACGTCCGCGGCAGCTTCGCCGAGCACGAGGGCGCGCTGAAGCTCGACGGCTCGGACCCGGGCTCCTCCACCGCCTCCATCGACGTCAAGATCGCCTCCATCGACACGGGCATCGGCGACCGCGACGGCCACCTGCGCGGCGGTGACTTCTTCGACGCCGAGCAGTTCCCCCTGATGACCTTCCGCTCCACGGAGGCCGCGCAGCTCGGCGGCGACAAGTACCGGATCACCGGCGACCTGACCATCAAGGACGTCACCAAGCCGCTCTCCATCGACCTGGAGTTCAACGGCACCGCCACCGACGTCTACGGCAACGAGCGCGTCGGCTTCGAGGGCTCCGCCGAGATCCTGCGCTCCGAGTGGGGCCTGACCTGGAACGCCGCCCTGGAGACCGGTGGCGTCATGGTCAGCGACAAGGTCAAGCTGAACTTCGACATCTCCGCCATCAAGAACGCCGCCTGACCCCGGACCCCCCTCCGGCCCCACACGAGCGCGCCCGCCCTCCGCAGCAGCGGAAGGCGGGCGCTCGGCGTTTCCCGGGGCGTCGGGGTCAGCCGCGCTTCTCCTGGCCCTGGGCGTACGACGGCGAGGTGGTGTCCACGGAAAGGGTGATCATGGCGCGGATCGTAAGGGCGGGAGGGTCCCGCGCCGGTTGCGGTCCCGCGTCACCCGTCGCCACGATCGCGCAGGTCAGGCGGCCTTTGCGGCCGCCTCGACGACCGTCGGGACCAGGCGGTCGTTCTCGGCGGCGCCCGGGCCGGCCAGGAAGCCGAAGCGGCGTCGGGCGTAGCTGTAGGCGAGGCCGGTGGCGGGGTCGGCGAAGGACTGGGAGCCCGGGGCGCCGCTGTGGCCGACGGCCGCGGGGGTGAGCGAGGGGTAGCGGGTGGCCAGCGGGACGAAGCCGAGGCCGAAGGCGTTCTCTTCGCCGGTCACCAGGTCGGTGCCGCGGGAGTGGATCCGGGCGGCCTCGGCCAGCGTGCCGGCGGTGAGGAGCGGGGGCCTGCCGTCGAGTTCGCCCGCGATCGCCGCGTACATCCGGGAGAGGCCGCGGGCGGTGCCGACGCCGCCGGCGGAGAGCGGCGCGTTCGCCCGTACGGCCCGGGAGTTGGCATAGCCGACGATGTCGAAGGGCGGATCGGCGTGGAGGTTGAAGGCGACGGCCATGAAGCCGTCCGGGTCGACCGGGTTCTCCGCGAGGAACGCCTCCTCCTCGGGCGTGGGCCGCAGCGGCAGGGCCGTACGGAAGCGGGGTTCGAGCGCCTCGGGGAGGCCCAGGTAGTAGTCGAGGGCGTACGGGGCGCGGACCCGCTCCTCGAAGAGCTCCTGGCCCGTCCGGCCGGTGGCCCGCAGGATCACCTCGCCGACGAGGGCGCCGATGGCCAGGGCGTGGTAGCCGTGGCCGGTGTCCGGCTCCCAGAAGGGGCGCTGGCCCGCGAGGCGGGCGGCGATCAGGCGGTCGTCGGCGAGCTCCTCGACCGAGAGGCCGCCGTCCGCGCCGATCACGCCGGAGCGGTGCGCGAGCAGCTGCCGCAGGGTGATGCCGGCCTTGCCCTCGGCGGCGAACTCGGGCCACCAGGAGGCGACCTCGCGGTCCAGTTCGAGGACGCCGTCCTGGACGAGGAGGGCGGCGACCAGGGCCATGGCGCCCTTGGCGGACGAGTAGAGCCCGAGCAGCGTGTCCCCGTCGACGCCGTCGCCGCCCCAGAGGTCGACGACGAGCCGGCCGTGGTGGTGGACGGCGAGCTGCGCGCCGCCGTCCCGTGCCTCGTTCGCGGCGATGTCCGCGAACGCGTCCCGTACGGACTCGAATCCGGGTTCCACCGTGCCGTGGACGTCTGTCATCGCTCTTCTCCCCCTGCTGTGGCCGTCGTTCTCGGACAGGAGAACCACCGGGGGCGCGCAGACCTTCCCGTCCGCCGGTGTCCGGTCCGCCGGTGTCCGGACGAGGTCGCCGAAAGGCGTGTGAAACCGCCGGTCAACGCCGTTGTCAGTGGCGGCGGCTAGCGTCGTCGGCATGGAATTCCGTATCGACAGCGCCGTGTTGACCGACGCCGTGGCCTGGGCCGCCCGGGTCCTGCCGACCCGCTCCCCGATGCCCGTCCTCGGCGGTCTGCTCCTGGAGGCGGCGGACGGACGGCTGCGTGTCTCGGGCCTCGACCACGAGGCTTCGGCCCGCGTCGAGGTCGAGGCCGACACCGCCACCGGCGGCCGCGCGCTGGTCCTCGGCCGGCGCCTGCTCGACATCTGCAAGGTGCTCCCCCGGGGCCAGGCGGAGCTCGCCGTCGAGGGCGCCCGGCTCTCGGTGACCTCCGGCGACGCCCGCTTCGGTCTCTCCCTGCTGCCGCTCGACGACTATCCCGCCGCCCCCACGCTGCCCGAGGTCCGCGGCCACGTGGACGGCGACGCCTTCGCCGCGGCGGTCGGCCAGGTGGCGGTCGCGGCGGGCCGGGACGACTCGCTGCCGGTCCTGACCGGGATACGGCTCGCCCTGGACGGCGACACGATGACGCTGGCCGCCACCGACCGCTACCGGTACGCGGTCCGCACCCTGGAGTGGAAGCCCGAGGCCGGTGCCCGCACGGACCCCGCCGACGTGGTCGTCCCGGCCCGCCGCCTCACCGAGATCGCCCGCTCGCTGGCCGGCGCCGGACCGGCCCGCCTCGCCCTCGACTCCGGCTCCCTGGGCTTCGAGAGCGCCGGCACGCGCTCCACCACCCGGCTGCTCGACGGCCGGCTCCCCCGCCACGACAAGCTCTTCGCCCTCGGCGACCACGCCCTCGCGGTGACCGAGCGGACCCCGCTGACCGAGGCCGTCAGACGGGTCGCGGTCGTCGCCGAGGGCGACAGTCCGGTCCAGCTGGCCTTCACCCCCTCGGGCCTCCACCTCCAGGCCGGTTACGAGGACGACGTGGCCTCCCAGCGCCTCCCCGCCACCCTCACCGGAGCGGAGTCCCTCACCGTCGCCTTCAACCCGGGCTACCTCCTGGACGCCCTGGGCTCCCTGGACGCGCCCGAGGTCCGCTTCCACCTTCTCGGCCCCGGCCAGCGCGCCCTCCTCACCGACGGCCCGGCCGCGACCCACCGCCACCTGCTGATGTCGGTCAAGCCGCTGGTCTGAGCGGGGATCCGGCCTCGCGGATCCCCCGGTCAGAACCCGCCGCCGCCGTCGAATCCGCCGCCGCCGCCGAAGTCCCCGCCACCGCCGAAGTCGCTTGAGCCGAAGTCTCCGGAGCCGAAGTCGGCGCCGGAGAAGTCGCCGCCCTGGAAGTCGCCGCCGCCGTATTCGGAGGCGTAGGCAGGGGTGGCGAGGGCGGAGCCGAGCATGGTGCCGACGAGGAGGCCGGGGAGCATGCCGCCGCCGAAGTAGCCGCCGGCCCAGGGGCCGTAGGCGGGGCCCGCTTCCCAGTAGGGGCGGCGGCCGCCGTCGGTGTCGACGGTGCGGGCGACGGGGTCGAGGCCGTCGTCGAGGCGGGCCGCGTCGGCGGCGCAGACCGGGACCTGGCGGGGGGCGCCGCCGCCCGGGGTCCAGGTGCGGTCCTCGGTGGCGGGGCCGTGCCGGGGGTCGAAGAAGCACGGGGGCCGGCGCTCGGGAAGCGGCCGGGACTCGCGGCGGGCGGCGAGGACGGCGAGCGAGTAGCGGCCGTCCTCCAGGGCCTCGGTGACGGGGCGCACGTCGTGGGGGCGGGCGGCGGCGGCCATCGTGGACTTGGCCTGGTCGTACGAGTCGAGGGCGCGTTCGTAGTCGCCGCGCATGGCGTCGTCGGCGCCGGCCTCGGCGGGGTGGAAGTCGAGGCGTTCGAGTTCCTCGCCGAAGGCGGTGATGTCCTCGTCGACGACGACCCGCAGCCTGTCGAGGGCGGCCCGCTCCTCGGCCTCCTTGCGGAGCCGGTTGCGGCGGACCACGGCGTAGGCGCCGGCGCCGCCGGCCACGACGACCGCGCCGAGGGTGACGAGCCCGGCGACCGGGACGCCGGAGTCGGTGCCGACGGAGCCCCAGGACGCGGGGGCGGAACCGCGCAGCACGGGCAGGGCCTGGTCGACGAAGTTGTTCAGCTCGGTGGCCGCGTCGGCGCCGGGCTGGCGTACGGAGGTGACGAGGTTGTCCACGGCGTCCCGGGACATCACCGCGCGGTCGGCTCGGGCGTCGAAGCCGTCGCCGAGGCGGATCGCGTACAGGCCCGTGATGCCGGTCTGCGTGCGCAGGTTCTGGAAGAGGTCCTCCGGCGGGAACTGCCCGTTCGCGGGGAGGACCGCCACGAAGAGCGGCTTGTCCGCGTCCTTGATCTTCTGCGCGAGGGCCTTCGCGTCGGCCGCGGAGAGCTGGTCGGCGGCGCCCGGGTCGACGTAGACCGGGCCCTGCTTCAGGGCGGCGGCCGCGTCGGGTACGCCCGTGGCCCTGGCACCCGCGAGGGGTGCCAGGACCAGAAGCAGGAGCACGGCCAGCCCAGCGAGGGCCGACCCTACGGAAATCGCCCTGGTCCTCATGGTTCGACGCTACCCGAACAGCATCAAACAGGACATAGCGGGTTATTCGGCGGGGTCGATCCCGGCCCGCAGCAGCCCGTACGTGAAGGCGTCCTCCAGGGCCTGCCAGGAGGCGGCGATGACGTTCTCGCCGACACCGACCGTGGACCACTCGGTGTGGCCGTCGCTGGTGGTGACCAGGACCCGGGTCGTGGACTCGGTGCCGTGGCGGCCCTCCAGGATGCGGACCTTGTAGTCGACCAGCTCGAACTTGGCCAGCGGCGGGTACATCCGCTCGAGCGCCACCCGCATCGCCCGGTCCAGGGCGTTGACGGGGCCGTTGCCCTCGGCGGTGGCGACGATCCGCTCGCCCTTGGCCCAGAGCTTCACGGTCGCCTCGTTGGCATGGGTGCCGTCGGGGCGGTCCTCGACGATCGCGCGCCAGGACTCCGTACGGAAGTAGCGGCGGGCCCGGCCCTCGGCCTCCTCGCGGAGCAGCAGCTCGAAGGAGGCGTCGGCGGCCTCGTACGTGTAGCCCTGGAGCTCGCGCTCCTTGACCCGCTCGACGACCCGGCCGACGAGCGCGCGGTCGCCGCCCAGGTCGACGCCGAGCTCCTTGCCCTTGAGCTCGATGGAGGCGCGGCCCGCCATGTCGGAGACGAGCATCCGCATGGTGTTGCCGACCAGCTCGGGGTCGATGTGCTGGTAGAGGTCGGGGTCGACCTTGATCGCCGAGGCGTGGAGTCCGGCCTTGTGGGCGAAGGCGGAGACGCCGACGTACGGCTGGTGGGTGGAGGGGGTGAGGTTGACGACCTCGGCGATCGCGTGCGAGATCCGGGTCATCTCGGCGAGTGCGCCCGCGGGGAGGACCTTCTTGCCGTACTTGAGTTCCAGGGCCGCGACGACCGGGAAGAGGTTGGCGTTGCCGACCCGCTCGCCGTAGCCGTTGGCGGTGCACTGGACGTGGGTGGCGCCCGCGTCGACGGCGGCGAGGGTGTTGGCGACGGCGCAGCCGGTGTCGTCCTGGGCGTGGATGCCGAGCCGGGCGCCGGTGTCGGCGATGACGGTGCCGACGACGGCCTGGATCTGGGCGGGGAGCATGCCGCCGTTGGTGTCGCAGAGGATGACGACGTCGGCGCCGGCCTCGTGCGCGGCGCGGACGACGGCCTTGGCGTAAGCGGGGTTGGCCTTGTAGCCGTCGAAGAAGTGCTCGCAGTCGACGAAGACGCGCCGGCCCTGGGAGGTCAGGTGGGCGACGGTGTCGCGGACCATCTCCAGGTTCTCGTCGAGCGTGGTGCGCAGGGCCAGCTCGACGTGCCGGTCGTGGGACTTGGCGACCAGGGTGATGACCGGAGCGCCGGAGTCGAGGAGCGCCTTGACCTGCGGGTCCTCGGCGGCGTTGCCACCGGCCCGGCGGGTGGCGCCGAAGGCGACGAGCTGCGCGTTCTTGAACGCGATCTCCTGCTGGGCGCGGGCGAAGAACTCCGTGTCGCGCGGGTTGGCACCGGGCCAGCCGCCCTCGATGAAGCCCACGCCGAAGTCGTCGAGGTGTCGCGCGATGGTCAGCTTGTCCGCGACGGTGAGGTTGATGCCTTCACGCTGCGCCCCGTCGCGCAGCGTCGTGTCGAAGACATGGAAGCTGTCGTCGAGGGGCGCGCTCTCGGCGTTCTCCGTGGTCATGACTGTGATGGCTCCTGTCGGATGTGGCTCCGGAAGGTCTGGATCCACTTGCCCCCATTCTCACGCGTCGTCCGTTTCCGGCAGGGGTGGGGCCGGAAAACGAAAAAACCCCTCGCGGGTGCGAGAGGTCTGCGCGCGGGTCTGGGGCACGGTGTCCACTGCCGCGGGGGTCGTGCCGCGATTCAGTGGCCACTGCGGACCGGCGCGCTGCTGCCGATAATCATCGTGGTAGCAAGCACGCCGGAAGTCTGACACAGGTGGCGGTTCAGCGGGACGGTGGTCTCACGATACGGGCAGCCGTCCGGCGACCTGCCCGGGCAGGTCGCCGGCGCCCTCACCGCCCCGGGGCCAGGCCGGTGTCCCGGGTCTCGCGCATCGCGCCGGATCGCCACGGCGAGGAGGGCGGAGCCGACGGCGAAGGTGACGGGGAGGGGGTCACGGAAGCAGGGTTTCGGCGATGAACTCCCGCACATGGTCGAGGACGTGCCCCCGCCCCGTCCCCGGGATGCCCACGGCGACATGGACGCTGAAGCCGTCGAGCAGGGCCCGCATCCGGGTGGCGACCCGGTCCGGGTCGACCGGGCGGAACTCCCCCCGCGAGACCCCCTCGGCCAGGATCGCGACGAGGTCCCGGTGCCAGGCCCCCTCGATGGCGGCCTGCCGGGCCCGGGCGTCGTCGTCGGCGTTCTGCGACCGGTTCCAGACCTCCAGCCACAGCGTCCAGTGCGGGTCGCGCGGCCCGTCGGGCACGTAGACGTCCACGTACCCGTCGAGCCGCTCCCGCGCGGTTCCCGGCCCGGACAGCAGCGCGCTGCGCTGCGCCCCGAGCCGCCCCTCGCTCCACTCCAGGATCCGCAGCAGCAGCTCGTCCTTGGTGCGGAAGTAATACAGCAGATGCCCGCTGCTCATCCCCACCTGCCGCCCCAGCCCGGCCATGGTCAGCCCGTCGAGACCCCGCTCGGCGATCGTGTCCATGGCCGCGGCCAGCACGTCCTCACGGGGCGGCGCGGCCTGGTTGCGGCGGCGGGGGTGGGGTGGGGTCGGGTCGCTGCTCTGACTCACTCGTACGTTCTACCTCATGGTCCGTCCGGGTCAGACCTTCGGCTGCTGCTGGGTGATGCAGTGGATGCCGCCGCCGCCGGCGAAGATCGTGCGGGCGTCGACGAGGGTGACCGTGCGCTCGGGGAAGAGACGGCGGAAGATCTCGGCGGCGAGCTCGTCGTGCGGGTCGTCGAAGGCGCAGAGGACGACGCCGCCGTTGCAGAGGTAGTGGTTGATGTAGGAGTAGTCGACCCAGTCGCCCTCCTCGTCCTTCAGGACGGTCGGGGCCGGGACCTCGATGACCTCCAGGGGGCGGCCCTGGGCGTCGGTCCGGCCGCGGAGGAGGTCGACGTAGAGACGGGAGCGCTCGTAGTCGGGGTGGGCCGGATCCTGCTGGCTGTGGACGAGGACGGTGCCGGGGCGGGCGAAGGCGGCGACGATGTCGACGTGGCCCTGGGTGCCGTAGAGGCCGTAGTCGCCGGCGAGGCCGTGCGGGAGCCAGATGGCCTTCGTCGTGCCGAGCCTGGCGTGGATCTCGCTCTCGACCTGCTCGCGGGTCCACTCGGGGTTGCGGCCGGAGCCGAGCTGGACGGTGTCGGTGAGGAGGACCGTGCCCTCGCCGTCGACGTGGATGGCGCCGCCCTCGTTGACGAGGGGGCTGTGGACGACGGGGACGCCGGCGACGTCCGCGACATGGCGGGCGATCTTGGAGTCGTGCTCCCAGCGGGCCCAGTCCTGGGCGCCCCAGCCGTTGAACACCCAGTCCACGGCGGCGAGCTCGGTGCCGTTCGTGACGAAGGTCGGGCCGATGTCCCGCATCCAGGCGTCGTCGAGCTCCCGCTCGACGAGGTCGATCCCGGCGCCGAGGAGTTCCCGGGCCGACTCGGCGTCGCCGGGCGCGACCACCACCGTCACCGGCTCGAAGCGGCGGACGGCGCGGGCCACCGACGCCCAGGCGGTACGCGCCTCGGCGAGCTCCTCCGCGTTGGTGAAGGTGGGGTTGGGGCTGGGCCAGGCCATCCAGGTGCGCTCGTGGGGCATCCACTCGGCGGGCATACGGAAGGTCATCAGAGGTCCTAGGAAGGTCAGAGGAAGTAGAGCCGGTCGAGGGAGACGGAGTCGGCCGCCTCGGAGCGGAGCGGGGAGCCGTCGAGCGAGACGAGGCCGGTCCGGCCCTCGACCTGGACGTCTCCGGTCCGGGAGTTGAGCAGCAGGTCCGCGGGGCCGATGCCGCGTGTACCGCGCACCGCGATCCGGCGGCGCCGGGTCGGCATCGCGTCGGAGCCGAGATCGACGGCGGCCCGGGCGACGAACGCGACGGAGATGTCGGCGGCCGTGGTCCCGTGCGCGCCGAGGTCGTGCAGGACGTTGAACCGCAGGCCCCTGGCCCGGCGGGCACGGGGCGAGCTCGGCCGCGCCGAAGAGCAGCAACCGGTCGCGTTCCGTGGGGGTCAGTCGCACGCCTCAAACACCTCCTGCAAGGGCGGCCGTTTGAGTGTCACTCTAAATGTTGGGAAGCAGTCTTCCAACCATTGACGCGCAGTACAGGCTCAGGTCACATTGAGCGTCACTCTAAATATGTACCGCTCCCCTCCCCAGGAGACCCCATGCCGATAGAACAGCGCGGAGTCGACACCATTCCCGAGGCCGAACGCACCAGCGGCCCCCGCGATCTGATGTCGATCCTGCTCGGCTCCAACCTCTGTCTGGGGGTGATCGTCTTCGGCTGGCTCCCCGTCTCCTTCGGCCTCGGCTTCTGGGCCTCGGTCACCTCCGTCGTGACCGGCACCCTCGCCGGAGTCGCCGTCACCGCCCCGCTGGCGCTGGTGTCCCTCCGTACCGCCACCAACCTCTCCACCTCCTCCGGCGCCTTCTTCGGCGTCCGCGGCCGGCTCGTCGGCTCGGTGGTCGGACTGCTGCTCTCGCTCGGCTACACCGCGCTGACCCTCTGGATCGGCGGCGACGTCATGGTCGGCACGCTCGCCCGGCTGACCGGCCTGCCGACCGGCGGCGCCTCGCACACCCTCGTGTACGCGCTCCTCGCCGCCTGCACGGCCGTCGGCGCCGTGTTCGGCTACCGGCTGCTGCTGCGGCTCAGCAAGGCGCTCACGGTGGGCATGACCCTCCTCCTCGCCCTCGGCGTGTTCGCGTACGCCGGGGACTTCACGGCGGCGCCGGTGCCGGACACGCCGTACCTGCTGGGCTCGTTCTGGCCGACCTGGCTGCTCTCGGCGGTCGCGGCGGGGCTCAGCGGACCGGTCGCCTTCATCACCCTGCTCGGCGACTACACCCGCTACATCTCCCCCGCCCGGCACAGCGCGCGGACGGTCTGGGGGGCCACCTGCCTCGGCCTGGTCGCCGGCCTGCTGATCCCGCAGCTCTTCGGCACCTTCACCGCTCTCGCGGCCCGCGGCGGACTCGACTACGCGGGGCCGCTCGTCGCCGCCTCGCCGGCCTGGTACCTGGTCCCGCTGCTGATCGCGGCCACCGCCGGCTCCGTCGGCAACGCCGGTCTGATGCTGTACTCGATGGGCCTCGACCTGGACGCCATCCTGCCCCGCGCCACCCGGGCGCACGCCACGCTGGTGGTCGCGGCGGTGGCCACGGCCTTCGTCTTCCTCGGCCACTTCGCCTCGGACGCGCAGACGGCGATGACCTCGTTCGTCCTGCTGCTGACCGCGATCGGCACCCCGTGGGCGGTGATCACCCTGATCGGGCACGCGCGCTGCGGCGGGACCTACGACCCGGAGGCGCTCCAGGTCTTCAACAACCGCTCGCGCGGCGGGATCTACTGGTTCTCGGCGGGCTGGCACCCGCGCGCCACCGCCTCCTGGGCGATCGGCGCGGCGGTCGGCCTGGCCGGTGTGTCGACGCCCCTCTACGTGGGGCCGCTGCTCACCCTCACGGGCGGGATCGACTGCAGCTTCGTGCTGTCGGGAATCGTGGGTGGCGCCCTGTACGCCGTACTGACGCCGAAGAGGGCTCCCGGGGCCGTGTCCGCCCCGGAAGCCCTGGCCGCCGTGGAGTAGCGACTAGCCGAGCTCGTGCATCCAGCCGTGTGCGTCCTCGGCCCTGCCGGTCTGGACGGCGAGCAGCGCGTCGCGCAGCTTCATGGTGACCTCGCCGGGCTCGCCGCCGGACTGCTGCCACTCGCCCCGCTCGGACTTGACGGTGCCGACCGGGGTGATCACGGCGGCGGTGCCGCAGGCGAAGACCTCGGTCAGGGTGCCGTCGGCGGAGTCGGCCTGCCACTGGTCGATGGAGACCCGGCCCTCCTCAGGCTCCAGGCCGAGGTCCGCGGCCAGCTTGAGCAGCGAGTCGCGGGTGATGCCGGCGAGCAGCGAGCCGGTGAGGGTGGGCGTGACCAGCTTGTTCCCGTACACGAAGTACAGGTTCATGCCGCCGAGCTCCTCGACCCACTTGTGCTCGACGGCGTCGAGGTAGGCGACCTGGTCGCAGCCCTTCGCCGCCGCCTCGGCCTGCGCGAGCAGGGAGGCCGCGTAGTTGCCGCCGGTCTTGGCGTCGCCGACGCCGCCGGGGACGGCGCGGACGCGGTTCTCCGAGAGCCAGATGGAGACGGGCTTCACGCCACCGGGGAAGTACGGGCCGGCCGGGGAGGCGATGACGACGAAGAGGTACTCGTTGGCCGGGCGGACGCCCAGCCCGACCTCGGTCGCGATCATGAACGGACGCAGGTAGAGCGACGCCTCGCCGCCGTGCGCCGGAACCCACGCCTTGTCCTGCCGGACGAGCAGGTCGCACGCCTCGACGAAGGTCTCGACGGGCAGCTCCGGCATCGCCAGACGGCGGGCGGACGCCTGGAAGCGGCGGGCGTTGGCGTCCGGGCGGAAGCTGGCGACGGAGCCGTCGGGGCGGCGGTACGCCTTCAGGCCCTCGAAGATCTCCTGCGCGTAGTGCAGGACGTTGGTGGCCGGATCCAGGTGCAGCGGGCCGTACGGCACGAGCTGGCCGTCGTGCCAGCCGCGGCCCTCGGTCCACCGGATGGTGACCATGTGGTCGGTGAAGTGGCGGCCGAATCCGGGGTTGGCCAGGATCGCCTCGCGCTCCGCGTCGGACAGCGGGCTGGAGGAGGGCTTGAGCTCGATCGTGGGCGTCGTCATGAGTGCGTGTCCTTCACCGTTTGTGTGTGTCGGACCGCGCTCACGCCTCAGTCTGCGGCTGACGTCCGAGGTGCGTGGACGTCCGAGCATGCCCGCATGCCGCGGCCCCACGTTCGATTATCGCTCGTGGGGGCCGGTGCACGAAAACGGGTGAACACGGTCCAGGGTTCGATGGTGGCACCCTGCGGCCGCACAGGTACAGCCGCCGGGCGCTGAGGCGACCCGGCGGCTGCTGTGGAAAGTCAGTCAGCGCGGGTCAGCTCGCTACTCGCGCGGCGAGCGCGTCGCCGATCTCGTCCGTCGTGCGGACGGCGTCGCCCCGCTCGGTGAGGTCGGCCGCGACGGCCTTCTCGACCCGGGCGGCCTCGGCCTCGTAGCCGAGGTGGCGCAGCAGGAGGGCGACGGAGAGGACGGTGGCCGTGGGGTCGGCCTTGCCCTGACCCGCGATGTCCGGCGCGGAGCCGTGGACCGGCTCGAACATGGACGGGAACTCGCCGCTCGGGTTGATGTTGCCCGAGGCGGCGACGCCGATGCCGCCGGAGACGGCGGCGGCGAGGTCGGTGATGATGTCGCCGAAGAGGTTGTCGGTGACGATCACGTCGAAGCGGGCCGGGTCGGTGACGAGGAAGATCGTCGCGGCGTCGACGTGCAGGTAGTCGGTGGTGACCTCGGGGAACTCGGCCGCGACCTTGGCGAAGATGTTCGTCCAGAGGTGGCCGGCGAAGGTCAGCACGTTGTTCTTGTGGACCAGCGTCAGCTTCTTGCGCGGACGGGCCTGGGCGCGGGCGAAGGCGTCCCGGACCACACGCTCGACACCGAAGGCGGTGTTGACCGAGACCTCGGTGGCGACCTCGTGCGGGGTGCCCTTGCGGATGGTGCCGCCGTTGCCCGTGTAGGGGCCCTCGGTGCCCTCGCGGACGACCACGAAGTCGATCGCGGGCTGCCCGGCGAGCGGGGTGGCCACGCCGGGGAGCAGCTTCGACGGACGCAGGTTCACGTGGTGGTCGAAGGCGAAGCGGAGCTTCAGCAGGAAGCCGCGCTCCAGGACGCCGGACGGCACCGACGGGTCGCCGATGGCGCCGAGCAGGATGGCGTCGTGCTTCTTGAGCGAGTCGAGGTCGGCGTCGGTGAGGGTCTCACCGGTGGCGTGGTAGCGCTTGGCGCCGAAGTCGTACTCCTCGGTCTCCAGCTTCACGTCCTGGGGAAGGACGGCCGCGAGGATCTTGAGGCCCTGGGCCACGACCTCCTGGCCGATGCCGTCGCCGGGGATGACTGCGAGATTGATGCTGTGAGACATGTCGGCACCCTACTCTTCGTCCCATCGTCTGACACGCTCCGTCCGCCATGTGGACGAACGGACAGTCGGACGCATGCGGACCGAGCGGGTCAGTGGCCGGTGGATCCGCCGTTGTCACGGCGGTCGAGGGCGCGCTGGAGGGCGGCGGCGGCGTTCTGCCGGGCCTCGTCGCTGGGGCGGTTGGCGGAGTGGCGGACGCGGGGGGCGGTCTGAACGGCCATGGGGGATCGACTCCTTGAGATCAGTGGTGATCCGGGCGTGCGGAGATCAGTGGTGATCGAAGGCGCCGGAAGGGGCGGGGAGCGCCGCCGCAGGGGTTGCCTGCACAGGGCATCGCGCTCTCGGCCGCCCTTCGCTTGATGAAGCGAGACGTTCGGCTTCTACAAAGCTAGGGCAGCTCTCCTCATCTGTCTCCACAATTACTCGGACTTCCTACTATCTGAGACGGCGGCCGGCCCGGCCGCCTGCATGGGATCGCGATCTAGATTGCATTCCTACCTAGGTAGTGCTGAGATGTACCCATGGCCGCAGACCGCAGATCCAGCTGGCTCAAGGGAGTCCTCGACCTGCTCGTCCTCTCCTGCCTGACCCACGGTGAGAGTTACGGGTACGAGATCGCCAAGGCACTCGCCGAGGCGGGCCTCGGCGAGATCAAGGGCGGGACGCTCTATCCCGTCCTGAACCGGCTGGAGCAGGCCGGGCTGGTCGAGGCCGAGTTCCGCGCCGCCGAGCGCGGACCCGGACGCCGCTACTACCGGCTCACCGGCCCGGGCCGCACCCGGCTCGCGGAGGAGGGCGCGGCCTGGACGGAGTTCCACCGGGCCGTACGGACGCAACTGCACGCAGGGGGAACCGCACCATGACCACCGACGCCTACTTCGCCGAGCTGACGGAGGCGCTGCGCGCCGCGGGCGTGCCCGAGGAGCAGATCGCGCGGACGACCGACGAGCTGCGCGGGCACCTCGCGGAGACGGGGACCGCCCCGGAGGAGGAGTTCGGGCCCGCCGCGCGGTTCGCGGAGGGGTTCGGCGGCCTCGCCCCGACCCCCGGCGAACCGGACGACGCGGCGGAGCACTGGACGTGGACCGCCGACCTCTTCAACGACCGCCGGATGCTGGCCGTCCACGGCGACCAGGGCTGGGAGGTCGAGTCGCTCGACGCGCTCGGCCGGTTCGTCTGCCGCCGGGCCCCGGGGATCGCGCTCGCCTGGGAGTACCGCCGCGAGGTGATCAAGGGCGGGCGGCGCGGGCAGGTCCTGGGCGAGCTGGAGCCCGAGGGCTGGGAGCTCTGCGGCGAGTGGCTGGTGTACGGCTACTTCAAGCGCCCGAAGGCGGCGACCGACGGGCCCGCCGGGGCGCGGCCCGCCGTCCCGGCGACCCCCGCGAAGTGGCTGTTCCTGAGCCGGCGCGGGAAGGCGCTGCTCGGCGCGTGGTGCCTGATCGTCGCGGCCGCCTACTTCGCCCTGGGCCTGCCGGGGTACGCGGTGGTCTTCATCGCCCTGGGCAGCGCGGTCACGGCGGCGCTCACGGCGAAGCTGGAGACGGAACGCGGGCGCGTGGAGGCGGCCCGCAAGGAGTGAGCTCCCCGGCGGGCCGTCACATCACGTCGCCGTCCCGCCAGTCGAAGGCCAGCGGGTGAGCCGGGTCCGGGAGGGTCCGGCCGGCCGCCGGGCGCAGGAGGACGGACCCCTCCTCCTCGGCGAGGCGGACGATCCCCTCGGGCCCGAGGACGTCGAGCCGACCCTCCCAGACCCGCCAGCCGCGCGCCCGGTAGAGCGCGGCCCCGTCGTCCGAGGCGCTGAGCGCCCCGAAGGCGTACGCGCCGTCGATCACCCGCTCCAGCTCGGCCATGAGCGCCCCGCCGAGCCCCCGCCGCCTGCGGTCGCCCCGCACGGCGACCCCCTCGACGTAGCCCACGCGGTACGAGCGGCCCCGGTACAGGGCGCGCCGCATGACGACGGCGCCGTGGGCGGCGATGCCCCGGTCGTCCTCGATCCAGGCGTGGACTCCGCCGAGGGCGTGGTCCCAGTCCTCGTCGGCGAAGTCGCCACCGAAGGCGGTGTCGAGCATCTCGCGCACGGAGCGGAGCCGGGCCGCTCCGAGTTCATGGGTGGGCGCGGTCCTCACGGTCATGCGCCCAACCCTGCCACAGCCATCTCTAACCATTCACTTTCCCTTGACAGGTTAGTTGTGGCCTGATTGAGTTTCCTCATAACCAGTGAGACGCACCTAAGGGGTTAGAACGATGTCCGTGCTGCCGACCCACCACCGCACCGTCACCGTCCGGGGCCACGAGATCGCGTACCGCGAGGCCGGCCCCGCCGACGCCCCCGCACTCCTCCTGCTGCACGGCTTCCCCACCAGCTCGCACATGTTCCGCGACCTGATCCCGCTGCTCGCCCCCCGGTACCGGCTGATCGCCCCGGACCACCTCGGCTTCGGCCGCAGCGCCGCCCCCTCCGCCGCCGACTTCGACTACACCTTCGACGAACTGGCCGCACTCACCGACGAGTTCACCCAGGCGATCGGCCTGGAGCGGTACGCGCTCTACATCCAGGACTACGGCGCCCCCATCGGCCTGCGCCTCGCCCTCGCCCACCCCGAGCGGGTCACCGCGATCATCAGCCAGAACGGCAACGCGTACGAGGAGGGCCTCGGCGCCGACGCCTGGGCCCCGGTCCTCGCCCTGATCGCGGAGCGCACCCCCGAGACCGAGGAGCCGGTCCGCGCCATCCGCTCCCTCGACGGCATCAAGTGGCAGTACGAGACCGGCGTCCCGGCCGGCTACCGCGACCGCCTGAGCCCCGACGCCTGGCACCACGACGCCGCCCTGATGGCACGCGAGGGCCAGGACGGGATCCAGCTCGGCCTCATCGCCGACTACGGCGCCAACTTCGCCCTCTACCCGGCCTTCCAGGAGTACTTCCGCACCAGCCGGGTCCCGCTCCTCGCCGTCTGGGGCGAGGGCGACCAGGTCTTCGTCCCCGCGGGCGCCGAGGCGTTCCGCCGCGACCTCCCGGACGCCGAGATCCACCTGCTCCCCACGGGCCACTTCGCCCTGGAGACCCACGCGCCCCGGATCGCCGAGCTGATCGGCGACTTCCTGAAGCGGAACGCGGCCTGACGGAACGCCCGCCCGACCCGATCCGCCCCACCCGCCGAACTCCGGCCCGGACCCGTCAGCGGGTGCGGGCCGGCGGCGTCTGGTCGACGAGAACGGCCGTCGTACGGTCGAGGAGCTCGCACAGGGCGGCGTGCTCGGCCGGCGTGAACGCGTCCGTGAGCGCCCGCTCCAGGACGATCACCTCCCCGTACGCCCGGTCCAGCACCGCCCGGCCCTCGCCGGTCATCGTGACGATCTGCACCTTGGCGTGCACGGGCGACGGGTCGCGACGGATGAGCCCCTTGCCCTCCATGGTGGACAGGACGCTGGCCATGCTCTGCTGGGTCACCCCGCAGGCGCGTGCCGCCTGAGCGGCGGACATGCCTCCGTCCCGCGAGAGGGTGAGCAGCACGGTGTACTGCGTCATGGTCAGCCCGTGCCCGCGCAGCACCGCTTCGTGGTGCGCCATCAGGGCCTGTTCCGCGCGCCTGATCCGACTGCAGAGGTACTCCTCGACGGGCATGTCCGCCATGCGCTCGCTCCCTTGCTTCCCGTGCGGCACCCACATTCACAGAATCCTGTGTTGACTCAGGTACCTGTTACATCTACCGTTCCCGTGACGATGTGACACAGGATACTGAGTCAGCACAGGAGGCTGCTTCCATGAGGGCGATCGTTCTCGACAGCGACGACCAATACCGGATCACCGAGCTCGACGAGCCCGCACCCGGCCCCGGCGAGGTCGCGGTCCGCGTGGCGTACGCCGGCGTCCAGTGGGGCGACACGATGGTCAAGGACGGCCTCTTCCCCGTGCCGCGCCCCTTCGTCCCCGGCTTCGAGGCGTCCGGGCACATCGTCGCGGTCGGCCCGGGCGTCGACGGCGGCCGCGTCGGGGAGCGCGTCACCGCGCTCGCCACGGGCGGCGCCCACGCCGAGGTCGTCGTCGTGCCCGCCGTCCTCGCGCTCGCCGTCGGCGAGCTGTCGCTGCGGACGGCGGCGGCGTTCGGCTGGGGCACGCCGACCGCGTACGACCTCGTCCACACCGTCGCCCGCGTGCGCGAGGGCGAACACGTGCTCATCCACGGCGCGGCCGGCGGCGTCGGCGGCGCCGCCGCCCAGTTCGCCCGGCTGGCCGGTGCCGGCCGGATCGTCGGCGTGGCCGGCAGCGCCGACAGGGCGGCCTACGCGGCCCGGTCCGGCTTCGACCGGATCCTGCTCCGCGAGGAGTTCCCCGCCGGGCTCGGCGACGAGCGGTTCGACGTCGTCCTCGACCCGGTCGGCGGCCCCACCCGGCAGGCCGGACTGCGCGCGCTCGCACCGCACGGCCGCCTGGTCGCGTACGGCGCCCTCGGCGGCCACGCACCCGTCCTCGCCGACGCCGACGACCTCCTCGGGGACGGCCGGTCGCTGATGACCTACAACGGCAACCTGCTGAGCCGGACCCACCCCGAGCGCCTCGCCGACTCCGCCCGCCGGGCTCTCGACCTGCTGACCGCGGGGCGGATCCGGATCGACGTCACCGCCGAGTACGACCCGGCCGACCTCGGCCTCGCCGTACGGCGGCTGCGGGAAGGCGCCACCCACGGCAAGAGCGTGCTCCGCGTCGCCGGCCGGCTCACCCCCCTCCCGGCCTCCCCCACCGGCGCGGACACCCGCCCGGCCACCCCGGCCGGCACATGAGAACCGCCCCCGTCCTCGAGTTGGGGGAACCGAGGAGGGGGGCGGTGTCAGGGGGCCCTCAGGAGGCCGGGGGCCTCTGCGGGGGCGGGAGGGCGTCAGCCCATGTGCGGGTAGCCGTACTCGGTCGGCGGGACCAGCGTCTCCTTGATGGCGCGGGTCAGCGTCCAGCGCATCAGGTTCTGCGGCGCGCCGGCCTTGTCGTTCGTACCCGAGGCGCGGCCGCCGCCGAAGGGCTGCTGGCCGACGACGGCGCCGGTCGACTTGTCGTTGATGTAGAAGTTGCCCGCGGCGAAGCGGAGCTTCTCCATCGTGTACGCGGTGGCGGCGCGGTCACCGGAGATGACCGAGCCGGTGAGGGCGTAGTCCGAGACCGACTCCATCTGGGTCAGCATCTCGTCGTAGGCGTCGGCGGAGCTGTCGTCGTACACGTGGATCGCGAGGATCGGGCCGAAGTACTCGGCCTTGAAGACCTCGTTCTCCGGGTCGGTGCAGGCGATGACGGTCGGGCGGACGAAGTAGCCCACCGAGTCGTCGTAGGTGCCACCGGCGACGATCGTGCAGCTCGGGTCGGCCGCGGCACGGTCGATCGCCGCCTTGTTCTTGGCGAACGAACGCTCGTCGATGACGGCGCCGATGAAGTTCGACAGGTCGGTGACGTCACCCATGGTGATGCCGTCGACCTCGGCCGCGAACTCCTCCTTGAAACCGTCGTTCCAGATGGAGGCCGGGACGTACGCACGCGAGGACGCGGAGCACTTCTGGCCCTGGAACTCGAAGGAGCCGCGGGTCAGCGCGGTCTTCAGGATGGCGCGGTCGGCGCTGGGGTGGGCGACGACGAAGTCCTTGCCGCCGGTCTCGCCGACGATCCGCGGGTACGAGCGGTACTTCTCGATGTTGGTGCCGACCGTCTTCCACAGGTGCTGGAAGGTCCGGGTCGAGCCGGTGAAGTGGATGCCGGCCAGGTCGCGGTGGTTCAGGGCCACCTCGGAGACGGCGATGCCGTCGCCGGTCACCAGGTTGATGACGCCCTTCGGCAGGCCGGCCTCCTCCAGGAGCTCCATCAGGAGCACGGCGGAGTGGGTCTGCGTCGGGGACGGCTTCCAGACCACGACGTTGCCCATGAGGGCGGGGGCGGTGGGCAGGTTGCCCGCGATGGCCGTGAAGTTGAACGGCGTGATCGCGTAGACGAAGCCCTCCAGCGGGCGGTGGTCCAGACGGTTCCACACACCCGGGGAGTTGGCCGGCGGCTGCTCGGCCAGGATCTGGCGGGCGTACGCCACGTTGAAGCGCCAGAAGTCGACGAGCTCGCACGGGGTGTCGATCTCGGCCTGCTGGGCGGTCTTCGACTGGCCGAGCATGGTGGACGCGGCCAGCGTCTCGCGCCACGGGCCGGCCAGCAGCTCGGCGGCACGCAGGATGATCGCGGCACGGTCGTCGAAGGACATCGCGCGCCAGGCCGGCGCCGCGGCCAGGGCCGCGTCGATCGCGTCCTGGGCGTCCTGCTCGGTGGCGCCGCGGAAGGTGCCGATGACGGCCTGGTGGTTGTGCGGCTGGACGACCTTGAACTCCTCGCCGCCGCCGAGACGCTTCACGCCGCCGATGGTCATCGGCAGCTCGCGCGGGTTCTCGGCCAGCTCCTTGAGCTTGGTCTCCAGACGGGAGCGCTCGGCGGAGCCGGGGGCGTAGCTGTGCACCGGCTCGTTGACCGGAGCGGGGACCTGGGTGACAGCGTCCATGAGTCTCGATACTCCTTGTGAGAGGTGGGCTCAGCCCTTGGTGAGGATGGAGCGGACGAAGAAGAGCAGGTTGGCCGGCTTCTCCGCGAGGCGGCGCATGAAGTAGCCGTACCAGTCGGTGCCGTAGGCGGTGTACACGCGCATGCGGTGCCCCTCGGCGGCGAGCCGGTTCTGCTCCTCGGTGCGGATGCCGTACAGCATCTGGAACTCGTACTCGTCCAGCTTGCGCCCGGCGCGGCGGGCCAGCTCCTGGCCGACGGAGATCAGGCGCGGGTCGTGGGACCCGATCATCGGGTAGCCCTCGCCGTCCATCAGGATCTTCATGATCCGGACGTACGCCTTGTCGATCTCGGGCTTGTCCTGGATGGCGACGGAGGCGGGCTCCTTGTAGGCGCCCTTCACGATCCGGACGCGGGAGCCGTTGGCGGCCAGGCGGCGGGCGTCGTCCTCGGTGCGGAAGAGGTACGCCTGGATGACGCAGCCGGTCTGCGGGAAGGACTTCCGCAGCTCCTCGTGGATGGCGAACATCGAGTCGAGGGTGGTGTGGTCCTCGGCGTCCAGGGTGACCGTGGTGCCGATCTCGGCGGCGGCCTCGACGACCGGGCGGACGTTCGCGAGGGCCAGCTCGTGGCCGTTGTCCAGCGACTGCCCGAACATCGACAGCTTGACGGACATCTCGGCGCGGGCGCCCAGGCCCAGCTCCTTGAGGCGGCCGATGAGCTCCAGGTAGGCGTCCCGCGCGGCGTAGGACTGCTCGACGGTGGTGATGTCCTCACCGACGACGTCGAGGGTGACCTCCAGGCCGCGGTCGCTCAGCTCCCGGACGATCGGGACGACGTCGTCGACCGACTCACCGGCGATGAAGCGGGCGACGACCTGCTTGGTCCCGGGGGCGGCCGACACGAAACGGCGCATCTTGTCGCTGCGCGACGCGGCGAGGATCACGGGACCCAGCACGGGGCACCTCCAGAGGGGCATGAGGAGAACGGGGCCGTACACGGACGAAAGGAACGAACCGGGAACAGCACGGAGAACCACCGTGAAACCTATGGATCGCTCCGATCCTCTGCCATCGACAGCTGTCACGCATCCGTGCGCGGCATCTCATACACATGTCTGAAGAGGTGCGAGAATGGCGCCGTGAAGGGTGACTACCAGGAACTGGTCGACGAGATCTCCGCGCTGCTTGCCACCCCGGCGACGCTGGAGAACCGCGATTTCGGGCTGATCGCCTTCGGCGCGCACGACAGCGACGACGACACCGCGATGGACCCCGTCCGGACCCGCTCGATCCTGACCCGGAAGTCCACCCCGGCGGTCCGCGCCTGGTTCGAGGGCTTCGGCATCACCCGCGCCACCGGCCCGGTCCGCATCCCGGCCGCCCCGGACGCGGGCGTGTTCCGGGACCGCATCTGCCTGCCGGTACGCCACCGGGGGGTCGTCCTCGGGTACGTCTGGCTGCTCGACGCGGAGCCGGGCCCCTCACCCGAACAGCTGACCGCCGCCATGGACGTCGCCGCCCGCGTCGGCGACCTCCTCGCCGACGAGGAGCGCGCGGACGCCGACCTCTCCCGCGAGTTCGTCGCGGTGCTCACCGCCGGGCGCGGCTGGCAGAGCGACATGGCCGTCGCGGCCCTCCGGGCGGCCCTCGGCCCCAGCGCGGACGGGCTGCACACCGTCGTCTGCGTGACCCCCTGGCAGGGTGAGGCCCCCTCCATCCGCACGGTGCCCGGCGCGGCGGCGGTCGCCACGCTCCCCGAGGCCGAGGCCCTCGCCGTCCTCGTACGGCTGCGCACGGCCGAGGACCTCTCCCCCGCCCACACCGCCGCGGACCGGCTGCGCGCCGCCGCGCCGGCCGGCATCGCGAACCCCCGCCGGGGCCTCACGGAGCTCCCGGCGGCCTGGCGCGAGGCGAACACGGCGGCCCGCGCCGCCTCGGCGCAGCCGACGCTCGGCCCGGTCGCGGAGTGGTCCGGGATCGGCCCGTACCGCCTGCTCGCGGCGCTCTACCACCCCGAGATCGACCCCGTCGTCGCGCCGCTGCTCGCCCCCGCCCACGCCGAACTGGCCCGCACCGCCGAGGTGTTCCTCGACAACGCGGGCCAGGCGGGCCGCACGGCGGCGGCCCTGGGCATCCACCGGCAGACGCTCTACTACCGGCTGTCCCGGGTCGAACAGCTCACGGGCCTGGACCTGGACGACGGCGAGGACCGCCTCCTGCTCCACATGTCCCTGAAGTCGGCCCGGCTCTGACCGGCCCGCCCCTGCCGGGCCCCGTCGTCCCGTCGGTCAGGGGCCCACGTGGACGTAGGCCCCCCAGCTCACCACGGCGTTCGGATGTCGTGTCCGCACCTCGTGCAGCGCCCCGTGCAGGGCGGCCGCCGGGTCGGGGGCGCTCTGCCGGGACAGCCGGGCGTGGACGAGGTCCGCGACCTTCGGGGCGAGGACGTCGTCGATCGACCACTGCGTGCCGACGACGTCCCGGAAGCCCGCCAGCTGGACGGCGGCGGCGAAGCTGATCGCCTCGTCCGCCAGGACGAACCCGCCTCGCGAGGTCTCGCAGGCGGAGAGATACGCGAACTCCGCCCGCGGCAGCCGGAGGTTCACGACGTCCCGCAGGGTCAGGGGACCGTCGTGCAGGATGAGCGCGCCCCGGGAGGGCTGTGCGACGTCCTGCGTGCCGTGGCAGGCGAAATGAGCCCAGGAGCAGCGGGCGAGCGCCTCCAGCACCGTCGGCGCGGTCGCGGCGGGACCGGTGAGGAGCCGGGCGTCCGGGTGGCGCCGGCGCAGGTCCCGTGCCTCGTCCTCGGCGGCCGGGAGGTCCCGGAAGTCGGGGGTGGCGGGCATGGACACGATGAGGCCCCGGGGGCCGGGTCCGGCGGGCGGGCGGGGCCGGCCGCGGGTGTGGAGCAGGGCCCGCAGCGTCGGGGTGTACGAGGAGACGACCCGGTCGAGGACCGTGGCGCCGCCGGGCCCGTGACGCCCGGCCGCGTGCAGCGGCAGCTGCGAGAAGATCCCGGTGGGGCACCACCACAGACGGGGCCCCTCTCCGTCCGGACCGACCGGCTCCGTACGGCCCAGTGCGTCGAGCACCGGCCCGGCCACGGCGTCCCACAGCCAGGCCAGGGTCTCCCGGACCGTCCTGCGTGCCCTGACCGGCGAATGGCCGGGGTCGAGGGCCACGGCGAGAACCACGGCCCGTGCCCCCAGTTCCTCGGCGCTCGTTTCGAGGTCGAGCACCTCCACCCCGGCCTCGGTGAGGAGGAGGACCGAGCAGCCGTACGGGCTCACGACGGGAAGCACCACGGGGCCGCCCGCCGCCGCGGCGCGCAGGGTCGCGAAGGACGGCGGCCGCAGGAAGCCTTCGAGGCCGCGCACGGCACGGATCTCCGTGAGGACCTTCTCTCGCTGCCGGGCCAGGTCGACCCGTCTCTCGTCGGCCTGCCGGTGGTCCCGCCGGTCGTCCCGTAGCGCCGCGCCGGACGGACGGCCGGGCAGGCGCTCCAACTCGCCGAGGACCTGTGCGAGCCGGTCGGCGAGTTCCGACGCCCGGGCGCGCAGCTGCCAGTGGTCGGTGCGGGTCTCCAGGGCCTGGGCGAGCAGGATGCCGCGGCCCTGTTCGAGCAGTTCCACCGCGCGCTCCGGCTGTCCGGCCCGTACGGCGCAGGTCGCCGCGTTCGCGGCCAGGCCGGGGAACTGGGCGATGAGGCGTTCGCGGT
Source organism: Streptomyces sp. NPDC059534 (assembly GCF_042743475.1). Taxonomy (NCBI): domain Bacteria; kingdom Bacillati; phylum Actinomycetota; class Actinomycetes; order Kitasatosporales; family Streptomycetaceae; genus Streptomyces; species Streptomyces sp. NPDC059534. The sequence goes on from NZ_JBHWAQ010000014.1 coordinate 30,060, forward strand.
CGGCCCGCTCCAGGCCGGGCCAGGCCGTCAGTTCGAGCTGCTCCAGGGCGAGGGCGTAGCAGCCGGTGGCGGCGGCGAAGTCCTGGGCCTCGGCGAGGACGTCCCCCGCCGCCGAGGCCGCCCGTGCCCGGGTCCGGGCCGGCGCGGAGAGGACGGCGGCCGCTGCGCACAGTGCCCGGACGGCGCCTTCACGGTCGGCGGGGTCCTCTCCGGTCCTGAACCGGTCCCGCAGCAGGAACCCCAGATCGGTCAGGATCTCCGTGCGCTCCGGATGCCTCGGGGGAAGCAGCGTGTCGGCCTCGCGGAGCGCCGTCACGGCCGTTTCGAGCAGCCCACCGGCGTCCGGGAAGCGATCGGTGACGGCCTTCAGGGAGCGGGCGAACCCTCTCAGCATCATCGGCCGGCGGTAGAACCCGGCCGCGCTGGCCTCGACCGCCGACACGCCCGCCTCGGCGGCGGCGACCAGGTCGAGCGGTTCGTCCGTCAGCCGGTACCGGCTCTCGTACGCGGAGTTCAGGGTGTTCAGGCAACCGGGCCGGTCGGGGTGACCGTCGGGGAGCAGGGACAGGGCGTCGTCGAGCATGCCGATCGCCAGGTCGTACCGGTCGGCTTCCGCCGTGATCTCGCCGGGGTGGCTCAGGATGAGGCCCGCCAGGTTCACCAGGCGGCTCGGCAGATCGGGATGGTCACGAGGAGTGTCGCCCACCGCCTCGAACTGCGCCTGCAGCGCCTCGGTGGCCGCGTCGAAGCGGCCGGTGGCCTCGTACCGCGCGGTCAGGGCGGCGGTGAGATTGGTCAGGACGGCGGCGCGCAGCGGCTCGTCGCCGGGGGCTTCGTACGCCCCCTCGCGCAGGATGCGGACCGCTTCGTCGAGCAGGTCGAGGTCGCCGTTGCGCTGGAACATCCGGATCGCGATGTGCCCGAGACCCGAACAGAACTTCAGGCGGCACGGGTCACCCTCCGGAATCATCTCTTCCGCCATGCGTGTGACGACGAGGGCGCGCTCCAGGTCGTCGTCCTCACCCACGAACTCGTATCTCCGGGTGAGGATGTTCCCGAGCGTGACGAGGGCCTCCGCCTTCACCACGTCCTCCTGCGGGCTCGCCCGCGCCACGAGCAGGCACAGCTCGGCGGCGTCGTCGAGGAGCCTCGGATCCCCCGTCGCCTCCGCCTCCTTGAGCCGGTTGACGCCGAGCTGCGTGTACGTCGCCAGGGGGGTCGCGGACGTCAGCTCGACGACGGGGTCCGCGCTCTGCACGTAGACGTTCATCACGACCTCGGGGACGAGGTGCGGCGCCACCTGGCACACCACCTTGTAGAGGAACGTGGCGCGCCTCGCGTCCTCCCGCTGGATCTCCTCCTCGACGTACTCGCAGCGGTGCCAGTGGAAGCCCGCCACGAGGAGAGCGACGTTGAACATCCGCGCGCCCTCGGCCACATCGGATTCCGGGGCGTACCAGTCGATCGCGTGGTACAGCCGGTCCGCCAGCCGCTGGGCCTCCGGTTCCCACAGCAGAGCCGGATCGCAGGTGGAGTAGAAGGCGGCGAGCCGCTGCTCCATCTCCAGGGCGAGATCCCTGATGTTCACGGCACCCCCGACTTCCCATGGACCGAACCGAATCCATGACGCTCCCGAATGAACGATGAGACTATTCCGTGAAGGTCGGGTAAGGGGGAGGAATACGTGGAAAACACCGCCGAGGACGCTCGCGAACTGACACAGTTCTGCACTGACCTGCCGGAGACGCGCGCAGAGGCGAGCGGGATGGGCCGCTCGGCCGAACTGGAGCGGCTCCTGGTCGAGTTGAGAGCGGGAACCCGCCCGGCGGTCGCCGTACTGGAATCGGTCCGCGTGCTTCTGGACATGCCGGCGCGGCCACGGGGGTACGCCCCCTTCCCGGGCCAGGAGTCCACGCCGCCACCGGCCGGCTCCTACGCCTGCCCGGGCAGGCGGTGCTCGCGTACACAGGACCGCACGCCGGGCAGCCCGCTTCCCGAGTGCCCCGTGTTCGACGAGCCGTTCGCCTTCGGATGAACACCCTCCTGTCCGCGCTGGGCAAGAGCCTCGCGGAACGCTGGGTGCAGCTGCTGGCCCTGCCGGGCGCGCTGTTCACCGCACTCGCCGCGACGGCGTCCGTACTCGGCCACCGGCACGCCCTCGACTGGCGGCGGCTGAGCCGGGCCGCCGAGGACCTGGTGGCCCGCTACGACCAGCGTCCCGTGTCGGCCCTGCTCCTCACGGTGGTACTCCTGCTGGTCGGGGCGGCGGTCGGACTGCTGGCGCGCGGGCTCGGCTCCGCGGTCGAGGATGTCTGGCTGACGTCCGGCCCGCGGTGGCTGGTCGGCGGGCTCGTCCGACGACGCCAGGAGCGGTGGAACAGCGCGAACACCGGCGGCGCCTCCCAGGTCGCGACCCGTAACGCCGTCGCGCTCGCCGAGCCGGCCAGGCCCACGTGGATCGGCGACCGGCTGCGCGCCGTGGGAGTCCGCGTCCAGGGCCAGTACGGGCTCGACTTCACGTTCACCTGGCCCCGGTTGTGGGTCCTGCTGCCGGAACTCTGCCGGGGCGACCTGATCGCGGCGCGGGGGGCGCTGGCGAGTGCCGCGACACTGAGCGGCTGGGGCCTGCTCTACCTGTGCCTGGGTGCCCTGTGGTGGCCGGCGGCCCTGGCCGGCGTCGCCCTGCTGCTGCTCGGCCGGCGGCGCGGCCGCGACGCCGCGGGCGACCTGGCGGACCTCGCGGAGTCGGCGGTCGACCTGTACGCCGTCGACCTGGCCAGGGCCCTGGGAGAGGACCCGCGGTCGGGCCAGGTCCCCCCGGCCATGGGCCGGCGGCTCAGCGAACGCTTCCGCAAGGGGATGTGAGCCCGGCGACGGGTCAGCCCCGCTCCCCCATCAGGACCCTGAGCCCCTCGGTGAGGTCGTCGGCGCTCGGCGCGGTGTCCGGGTCGACCATCCACTGGATCATCACGCCGGTCGCCAGCGCCTGGCAGAGCAGCCCGGCGACCCGGGCCTTCTCGGGGTCGGCCTCGGGGTCGATGCCGAGGAAGCCCTCGGCCATCCCGAGCCGCCCCTCGCGCTGCGGCTCCTTGATGGCGTCGCGCAGCTTCTCGTCGTCGTCGAGCCGGGTGACGATCTCGGTCTGGAGCTTCCACACCGGCCGGCTCGCCTCGGCCGCGCCGATGACCTGCTCCCAGACCGCGTGGAAGCGCTGGTACGGGTCGGCGGGCAGCTCCCGCTTCTCCTCGCCGGAGCCCGCGGGGCCGACCTGCTCGCCCCACTCCTCGGTGAGCGTGAGGAATGCCTGCTGGAGCAGGGCGTCCTTGGAGCCGTAGTGGTAGCCGATGGAGGCGAGGTTGGTGCCGGACGCGGCGACGATGTCGCGTGCCGTGGTGCGCCCGTACCCCTTCTCCAGGAGGCAGCGCTTGGCGCCTTCGAGGAGGTCTTCCTTGTGTCCCATGACAGCACTGTACCCGGTCGATAGACAATCGTGTAAGACGAGCGTCTATCGACCGGGTACGGACTACGGGGTCGTGCGTCAGATCAGGTTGACGGAACGGGCCGAGGTGGCACCGATCTCCTCCGCGATCTCCGCGAGCACCGGCGCCGGCAGCGTGTCGTCCACGGTGAGCACGACGAGCGCCTCGCCGCCCTCCTCCACACGCGAGACCTGCATGCCCGCGATGTTCAGACCGGCCTCGCCGAGGATCCGGCCGACGGTGCCGACGACACCCGGACGGTCCTCGTAGCGCAGCACGACCATGTGGTCGGCGAGCGCCAGGTCCACGTCGTAGTCGCCGACCGCGACGATCTTCTGGAGGTGCTTGGGGCCGGCCAGCGTGCCGGAGACCGCGACCTCCTCGCCGCTGGACAGCGTGCCCCGGACGGTGACCACGTTGCGGTGGTCGGGCGACTCGGAGCTCGTCGTCAGCCGGACCTCGACACCGCGCTCCTGCGCGAACAGCGGGGCGTTGACATACGACACGGTCTCGTCGACCACGTCCTCGAACACGCCCTTGAGCGCGGAGAGTTCGAGCACCTTCACGTCGTGCTGGGTGATCTCGCCGTACACCTCGACGTCGAGACGGGCCGCGACCTCGCCCGCGAGCGCGGTGAAGATCCGGCCGAGCTTCTCGGCCAGCGGCAGACCCGGCTTCACGTCCTCGGCGATGACACCGCCCTGGACGTTGACCGCGTCCGGGACCAGCTCGCCGGCGAGCGCCAGGCGCACCGAGCGGGCGACCGCGATACCGGCCTTCTCCTGGGCCTCGTCCGTGGAGGCGCCGAGGTGCGGGGTGCAGACGACCTGGTCGAGCTCGAACAGCGGGGAGTCCGTGCAGGGCTCCTTCGCGTAGACGTCGAGGCCCGCGCCGGCGACCCGGCCCTCCTTGAGGGCGGTGAACAGCGCCGCCTCGTCCACGATCCCGCCGCGCGCGGCGTTGACGATCCGGACCGAGGGCTTGACCTTGTGCAGCGCCTCGTCGCCGATGAGACCGAGGGTCTCCGGGGTCTTCGGCAGGTGGACGGTGATGAAGTCCGCGACCTCCAGGAGCTCGTCCAGGGCCAGCAGCTTCACCCCCATCTGGGCGGCGCGGGCGGGCTGCACGTAGGGGTCGTACGCGACGATCTTCATGCCGAAGGCCGACATGCGCTGGGCGACCAGGACGCCGATGCGGCCGAGGCCGACGACACCGAGGGTCTTCTCGCTGAGCTCGACACCCGTGTACTTGTTGCGCTTCCACTCGCCGTTCTTCAGCGCGGTGTTGGCCTGCGGGATGTTGCGCGCGGTGGCGACGAGCAGACCGCACGCGAGCTCGGCGGCGGTGACGATGTTCGAGGTCGGGGCGTTGACGACCATGACGCCGGCCTTGGTGGCGGCGGAGACGTCGACGTTGTCCAGACCGACACCGGCACGGGCGACGACCCGGAGCTTCTTCGCGGCGGCGAGGGCCTCGGCGTCGACCTTGGTCGCGGAACGGACCAGGATCGCGTCCACGTCGGCGATGGCGGGGATCAGCTCGGCACGGTCGGCACCGTTGCAGTGCCGGATCTCGAAGTCCGGGCCCAGCGCGTCGACGGTGGCGGGCGACAGCTCTTCAGCGATGAGTACGACAGGTTTCGAGCTCACGTGAGTCCTCACAGGTCCAGTGCGGACGGCCGTCCCGACGGCCGCAGGCGGTGGAGGGGGCTTGCCGCGTGAAAGCGCACGACGCTGTGGGCCTGACGCGTATGTTGTTGAGCAGTGTAGTGGTGCGTCGGCGCACTTCATGCGCCTCGTTGGAAGGATCACCCGTCCGTGGTTGGACGAGGTGTCCAACGATGCGGGAAGGGGCCGGACATGCCGTCCGGCCCCCGCCCCAGAGGCTTACGCCTCCTCGTCGTTCACCCAGCTCATGAGCTTCCGCAGCTCCTTGCCGGTGGTCTCCAGGAGGTGGTTCTCGTCCTGGGTCTTGTACTCGTTGTACTTCTTCAGACCGCCGTGGTACTCGGCCATCCACTCCTTGGCGAAGGTGCCGTCCTGGATCTCCGCGAGGACCTTCTTCATCTCGGCCTTGGTGGCGTCCGTGATGATCCGCGGGCCGGTGACGTAGTCGCCCCACTCGGCGGTCTCGGAGACCGACCAGCGCATCTTCTCCAGGCCGCCCTCGTACATGAGGTCGACGATGAGCTTCAGCTCGTGGAGGCACTCGAAGTAGGCGATCTCCGGCTGGTAGCCGGCCTCGGTCAGGGTCTCGAAGCCCGCCTTGACCAGCGCCGCGGTGCCACCGCAGAGGACGGCCTGCTCACCGAACAGGTCGGTCTCGGTCTCCTCCTTGAAGGTCGTCTTGATGACGCCCGCACGGGTACCGCCGATGCCCTTGGCGTACGAGAGCGCCAGCGCGAAGGCGTTGCCGGTCGCGTCCTGCTCGACGGCGGCGATGCACGGAACGCCGCGGCCCTCCTCGTACTGACGGCGGACCAGGTGACCCGGGCCCTTCGGGGCGACCAGGGCGACGTCGATGCCTTCGGGGACCTCGATGAAGCCGTAGCGGACGTTGAGGCCGTGACCGAAGAAGAGCGCGTCGCCCGCCTTCAGGTTGTCCTTGATGGACTCCTCGTAGACCTTGGCCTGGATCGGGTCCGGGGTCAGGATCATGATGAGGTCGGCCTCGGCCGCGGCCTCGGCGACGGAGACGACGCGCAGGCCCTGCTCCTCGGCCTTGGCCTTGGACTTCGAGCCCTCCTGGAGACCGACGCGGACGTCGACACCGGAGTCACGGAGCGACAGCGCGTGGGCGTGCCCCTGGCTGCCGTAGCCGATCACCGCGACCTTGCGGCCCTGGATGATGGACAGGTCTGCGTCGGCGTCGTAGAACAGCTCGGCCACTGGGAATCTCCTTGAGGTGCTGGTGTTGCGTCCCACCGTACGGCGGGGAGCGGAAGGAAGGTTTTCGGGTCTCGTCAGTCGGACCGCCGGATGGACCGGCGGTCGACCTCCGATGACTCTCAGGCGCTGCGGTCGAGGGCCCGCAGGGACCGGTCCGTGATGGACCGGGAACCACGCCCTATGGCGATCGTGCCGGACTGCACGAGCTCCTTGACGCCGAACTGCTCCAGCATCTTGAGCATCGCGTCGAGCTTGTCACTCGAACCGGTGGCCTCGATGGTGACCGCCTCGGGCGAGACGTCCACGGTCTTGGCGCGGAACAGCTGCACGATCTCGACGATCTGGGAGCGGGTCTCGTTGTCGGCGCGGACCTTCACCAGGACGAGCTCGCGCTGGATCGCAGCGCTGGGCTCGAGTTCGACGATCTTCAGGACGTTGACCAGCTTGTTGAGCTGCTTGGTCACCTGCTCCAGGGGCAGGTCCTCGACATTGACCACGATGGTGATGCGGGAGATGTCGGGGTGCTCGGTGATGCCGACGGCGAGGGAGTCGATGTTGAAGCCGCGACGGGAGAACAGGGCGGCGATCCGGGCGAGGATGCCGGGCGTGTTCTCGACGAGAACGGAGAGCGTGTGCTTGGTGGACATGGTGTGGGTCTCTTCCTTTTCGCTCTGCTTCGTTCCGCGCTTCAGTCGTCTTCGCCGTCGCCGAAGTCGGGGCGGACGCCCCGTGCGGCCATGACCTCGTCGTTCGAGGTGCCGGCGGCGACCATCGGCCACACCTGGGCGTCCTCGTGGACGATGAAGTCGATCACGACCGGGCGGTCGTTGATGGCGTTGGCCTCGGCGATGACCTTGTCCAGGTCGGCCGGGTCCTCACAGCGCAGGGCGACACAGCCCATGGCCTCGGAGAGCTTGACGAAGTCGGGGACGCGGGTGCCCTTGTTCGCCTGGACGTCGTCCGGGCCGGAGTGCAGGACGGTGTTGGAGTAGCGCTGGTTGTAGAAGAGCGTCTGCCACTGGCGGACCATCCCCAGGGCGCCGTTGTTGATGATGGCGACCTTGATCGGGATGTTGTTCAGGGCGCAGGTGGTGAGCTCCTGGTTGGTCATCTGGAAGCAGCCGTCGCCGTCGACCGCCCAGACGGTGCGGTCCGGCATGCCGGCCTTGGCGCCCATGGCGGCGGGGACCGCGTACCCCATCGTCCCGGCACCGCCGGAGTTCAGCCAGGTGGCCGGCTTCTCGTAGTCGATGAAGTGGGCGGCCCACATCTGGTGCTGGCCGACGCCCGCCGCGAAGATCGTGCCCTCGGGGGCGAGCCGGCCGATGCGCTGGATGACCTGCTGCGGCGAGAGGCTGCCGTCCTCCGGCAGGTCGTAGCCGAGCGGGTAGGTCTCGCGCCAGCGGTTCAGGTCGCTCCACCAGGCGGCGTAGTCGCCCTTGTTGCCCTCGCTGTGCTCGGCCTGGACGGCCTGGACCAGGTCGGCGATGACCTCGCGGGCGTCACCGACGATCGGGACGTCGGCGGCGCGGTTCTTGCCGATCTCGGCCGGGTCGATGTCCGCGTGGACGATCTTGGCGAACGGCGCGAAGCTGTCCAGCTTGCCGGTGACGCGGTCGTCGAAGCGGGCGCCCAGGGCGACGATCAGGTCGGCCTTCTGCAGCGCGGTGACGGCGGTGACCGCACCGTGCATGCCCGGCATGCCGACGTGCAGCGGGTGGCTGTCGGGGAAGGAGCCGAGGGCCATCAGGGTGGTGGTGACCGGGGCGCCGGTGAGCTCGGCGAGGATCTTCAGCTCGGCCGTGGCGCCGGCCTTGATGACACCGCCGCCGACGTACAGCACGGGGCGCTTGGCCGCGGAGATGAGCTTGGCCGCCTCGCGGATCTGCTTGGCGTGCGGCTTGGTCACCGGGCGGTAGCCGGGCAGGTCGGTCTGCGGCGGCCAGCTGAAGGTGGTCTTGGCCTGGAGGGCGTCCTTGGCGATGTCGACCAGGACCGGGCCGGGGCGGCCGGTGGCGGCGATGTGGAACGCCTCGGCGATCGTCCGCGGGATGTCCTCGGCCTTGGTGACGAGGAAGTTGTGCTTGGTGATCGGCATCGTGATGCCGCAGATGTCCGCCTCCTGGAAGGCGTCCGTGCCGATCGCCTTCGAGGCGACCTGGCCGGTGATCGCGACGAGCGGGACCGAGTCCATGTGCGCGTCGGCGATCGGGGTGACCAGATTGGTCGCACCGGGACCCGAGGTCGCCATGCAGACGCCGACCTTGCCGGTCGCCTGGGCGTACCCGGTGGCCGCGTGGCCCGCGCCCTGCTCGTGACGGACCAGGATGTGGCGCACCCGCTTGGAGTCCATCATCGGGTCGTAGGCCGGGAGGATCGCACCGCCGGGAATACCGAAGACGGTGTCGGCGCCCACTTCCTCGAGAGAACGGATGAGGGACTGCGCGCCCGTGACGTGCTCGACGGTGGTGGCGGGCTGCGCGCCGCCACGCGGCCGCGGCTGCGGATGGTGCCCGGTGGCCTGGTCGGTCATCAGCATCTCTTCTCGAAGCAGAGGGTTTTTGCGAGGTGTTTTGCGAGGGTTTGCGTCGATTTTGGGGTGAGCCAGTGCAACAAAAAACCCCTCGTGCCGTGAGGCAAGCGAGGGGAGCGCGTCGGGTGCGTTCTAAGCCGGGCCTACTGTGGCCCCGCTTCAGCCGACGCGCTTTCCAAGTACGAGAATTCGGGTGCGCATGGCACTGACCCTCCCTCTCAGCCCTCGCCACTGTCAAGTGGGTGGGATGGGCGTCTCAGTATGTGAGCCGATCGAGGGACGGTTTCCGGCCGGTACGGGGACCCCGCCGGGCAGCGGATAGTCGTCCCGTACCAGTGCCCTGCGCAGCCGGTACTCGTCGAGCGCGCCCGAGAAGGCCATGCCCTGGGCGTGGCTGCATCCCATCGCCCGCAGGGCGACGACCTGCTCCGGTACGTCGACGCCGTCGGCGACGGTCTGCATCCCCAGCTCGCCGGCGATACGGAGCACCCCACGCGTGATCTTGCGGAGTCGGGGCGACTCGACGACGCCCTCGACGAGCCCCCGGTCCAGCTTCAGTATGTCGACCGGAAGCCGCCGGAGGGCGTTGATCGCCACATGTCCGCCGCCGAATCCGTCGAGTGCGATCCGCACCCCGAGACGGCGCAGGGTCACCAGCCGCTGTTCGAGCTCGTCGAGCGTGGTCATGGCGTCGCTGTCGGCGAGTTCGATGATCAGCGAACCGGACGGCAGGCCGTGCCGGGTGAGCAGGGACTCGACCGATCCGAGCGGCAGCGAGCGGTCGAGGAGACAACCGGCGGAGAGCCGGATGGAGACCGGGGCACGGTGGCCGATTCCCGCCCGCTCGGCGGCCTGCTCCACCGCCTCCTCCAGGAGCCAGCGGCCGAGCTCCGCGGTGCGCTCCCCGTCGTCGGCGACCCGGAGGTACTCGGCCGGGGTGAAGAGGATGCCCTGGGCCGAGCGCCAGCGCGCCTGGGCGCTGACGGCGGAGATCCGGCCGGTGGCGAGGTCGACGACCGGCTGGTGGAGCAGGGCGAACTCGCCGTCGTGGAGGGCGGTGCGCAGCCGGGCGGCCAGCTCCGAGCGCCGCACGACCTCGGCCTGCATCTGGGGCGCGTAGAGCTCGACGCGGTCCTTGCCGGCGGCCTTGGCGCGGTACATGGCGAGGTCGGCGTTGCGCAGGAGGTCGCCGGCCTCGATGTCGTGCTCGGCGAAGGCGACGCCGATGGAGGCGGCGACCCGCACCTCGTTGCCGCCGTCGACGCGGTACGGCTGGGAGAGCGTGAGCCGGAGCCGGTCGGCGATCTCCTGGACCTGGTTCTCGCGGGCCGCCCGGTCGCGGCCGCCGTCGCCGATGATGAGGGCGGCGAACTCGTCGCCGCCGAGCCGGGCGGCCGTGTCCCCGGCCCGGACGGAGTCGTGCAGGCGGCGGGCGGCCTGGACGAGGAGGTCGTCGCCCGCCTGGTGGCCGAGGCGGTCGTTGACCGCCTTGAAGCCGTCGAGGTCGATGAAGAGCACGGCGGTGCCGGGGTCGGAGGCGCGGCGGCCGTGGAGTGCCTGGCGGACCCGCCGGGTGAACAGCGCCCGGTTGGGCAGGTCGGTGAGCGGGTCGTGCTCGGCGTTGTGCTGCAACTGGGCCTGGAGTCGGACGCGTTCGGTCACGTCACGGCTGTTGAAGATGAGACCGCCCTGGTGCCTGTTGACGGTCGACTCCACGTGGAGCCAGTCGCCGCGGCCGGAGCGGAAGCGGCATTCGATCCGCGTGGTGGGCTCCTCGGCGGGCGTGACGGCGAGGAACCGCCGCACCTCGTGGACGACGGCGCCGAGGTCCTCGGGGTGGATGAGGGAGGCGAGCTCGGAGCCGATGAGCTCCTCGGCCTCACGGCCGTACACCCCGCTCGCGGCCGGACTCACGTAACGGAGTATCCCGGTCGGCGCGGCGATCATGATGACGTCGCTCGACCCCTGCACGAGTGACCTGAAGTGGTTCTCCTTCTGGGCCAGTTCGTGGGTGAGCGCGATGTTGTCGAGGAGCATGATGCCCTGCCGCACGACCAGGGCGAGCACCACCGTGCAGCCGGTCAGGACGACGACCTTGTCGACCCTGCGTCCCTCGACCACGTTGTACAGGATGCCGAGGGTGCAGACCGCGGCGGCGAGGTACGGGGTGAGGGCGGCCAGCGAACCGGCGACGGGGCGGCTGTGGAGCAGCGGGCCGCGGCCGGCGACCGCGCTGTCCGGTGGCCGCCGCACTCCCCAGGGCGCGTACGCCAGGAGCAGCGAGCCGGCGAACCAGCCGGCGTCGAGCAGCTGGCCCGAGGCGTAGTTCTCACGGAGCAGCGGCGAGGTGAACAGGGCGTCGCACAGCACGGTGAGGGCGAGCGCGGCGATGGCGGTGTTGGTCGCCGAGCGGTTCGCCTGCGAGCGCCGGAAGTGCAGGACCAGGACCATGCTGACGAGCACGATGTCGAGCAGCGGGTAGGCGAGGGACAGCGCGGCCTGGGCGACGGACTCGCCCTCGAAGTGGGCGGTACGGGCGAGGGCGAGGCTCCAGGAGAGCGTCAGCAGCGAGCCCCCGATGAGCCAGGCGTCGAGCCCGAGGCAGATCCAGCCGGCCCGGGTGACGGGCTTCTTGGCGAGGACGAGGAGGCCGACGATGGCGGGCGGCGCGAAGAGTAAGAAGAAGAGGTCGGCGATGGAGGAGTCCGGTACCTCCGCGCGGAGCACGACCTCGTACCAGCCCCACACCGCGTTGCCCGCGGAGGCCATGAAGGAGGAGAAGGCGAAGAGCAGCCAGGCGGGGCGGGCGCTGCCGCGGTGGGCGCGGCCGTAGAGGAAGCAGGAGACCGCGGCGGTGAGTGCGGCGGCGCTGAGTCCGAAGTCGCCCATGAAGAGCGCGAGCCGCGGGGAGCCCCAGCCGAGCGAGGCACCGGTCGTGTACCCGGCGCAGATCAGTCCCAGGGCGATCTGGGCGAGGACCGACCCGATCCACGGGCGCCCCCGGTCCGGGTGCCGGGAGTCGCCGCCACCGCCGACGGGGCGGCGGGTGAGGACCGCCCCGGGCGCGCTCACCGGAGCCTCCGGTGCCGCACCGCCGCACCCGGCCGCTTCATGCGGGCGCGCCTGCGGCTCGCCGGCGCTGCCGGGGGCGTGCCCGTCGCAGTCGCCGGGACCTGCGTCCGGCGGCGGGGCGGCGTGGCTCTCGGTGCCACCGCCTCCCGTGCCGTGTGTACCGGCTCCGGTGCGCGGTCCGGTGTGCGATCCGCTGTCGGACGGTCCGGCCGCGCGGGGCGCGCGGTGAGGCGCGGCCTGGTCCGGTACCGATCGTGCGAGGCCGGCGGCGAGGCGCGGAAGGCTTGCCGACGGCGGCGTCGCCGCGTCGGTTCGCCGGTCTTCCGGCCGTGCTTCACCCGTCGCCCCCCTCGGAATCTGATGACCCGTCACTTCGCTCCCCAGCGTCAGCCCGTACTCGACGCAGTCCCCCGATCCGGGACGATACACCAGGACCGTCACTCAGGGACAGGGTCGCAGTACTCTGCGTGACGACATCGGGGCTTGCGTGCGGCGCGTGTCGGGGGCGCACACCACCCGTCCGGCCCCGCCGGCCCGCCCGGGCCGGCCCCGTTCAGCCGGTGGTGAGGAGGACGTTGGCCAGCTCCTCGCCGGCCGCGAACCGCCGCAGCTGCCCTGCGATCAGGCGCTTCGCCCGCGGCATGAAGGCCGAGGTCGAACCTCCCACATGGGGACTGATCAGGACACCGGGAGCGTGCCACAACGGGTGCCCGGCCGGCAGCGGTTCCGGGTCGGTGACATCGAGTGCCGCCGTGATCCTGCCGCTCTCGACCTCCTTGAGCAGTGCGGCCGTGTCGACGACCGGCCCGCGGGCCACGTTCACCAGGAGCGCCCCGTCCTTCATCCGCGCCAGGAAACCGGCGTCGGCGAGGTGCCTGGTGGCGGGGGTGAGCGGGGTGGAGAGGACGACCACGTCCGCCTCCGGCAGCAGGGCGGGCAGCTCCGTCAGGGCGTGGACCGGGCCGCGCTCCGTGGTGCGCGCCGAGCGCGCGACGCGCGTCACCCGCGCGCACTCGAAGGGCGCGAGCCGGTCCTCGATGGCGGATCCGATCGAGCCGTACCCCACGATCAGGACGGACCTGTCGGCGAGGGCGGGGTAGAAGCCGGCCCGCCACTCCTCGGCGTCCTGGCCGCGCACGAACCCGGGGATGCCGCGCAGCGAGGCCAGGATCAGCGCGAGCGTCAGCTCGGCCGTGCTGGCCTCGTGGACGCCCTTCGCGTTGCACAGGGCGACGCCCGGCCGCAGCGAGCCGATGCCGGGGGTGACGTGGTCGATGCCCGCGGACAGGGTCTGCACGGCCCGGAGCGAGGTCATCGCGGCCAGCGGCCGGACGGCGATCTCGGACCCCTTCATGTACGGCACGACATAGAAGGCGCACCGCGCCGGATCGGCCGGGAACTCCGGTCCGCCGTCCCAGAAGCGGTAGTTCAGTCCCGACGCGCCCGGCGCGGGGAGTCCCTCGATCTCGTCCGCGGCAACCGGAAGCCACACGTCGGCGGCCGTGTCTTCGAATCTCATGACCGGGAGGCTATGCGAAGAATCCCGTTCGCCATTGGTTACTTTGGGGGACGGCACAGGGAGGGGTACCGGCAGGTGGAGCGCAGGACTATCGGGGCGACGGCGCTCGACGTGGGTGCGATCGGCCTGGGGTGCATGCCGATGAGCTGGGCGTACAGCCGTTCGGAACAGCGCGGGGACCGTTCGCTGCGGACCGTGCACGCGGCGCTCGACGCCGGGGTGAGCCTGCTCGACACCGCCGACATGTACGGACCGTTCACCAACGAGCTTCTGTTGGGGCGGGTGTTGAAGGAGCGTCGGGCGGACGCCTTCGTCTCGACGAAGTGCGGACTGCTCGTCGGCGACGGCGGCGAGCGGCGGCACGTGGTCGCCAACGGCAGGCCGGGGTACGTGCGTCGGGCCTGCGACGCCTCGCTGCGGCGGCTCCAGACCGATGTCATCGACCTCTACCAGCTGCACCGCGCCGACCCCGAGGTGCCGGTCGAGGAGACCTGGGGCGCCATGGCCGATCTGGTGTCGGCCGGCAAGGTGCGGGCGCTCGGGCTGTGCGCGGTCGGCGCCCGCTCGGCCCGCCGCGGCGCGGTCGGCGTCGGCCGTGACGGATACGAGGGAACGATCCGTCAACTGGAGCGGATCCAGCAGGTCTTCCCGGTGGCGGCGGTGGAGGCCGAGCTGTCGGTGTGGTCGCAGGAGGCGCTGGTGCGGCTGCTGCCGTGGTGTGCGGCGCGGGGCGTCGGCTTCCTGGCGGCGATGCCGCTGGGGAACGGCTTCCTGACCGGGACTCTGACGCCCGGCGGCGGCTTCGAGCCGGACGATCCGCGCGCCCGGCACCCCCGGTTCACCGCGGAGATGATGGCCGCGAACCAGCCGCTCGTGGCGGGGCTGCGGCGGGTCGCCGCGCGGCACGGGGCGGACGTCACCCCGGCGCAGGTGGCGCTGGCCTGGGTGCTGGGGCGCGGCTCGCACGTCGTGCCGGTGCCGGGGGCGAAGCGGGAGCGGTGGGTGGTGGAGAACGCGCGGGCGGCCGGGCTGCGGCTGACTCCGGAGGACCTGGCGGAGATCGCGGCGCTGCCGGCGCCCCGGGGCTCCTGGGACTGACGCGCCGCACTCGGATGCGAGGCGGTCGGGAACCCGATCGGGTCGAGCGGTGTATCAAGAGTGAAGGGATGCCGCTCGACTCGTCGAAGGGGACCGGACCATGAGCCGTCCTGCTGTTGTGAAGGCCCTGTGGGGCGCCGCCGTGCTGGTGCTCGTGGCCGGCTGCTCCTCGGGGGACACCGGGGAGCGGCCGAACACGGCGCCGCCGGCGTCGGTCTCCCCGTCCGCACCCCCGTCCGCCTCGGGGTCCGCGCCCCCGTCCGGCGCCGGACGGGTGTCGGTGGCGGGCACGCTCACCGAGGGGCTGAAGTCTCCGTGGGGAGTCGCGGAGCTGCCCGGCGGCGACCTGCTGGTCTCCTCGCGGGACGAGCGGACGATCACCCGGGTGGACGGGCGGACCGGTGCCAAGACGGATCTCGGCGAGGTGCCGGGGGTCGTTCCGGGCGGCGAGGGCGGCCTCCTGGGCCTCGCGGTGCGGGACGGCTGGGTGTACGCGTACCTGACGGCGTCCTCGGACAACCGCATCGTGCGCATGCGGTACGGCGGCGCGGACGGAGACCGGCTCGGGGCGCCGCAGCCGGTGCTGACCGGCATCCCGAAGGGGGTCGTGCACAACGGCGGGCGGATCGCGTTCGGCCCGGACGGCATGCTGTACGCGGGGACGGGCGAGACGGGCCGGACCGGCCTCGCCCAGGACCGGAGCTCGCTGGGCGGGAAGATCCTGCGCATGACCCCGGAGGGGAGACCCGCGCCGGGCAATCCCTTCGCCGGATCGGTGGTCTATTCGTACGGGCACCGCAATGTGCAGGGGATCGCCTGGGACGCGGCGGGGCGGCTGTGGGCGGCCGAGTTCGGGCAGAACACCTGGGACGAGCTGAACCTGGTCGAGCCCGGTCGGAACTACGGCTGGCCGGAGGTCGAGGGGCGGGCGGGACGGGCCGGGTTCGTGGACCCGGTGGCCCAGTGGCCGACCTCGGAGGCGTCCCCCAGCGGGATCGCGTACGCGCGGGGCGCGATCTGGATGGCCGCGCTGAGAGGGGAGCGGCTGTGGCGGGTGCCGCTTTCCGGAGCGGAACGTTCAGGTGACCCGGAGGCGTTCCTGACACAGGAGTACGGCCGTCTTCGCACGGTGGTCTCGGCGGGTGACGGCCGGCTCTGGCTGGTGACCAGCGAGACGGACACCCGGGGGACGCCCGGGCCGGGGGACGACAGGATCCTCCGGCTGGAGGTGAGCTGAAGGAGGCGGTGACCGTGTTCGGCGGACTGGACGAGCTCTTCGCACCGGGGCGCAGGCACACCGAGGACGAGCTGCGGCGGCAGGCGCTCACCCGGGAGGACCCGGGGGACGCCGATCCCTCGCGCGGCCCGATAGACCTGACCTCGGGCCGCGTGACGATACGGCTTCCCCGCCCGGGCACGGAGCCGGCGGCCGGGCCGGGGTCAGAGGGCCGGGTCGAGGAGGTGGAGGCGGTGGGCGAGGGCGGCGGCCTCGCCGCGGCCGGCGACACCGAGCTTGGCGAGGATGTTGGAGACGTGGACGCTGGCCGTCTTGGGTGAGATGAACAGCTCCTCGGCGATCTGACGGTTGGTGCGGCCGACCGCGACCAGGCGCAGGACGTCCTGCTCGCGGGGGGTGAGACCGAAGCCGTCGCCGCCCGGCTCCACCGGGGCCGGGCCCTGCTTCTCGGGCGTGAGGGAGAGGCGGGCTCGGGCGGCGAGGAGTTCCGCGTCCTCGCGGAGCGGGCGGGCGCCGAGCCGGACGGCCTCGGCGTGGGCCTCGCGCAGCAGGGCCGCGGCCTCCTCGCGGCGGCCGCCCTCGACCAGCAGGGCGTCGGCGAGGCGGTGGCGGGCGCGGGCGAGCTGGGCGGGGCGTTCCAGCGGTTCGTAGGCGGCGACGACCTCGGCCCAGCGGGCGGCGGACGCGCGGCCCTCGGCGCGGGCGAGCTCCTCGGAGACCTGCCGGGAGTGGGCCGCCCAGACCGGGGCCGGGGTGGCCAGGCCGAGAAGGCAGCGGCGGATCAGTTCGAGCGCCTCCGCGCGGCCCTCGTCGGCGGCGGGCAGCCCTCGGCTGTCGGCCTCGGCCGCGACGGCGGTGAGGACGAGCGGCCAGCCGTAGCGGTGGGTGCCGGGCGGGAAGCCGCCGTCCGCGGCGGTGGCGACGGCGGCCCGGACGTCGGCGAGGCGCCCCTCGGCGGCGGCCACGGCGATCGCGACCTGGGCCATGGGCAGGGTGTACTGCGGGATCGGGTCGCGGGTGCCGTAGACGGCGCAGGCGTCGGCGAGGTGGCGGGCGGCCGCCTGCAGTTCGCCGCGGGCAGCGGCGAGCTGGGCCAGGCGGAGGGAGGCCGAGCCGCGCGGCTTGGTGCTGGTCGCCCGGCGCAGCAGGCGTTCGGCGGCCTCCTGGGCCTCGTCCCAGCGGCCCAGCGAGAAGAGGGACTCGGCCCGGTTGGCCTCGATCCAGCCGACGCCGTCGACCAGTCCGTAGGAGCGGGAGAGGCGGATGCCGGAGTCGGCCGTCTCGACGGCCTCGTGGGAGCGGCCGAGGGATTCCAGTGCGGAGGAGATGTTGATGTGGGCGCGCGATGCCTCGTTGAACTGGCCCAGCGCGGTGGTCCGTTCGCGCACCTCGTGCATCTCGGCGAGCCCGGCCTCGACGTCGCCGGCCGCGGTCATGATGGTGCCGAGGGTGAGGCGGGCGTTGAGTTCGATCGACTCGGCCTTGACGAGCCGGGCGTACTCGACGGCGCGTTCGGCGGTGGTGAGGGCCTCGGGGCCGGGGTTGCGGAGCATGCCCCAGCCGGCGGCGCCGACCAGGACGGTGGCGTGCACGGCGGACGGCGGCAGGCCCTTGACGAGTTCCTGGGCGCGGGCGATCTCCTCCCAGCCGTCGCCGCGGCCGAGGTTGGACTGGAGACGGGCCCTCTCGGTCCAGAACCAGGCGGCGCGCAGGGGGTCCTTGTCCTCGTCGGTGTCGAGGAGGCGCAGCGCCATCTTGCCGATCTTCACGGCGCGCTCGCGCTCGCCGCTGAGCCGGGCGGCGACGGCGGCCTCGGCGAGCAGGTCGAGGTAGCGCAGCGGGGTGGTCTCGGGGTCGCAGCCGCAGGGCGGGTACGCCTCGGCATAGTCCATGGGCCGGAGCTCGCGGCGGATCTCGGCGGGGGCCTCGTCCCAGAGTTCCATGGCCCGTTCGAGGAGCCGGAGCTGTTCGGCGTAGGCGTGCCGCTTGCGGGTGGCGACGGAGGCGCGGAGGACGGCGGGCAGCGCCTTGGCGGGGTCGTGCGCGTGGTACCAGTAGGTCGCGAGCCGGGTGGCGCGCTCGTCGGCGCGGACGAGCGCGGGGTCGGACTCCAGGGCTTCGGCGTAGCGCCGGTTGAGGCGGGAGCGTTCGCCGGGCAGCAGGTCGTCGCTGACGGCCTCGCGGACCAGGGAGTGGCGGAAGCGGTAGCCGTCGCCGTCGGGGACGGCGAGCAGGATGTTGGCGCCGACGCAGGCCCGCAGCGCCTCGATGAGTTCGTCCTCGGTGAGCCGGGCGACGGCGGCGAGCAGGTCGTACTCGACGGTGGAGCCGCCCTCGGCGACGATCCTGGCGACCCGCTGGGCGTCTTCGGGGAGCGTCTCGACCCGGACGAGCAGGAGGTCGCGCAGGGAGTCGCTGAGCTGGCCGGGGGCGCAGCCGGCCTCGTGGGAGACGACGAGCTCCTCGACGAAGAAGGCGTTGCCGTCGGAGCGCTCGAAGACCTCGTCGACGAGGCCGGGGTCGGGTTCGGCGGCGAGGATGCCGGTGAGCTGGCGGTGCACCTCGGTGCGGGTGAAGCGGGCGAGTTCGACGCGGCGGATGGTGCGGAGCCGGTCGAGTTCGGCGAGCAGGGGGCGCAGCGGGTGGCGCCGGTGGATGTCGTCGGCGCGATAGCTGGCGACGACCACGATCCGGCCGCGGCGCAGGGTGCGGAGGAGGTAGGTGAGCAGGTGCCGGGTGGAGGCGTCGGCCCAGTGCAGGTCCTCCAGGACGAGCGCGATCGTACGGTCGGCGGCGAGCCGTTCCAGGAGCCGTACGGTGAGTTCGAAGAGGCGGGCGGTGGAGTCCTCGTCGGAGGTCTCGTGGCTGCCGGGGTCGCCGAGTTCGGGCAGCAGGCGGGCGAGTTCGGCCTGGTGGCCGTCGGCGGCGGCGGTCAGTTCGTCGGGGAGTCTGCGGCGCAGCGAGCGCAGGGCGGTGGCGAAGGGCGCGAAGGGCAGGCCGTCGGCGCCGAGTTCGACGCAGCCGCCGACGGCGACCACGGCGCCCCGGTCGCAGGCCGTGTCGAGGAACTCCTCGATGAGCCGGGTCTTGCCGACCCCGGCCTCGCCGCCGATCAGCAGGGCCTGGGGCTCTCCCGCGGTCGCGCGGGAGAGCGCCTCGGTGAGGGCGGTGAGTTCGCCGGCCCGGCCGACGAAGACGGGACTGACTGACCTGGTCTCCACGGCGCCGAGCATCGCACAACCATCCGTACGGTCGCTCATACGGGGGTCACGCGGCCCGGACGAAGTGGCCGCGGTCGCCGCCGCTCACCTGCCCCTCCGTGCCATGGCTGCCGTGCCGGCGGCCGAAGAGCCGCAGCCCCCGGGTGGCCCCGGTGGTCTCGGCGGCCTCGTGCGACAGGCGCTGGGCGGCGGCCTCACGGACGAGCTGGGCGTGGTTCATGCGGTGGAGTTCGTACGCGAACATCGGGTGCTCCCTGGTTCTTCTCGGTTTCGGTATCGCTCCTTGCGATGCCTCTACTTTCGTTTCCCAGGGGGTGCGGTCACATCGGGCGTGTGCCGCATGTTCGGGGTACGGGGGGCCTTAGGCGGGTCCCAGGGGGGCCTTAGGCGGACCGGGGCGGGCCTCAGGACCCGGTGGTGGGCAGGCTCAGGAACAGGTCGAAGTAGGTACCGACCGACAGGAGCAGCCCGAGGCCGCCGAGGACGGCGCCGGCGACGGCGACCGCGCGGAACGGGCCGGTGCGCCGGGGAAGGGTGAGCACGACCACGGCGACGATCAGGGCGATCAGGGCGAAGACGCCGTTCACCAGGGCGGTGCTGTGCCAGGCGTCTCCGTAGATCTCGGAGATCTGCTGGGCCGGGGAACCGCTCTGGGAGGTGGTGATCTGCCCGATGAGCGTCTCGCGCTCGGAGACGACCTTGCCGGTCCAGGTCCCGGTGAGGGCGACGGCGCCGAGGGCGGCGGAGACCACGGCGGCGGCGCCGGCCCCGATCCCGGCGGCCTCGGGGGCGGGTGCCGGGGCTACCGCCTCGTCGTCGTCCTCGTCGTCGTCCAGCCCGTCGGGCGCGGTGGTCCCGTCGAGCGGGTCCACGGTGTCCACGGCGTCCTCGGCGGGCTCGGCGGCCCGGGCGTCCACCGCCGCGTCCCCGGTCTCCGGAGCCGCGTCGGCCTCCGGCCGCGACGGCTTCTCTTCGGTCTTCTCGGTCGTCTTGATGTCCATGCGGCGCACGCTAGGGGGCCCACATGAGAGCGGTCTTAAGAGGCGGTCGCCTTCGCCGCGCGCCACTCGGGGGCGAGGACGGCCCAGACCTCGGTGTCCGCGCGGGTGCCGCGGTACAGGTAGTTCTCCCGCAGCACGCCCTCCTTCGTCATGCCGAGGCGGCGGGCGACGGCGATGCTCGGCGCGTTCGCGGCGGAGGCGAACCATTCGACGCGGTGGATCCCGCGCTCCTCGATCGCCCAGTCGACGATGACCCGGCAGGCCCGGGTGATCAGGCCCTTGCCGGCGGCGGAGGGCTCCAGCCAGCAGCCCGCCTCGGCGGTCCCGTTCGCGACGTCGAAGATCCGGAAGAGGACGCCGCCGACGAGCGTGCCGCCGCTCCAGATGCCGTACAGCCGTCCGGTGTCGTTCGCGGCCTTCTCGGCGTACGAGGTGAGGTAGGCGCGGGCGGAGTCGAGGTCCGCGACGAAGTCGGGGAGCGCGATGTGCTGCCCGATGAACTCCCGGCCCCGGTCCATGTGGGCGAGGAGCTCCTCCGCCTGCCAGGGCTCCAGGGGCCTCAGCTCGGCACCGTCGTCACCCAGCGATATCGCGAACATCGTCGTTCCTCTCCTCCGCGGCCGAAGCCGTCACACGCTGTCCTGGGATCTTCGCACGCTCGTCGGCGGCCTCGCGGCACTCGGGCGGCTCGATGCTGATCCGGGGCAGGATCCGGTCGAGCCGCTTGGGCAGCCACCAGTTCGCCCCGCCGAGCAGGTGCATGAGCGCGGGGACGAGGAGGGTGCGCAGGACGAAGGCGTCGAGGGCGACGGCCGCCGCGAGCGCGATGCCGAACATCGCGATGACCCGGTCGCCGGAGAGCACGAAGGCGAGGAAGACCGAGATCATGATGACGGCGGCGGAGTTGATCACGCGGCTGGTCTCGGCGAGCCCGACGCGGACCGCCCGCCGGTTGTCCCCGGTCTCCAGCCACTCCTCGTACATCCGGCTGACCAGGAAGACCTGGTAGTCCATGGAGAGCCCGAAGAGCACGGAGACCATGATCACGGGGAGGAAGGGTTCGATCGGTCCGGCGCTGCCGAGACCGAGGAGCTCGCTCCCCCAGCCCCACTGGAAGATCGCCACGACGATGCCGAAGGCGGCGGCGACGGCGGCGACGTTCATGGCGGCGGCCTTGAGCGGGATGCCGATCGAGCGGAAGGCGAGCAGGAGCAGCAGGCAGCCGAGGGCGATGACGACGCCGACGAAGAGCGGCAGCTTGCCGACGATGATCTCGGCGAAGTCGTCGTACGAGGCGGTGACGCCGCCCACGTTCACGTCGAGGGAGGTGCCGGCCTCGGCCTCCGGGAGGACGTCCTGGCGGATCCGGTCGACCAGCTCGCTGGTGGCCTTGGACTGCGGCGAGGAGTCGGGGACGACGGTGAGGACGGCGGTGTCGCCGGAGCTGTTGTACGTGACCGGGGAGACGGAGGCGACCCCGCGGGTGGCGGAGAGCGCGGCCGGGAGCTGGTCGAGGGCGACCCGGTCGTCGGCGCCGTCGAGCCCGGCGACGAGCGTGAGGGGCCCGTTCATGCCCGGCCCGAAGCCCTCGGCGATCAGGTCGTACGCCTGGCGCGTGGTCGCGGTGGCCGGGTTGTTGCCCTGGTCGGAGGTGCCGAGGTGGAGCGAGAGGGTGGGCAGCGCGAGAACGCCCATGACGACGGCGGCGACGGCCCCCAGGAGCTTGGGGTGGCGCTCGACGAAGGCGGACCAGCGGGCGGCGAAGCCGGTGGGGAGCTCGAGCTGCGGCCCGTGCTCGACGAGCGTCCGCCGCTCGCGCCGGGAGAGCGCCCGCGGGCCGATGAAGGAGAGCAGCGCGGGCAGCAGGGTGACGGCGGCGGCGACCGTGAGGACGACGGTGAGGGAGGCGGCGATGGCGACGCCGTTGAGGAAGCCGAGCCGCAGGATCAGCATGCCGAGCAGCGCGATGCAGACGGTGGCCCCGGCGAAGACGACGGCGCGGCCGGTGGTGGCGACGGCGGTCTGGGCCGCCTCGGCGACGGAGAGCCCCCGTTTGAGGCCCTTGCGGTGCCGGGTCACGATGAAGAGCGCGTAGTCGATGCCGACGCCCAGGCCGACGAGCATGCCGAGCATGGGCGCGAAGTCGGCGACGGTCATCAGATGGCCGAGGAGCACGATCCCCGAGTACGCGATGCCGACGCTGACGAGCGCGGTCGCGATGGGGAGCGCGGAGGCGGCGAGCGAGCCGAAGGCGAGGAAGAGGACCACGCCCGCGACGGCGACGCCGACGACCTCGGCGATGTGGCCGCCGGGGGCCTCGGTGAGGGCGACGGCGCTGCCGCCGAGCTCGACCTGGAGCCCCGCGGACTCGTCCGCCGCGGCCTTCGCCGTGTCGACGAGGGCGCGGGCCTGGGCCTCGGGGATGTCGTCGGCCTGCTCGTCGAAGGTGACGGTGGCGTAGGCGGTGCGCCCGTCCTCGCTGATCTGGCCCTGGGTGTCGCCGTACGGCGAGGTCACGGCGGCGATGCCGGGCAGGTCGGCGACCTTGTCGAGCATCGCCGTCATGCGCTGCTCGACGGCGTCGCCGCGGACGCTGCCGCGGTCGGTGTGCCAGACGACGGTGTCGCTGTCGCCGCCGAGGCCGTGGAAGCCCCGGTCGAGGAGGGCGGTGGCCCGCCCGGACTCGGTGCCGGGGACCTCGTAGTCGTTGGAGTACGCGTTGCCGGCGACGATCGCACCGGTGCCGACCCCGCCGAGCGCGAGGAGCCACAGGAGAACGACGACGAGACGGTGCCGGATGCACCATCGGGCGATGGCTGCCAAAGGACGTGCTCCCTGGGTGGTTCGTGGATCGTGCACGGGAACAGCCCGAGCAGAACGCGCGTGACCTACGTGCGCCCACTCTTACAGCCAAACGTGATCGTTTGTCCGTTTCGTGTCGATGCTCACAGGCGTGTGCGGAGGTTAAAGGACCGAGGTCCCGCCACCCCCGCACCCCGCCCCCGGGATCACCCGGAGACGCTGGGACGCCCGTTCTCGACGTGGCCCATGAGCCGGCGGCGGAAGCCGCCGGGCGCGGTCACCTCGACGTCGTACCAGCCGTGCGCGTCGGCTGCCGAATGGACGACGGTACGGGTCCTCCCGGGCTTCACGGTGACGGTGCGGGTCCAGTCGGCGAGGTCGTCCTCGTCGCCGTACCCCAGCGGACGCACGGTGAAGGCGAGCGGCTCCTTGCCCGTGTTGCGGACGGTGAGGTGCAGGTCACGGTCGTGGTGGTCGATCCGGGAGGCCAGCTCGGCGCCGCCCGTCGCGGGGCCCTCGAACTCGCGGCGGAAGCCGTTCGGGCCGGTGATCGTGAAGCGGTAGCGATCACCCGGAACGGGGACGGTCCACTCCCCCGTCCCCCTGACGTCCCGGTGCTGCGGGACGTCGAACTCGCCCGCGTACGGGTAGAGGGCAAAGTGCGCGCTCGCCTTCCCCCGGTTGCTCAGCGCGACCGTCACGGCACCGGTCCCGGTGGTCGCGGCGGCGTCCGGCTGGTACGGCAGGGGGCGGGCGGGGCGCACGCCGGGCTCCTGGAGCGGCATCCGCTGCACGGCCGGGGGCTGCGGTCGCCAGCGGCCGGTGAACGGCGGGATCGGGCCGGGCTGCTCGACCTCGGGCCGCCGGCGGCCGCGCTTGAAGTCGAAGGCGGAGGTGAGGTCGCCGGTGACGGCCCGGCGCCAGGGGGTGATGTTGGGCTCGCGGACGCCGGTGAGCCGCTCCAGGAAGCGGATCACGGAGGTGTGGTCGAAGGTCTCGGAGCAGACGTAGCCGCCGGTCGACCACGGGGAGACGACGAGCAGCGGGACCCGGATGCCGAGGCCGGTGGGCCGGCCCTGCCAGCGCTCGTCCGTGTTGTCGGCGGGCGGTACCGGCGGCGGGACGTGGTCGAAGAAGCCGTCGTTCTCGTCGTAGTTGATCAGGACGACGGTGTGGCGCCACACGTCCGGGTGCGCGCCGAGCGCGTCGAGCACCTTGTAGACGAGGGTGGCGGAGGCGATCGGCGAGGAGGAGCCCGGATGCTCGGAGTCGATCGCGGAGGGGACGAGGTAGGAGACCTCGGGCAGCGTGCCGGCGGCGACGTCGGCGCGGAACGCGTCGGCGAGGGTGCCGGACTCGACGCGGCGCAGCCCGCGCTCGAAGAGGGAGCGCTCGGCCGCGGTGAGGCCGGCGACGCCCTCCTCCAGGAGGCCGAGGAGCCGGGTCCGCTCGGCGAGGTCGTCGGTGTCGCGGACGGCGGCGTAGAAGGACTCCATGAAGGTGTGCCCGCCGGTCCCGGCGAGCGCCTTGCGGGCGATCTTCTTGAAGGTGGTGAAGAACTCGATGTTGTTGTCGGTGAAGTTCTCCCACTCGGTGTACGTCTTCCAGCTGCGCCCGGCGGCTTCGAGCCGCTCGGCGTAGGTGGACCAGCCGTAGCCGGGGTGGGTGCCCTCGGCGTAGGCGGCGTTGGTGACGGCCCGGCTGCCGTCGGCCTCGAAGCCGGTCCAGCCGGACCAGAGGTGGTTGCGGTTGGGGCTCGTCGAGGTGTGGACGGACGAGTGGTAGGCGTCGCAGACGGTGAAGGTGTCGGCGAGCTCGTAGTGCAGGGGGATGTCCTGCCGGTCGTAGTACGCCATGGTGGCGGCGGTCTTGGCCGAGACCCAGCCGTCCATCCAGCCGCCGTGCCATGCCTTGGCGCCGCCGCCCCAGGAGTGGTCGAGGTCGCCGATGTACTGGAGGTCCTTCTGCTGGGTCTCGGCGGCGCCGCGGACCGGGAAGGGCAGCACGGTCCGGCCGAGCGCGGCCGGCTGCTCGAACACGGGCCGGCCGGAGGGCAGCTCGATCGCGTTGCGGTCGCCGAATCCGCGGACGCCGCGGAGGGTGCCGAAGTAGTGGTCGAAGGAACGGTTCTCCTGCATCAGGATCACCACGTGCCGGACCGCCGCCATCCCCCCGGCCGGGGGCTCCGCGGCCATCGCCGCCTGCAGCGACGGCGGCAGCAGCGAACCTGCCGCGGCGGCGCCGAGGGCGCCTCCGCCCAGCGCGAGCAGCCTTCTGCGGGACATCTCGGATGACAAGACCGACCTCCAGTCGACGTCCAATGGTTCGCCTTCGAGCCATTGGGTGGTACGCCGGGGACGGTAGTGAGCCAGGATGACGGAAAGAAGACCCGCCGGAGGCCCGGTGGTGAACGTCCAAGAGAACGTGCCGGGAGCCCGGGCGACGCTCGGCCCGTCAACCTCGGCCCTGCTCCAGGAGCGCGAGGATCTCGGCGGTCGTCGCCGTCTCGCCGAGACGCGGGAAGATCCGCTCCACGCTGTTGCGGTGGGCGTCGACGCTGGTGTCGGTCATGGCGTCCGTGGCCAGGACCACGTGGTAGCCGTGCTCGAAGGCCGCGCGGGCCGTGGTCTCGACGCCGATGCTGGTGTTGATGCCGGTGAACACGAGCTGGGTGACCCCGGCGGCGCCCAGCCGCTCGTGCAGGTCCGTGGCGTGGAAGGCGCCCCAGCACCGCTTGGTGACCCGGAGGTCGTCCGGGCGGGCGCCCAGTTCGGGCATGAGGTCGGACCAGCCCGCCGGCGGCTCCTCCTCGTCCTCGTCCACCGCGGCCGCGGACTCGTCCGTACGGCCCGGGGCGCCGCCCGTGACGTTCACGAGGACGACCGGCAGGCCGTGCCTCCGGAAAGCCTCGGCGAGCGCGACGGAACGCTCCACCACCACCCCGAGCGGGTGCGCCGTGTCGCGCTCCCACATCCCCTTCTGCAGATCGATCACGACCAGGGCGGGTGTGGGATCGACAGTGGTCACGGGCATCGCCGGGGGCCTCCTCCGAACGGGTGACAACGCGGTCCCGTCCCATGATAGGGAGCGCCGGGAAGCGCCACCGAACCAATTCCGGTGACCCTTCCCCGCGTTGACCGCGGGCATGCCGGAACGGCAAGCTGACCCCCTGTCAATCACTGTGCCCTGGGGGAAACTTGAGCAACACGGCACACCACATCGGGCCCGACGCCACACCTGACCGGTACCGGCTCCTCCGCTCCATCGGGCGGGGCGGCGAGGCCGTGCTCTATCTCGCGGAGATCGAGCTCGCCGGCGGCACCGAGCCCGTCGTCGTCAAGGTCCTCGACTCCAAGACCACGATCACTCCCGAGGTCTTCGAGCGGATCAGCCAGAAGTGGAACGAGCAGGCCGAGCTGCTGCGCTTCGTCCACCGGCCGGGCGTCGTCGGCGTACGGGAGCACTTCCAGGGCCCGCCGATCCACCGGCCCGGCGAGTCCGGGACGATCACCGGCCGGGCCCTGGTGCTCGTCATGAACCATGTCGACGGCCTCGACCTGCGCGACTGGCGGGCCGAACGCACCCTCGCCACCGCGGCCGAGCGGCGCGAGGTCATGCGGACCCTGGAGCAGCTCGCCGACGTCCTCGACTGGCTGCACTCCGGCAAGGCCACGCCGTCCGGGCGGACGGTCGTCCACGGCGACCTGTCCCCCGGCAACGTCATGGTCGACGAGCACGGCCAGGCGACCCTCGTCGACTTCGGCCTGAGCAAGCTGACGGCCGACCACCAGACCGCCGAGGTGTGGTTCACCCCCGGTTACGCGGCACCGGAGATCTTCGAGGGCAAGCGCAGCCCGGCCACCGACCGCTACGCCTTCGGCGCCATCGCGTACTTCCTGCTCAGCGGGCAGTCCCCGCCCACCGCGCCCGAACAGCTCGTCGCCGCGCTCGGCACGCTGCCGCAGATCGCGGGGCTGCCGGACGAACAGCGCGAGCGGGTCCTGAGCATCGCGGCGGCCGACGCCGGCCGCCGCCCGCCGGCGCTGTCGGGCTGGGTGAAGGACGTACGGCACGGGGTGGTGTCCACCACTACCTCCCGCCCGGCGACGGTCGAGGACGCGGTCCCGGCCGCCGCGCCGCTGAAGCCCCTGGCGCCGCCGCAGCCCGCGGCCCCGCCGGTGGCCGCCCCGGCCGTCGGGCCGGCACCGGCGGCCCCGCAGCCGGTGGCCCCGCCGCCCGTCGCCCAGCCGGTCGTGGCCCAGCCCGTCGTGGCCCCGCCGCCCATCGCCCAGCCCGTCGTGGCCCCGCAGCCCGTCGTACCGCAGCAGCCCGCGCCGCAGCCCCCCGTACCGCAGCAGTCCTTCGAGCCGCCCACGGTCGCCACGCCCGGCTTCGGCGCACCCGGCTTCGGCCCGCCGACGCCTCCCTCGGCGGGCACGACCGCCCCTCCGTCGCCACCCGCGCCGCGACCCCGGCGCAAGGGACCCCTCATCGGTGCCGCCGTCGGAGTCGTCGTGGTCGCCGTCCTCGCGGTGATCGGGGTCCGGCTGCTCGGCGACAAGGCCGACAAGGGAACCGAGGGCAAGGGCGGCCCGGCCACCACGGCCACCACCTCCGCGCCCGCCACGGTCGAGCCCACGACCGAGGAGCCGACCGAGGAGCCGACGACCCAGGCCCCCACCGAGGAGACCGCGGACCCGTCCGAGTCGGCGAGCCCGACGGACGACCCCGGCTCCGTACGGGACTCGCCCACGGCCGACCTGACCACGCTCGCCTCCGTCAGCGAACCCGACGACTTCACCGTCGGCGCCGCCAAGATCGACACCAAGGAGTACGGAGCGGCCCTGATCGGCGACTGCTACAGCGGTGCCTACGTGGAGTACGACCTCAACCGCGAGTGGTCCACCTTCGAGTTCACCGCCGGCATCGACGACGGATCGAAGATCGAGTCCGCCCGGGTCGTGGTCTCCGTGGACGACCAGCCCGCCCTCTTCAACGAGACGGTGGAGCTCGGCAGGCCGATCTCGAAGACCCTGACCATCAAGGGGGCCCTGCGGCTGCGCCTCAAGGTCGAGTCGACCTGCACCGACACCGGCAACGCGGTCATCGCCGCCCCGCTCCTCAAGCGGTAGCCGCGGCCCACGGCGAACGGCCCCGCACCGGAACTCCGGTGCGGGGCCGCTCACATGCCGTGCGGGGCAAGGCCGTACGGGAAGAGGATCAGCCCTCGCTGACGCCCAGCTTCTCCAGGATCAGGTCCTTGACCTTCGCCGCGTCCGCCTGGCCGCGGGTGGCCTTCATGACCGCGCCGACCAGGGCGCCCACCGCGGCGACCTTGCCGCCGCGGATCTTGTCGGCGATGGCCGCGTTGCCCGCGATGGCCTCGTCGACGGCCGTGCCGAGCGCGCCGTCGTCGGAGACGACCTTCAGACCGCGCTTCTCGACGACCGCGTCAGGGGTGCCCTCGCCGGCGAGAACGCCCTCGATGACCTGACGGGCCAGCTTGTCGTTGAGGTCACCGGAGGCTACCAGCGCCGAGACCCGGGCCACGTCGGCCGGGGTGATCGCCAGCTCCTCCAGCGAGACGCCCTGCTCGTTGGCGTTGCGGGCGAGCTCGCCCATCCACCACTTGCGGGCCGAGGCCGCGTCGGCACCCGCCTCGGTCGTGGCGACGATCGCGTCGACCGCGCCCGCGTTGAGGATGGCCTGCATGTCCAGCTCGGACACGCCCCACTCCTCGCGCAGCCGGTTGCGGCGCACGCGGGGCAGCTCGGGCAGACCGGCCCGCAGTTCCTCGACCCACTCACGGGCCGGGGCGACGGGGACGAGGTCGGGCTCCGGGAAGTACCGGTAGTCCTCGGCGTTGTCCTTGATGCGGCCGGAGGTGGTGGAGCCGTCGTCCTCGTGGAAGTGACGGGTCTCCTGCACGATCGTGCCACCGGAGGTGAGCACGGCCGCGTGGCGCTGGATCTCGAAACGCGCCGCGCGCTCCACCGAACGGAGCGAGTTGACGTTCTTCGTCTCCGAGCGGGTACCGAAGGTCTTGGTGCCGTGCGGGCGCAGCGACAGGTTCACGTCGCAGCGCATCTGGCCCTTGTCCATGCGCGCCTCGGAGACGCCCAGGGCACGGATCAGCTCGCGCAGCTCGGCGACGTACGCCTTGGCGACCTCGGGGGCCCGCTCGCCCGCGCCCTCGATCGGCTTGGTGACGATCTCGATCAGCGGGATGCCGGCGCGGTTGTAGTCGAGCAGCGAGTGCGAGGCGCCGTGGATGCGGCCGGTCGCGCCACCGATGTGGGTGGACTTGCCGGTGTCCTCCTCCATGTGGGCGCGCTCGATCTCCACGCGGAAGATCTCGCCGTCCTCCAGCTGGACGTCCAGATAGCCGTTGAAGGCGATCGGCTCGTCGTACTGGGACGTCTGGAAGTTCTTCGGCATGTCCGGATAGAAGTAGTTCTTCCGGGCGAAGCGGCACCACTCGGCGATCTCGCAGTTCAGCGCGAGGCCGATCTTGATGGCGGACTCGACGCCGATCGCGTTGACGACCGGCAGCGAGCCGGGCAGGCCGAGGCAGGTCGGGCACGTCTGCGAGTTCGGGTCCGCGCCCAGCTCGGTCGAGCAGCCGCAGAACATCTTCGTCTTGGTGCCGAGCTCGACATGGACCTCAAGGCCCATGACGGGGTCGAACGCCGCGAGGGCCGCGTCGTACGACAGCAGTTCAGTGACAGTCACGGTGAGAATTCCCTCTGAGCCTTCGGCCTCAGCCGAACAGGACGTCGTCGTCACCGATGCGCTTCAGCTCACGCACGAGGAGAGCGACGCCGGTGGCGATGGCGGCGGCGGAGATCACGGCGTCGAGCAGGCGCAGCGTGTCGTGCTCCGAGCGGGCCTTCTTGGCCTGCTTGAGCACGCTGATGGCGCCGAACGCGGTGGTCCCGATGGACAGGTACGTGCCGGTCTTGGACTTCTTGAAGCCCTTGGCCTTCTGCAGTGCACTGGTACTCACAGCGACGGAGCCTCCTCGAGCAGCGGGTGACCCCACTTTTCCACGAAGGCGGCCTCGACGGCGGCGCCGACCTTGTAGAGCCGGTCGTCCTTCATGGCGGGGGCGATGATCTGCAGACCGACCGGGAGACCGTCCTCGGGCGCCAGGCCGCAGGGCAGCGACATGGCGGCGTTGCCGGCCAGGTTGGTCGGGATGGTGCACAGGTCCGCGAGGTACATCGCCATCGGGTCGTCGGCACGCTCGCCGATCGGGAAGGCGGTGGTGGGGGTCGTCGGGGAGACGATGACGTCCACCTCCTCGAACGCCTTCTCGAACTCGCGGGTGATGAGGGTGCGGACCTTCTGGGCGGAGCCGTAGTACGCGTCGTAGTAGCCGGAGCTCAGCGCGTACGTGCCCAGGATGATGCGGCGCTTGACCTCGTCGCCGAAGCCGGCCTCACGGGTGAGGGCGGTGACGTCCTCGGCGGACCGCGTGCCGTCGTCGCCGACCCGCAGGCCGTAGCGCATGGCGTCGAAGCGGGCCAGGTTCGAGGAGCACTCGGACGGCGCGATCAGGTAGTACGCCGAGAGGGCGAGGTCGAAGGTCGGGCAGTCCAGCTCGACGACCTCGGCACCCAGCGACTTCAGCAGCTCGACGGACTCGTCGAAGCGCTGCACGACACCGGCCTGGTAGCCCTCGCCGCGGAACTGCTTGACGACGCCGACGCGCATGCCGGCGACCGAGCCGTTGCGCGCGGCCTCGACGACCTGCGGGACCTCGGCGTCGATGGAGGTCGAGTCGAGCGGGTCGTGCCCGGCGATCGCCTCGTGCAGCAGGGCCGCGTCGAGGACCGTGCGGGCGCAGGGGCCGCCCTGGTCGAGGGAGGACGAGAAGGCCACCATGCCGTAGCGGGAGACCGCGCCGTAGGTCGGCTTGACGCCGACCGTGCCGGTGACGGCGGCGGGCTGGCGGATCGAGCCGCCGGTGTCCGTGCCGATGGCGAGCGGGGCCTCGTACGCGGCGAGGGCGGCCGAGGAGCCGCCGCCGGAGCCGCCGGGGATCCGGGTCAGGTCCCAGGGGTTGCCGGTCGGACCGTACGCGCTGTTCTCCGTGGAGGAGCCCATGGCGAACTCGTCCATGTTGGTCTTGCCGAGGATGACGACGTCGGCGGCCTTGAGGTTCTTGACCAGGGTCGCGTCGTACGGAGGGATCCAGCCCTCCAGCATCTTCGAGCCGACGGTCGTCGGGATGCCGGCGGTGGTGAAGATGTCCTTCAGGGCGAGCGGCACACCGGCGAGCGGGCCGAGCTTCTCGCCGCGGGCACGCTTCTCGTCGACGGCGCGCGCCTGCGCGAGGGCGCCCTCGCGGTCGACGTACAGGAAGGCGTGGACCTTCTCGTCGACGGCCTCGATACGGGCGAGGTGGGCCTCGGTGACCTCGACGGCGGTCAGCTCGCCGGCGGCGATCTTCCCGGCGATCTCGGCCGCGGTGAGCTTGATGATGTTGTCCGTCATGACTGTTAGTCCTCCCCCAGGATCTGCGGCACCTTGAAACGCTGCTGCTCCTGGGCCGGGGCGCCGGAGAGCGCCTGCTCGGGGGTGAGCGACGGACGGACCTCGTCCGCGCGCATGACATTGGTCAGCGGCAGCGGGTGGGAGGTCGGCGGTACGTCTTGGTCGGCGACCTCGGAGACGCGGGCGACCGCGCCGATGATCACGTCGAGCTGTGCGGCGAAGTGGTCTTGCTCTTCACCGGACAGCTCCAGACGCGTCAGCCGGGCGAGGTGGGCGACCTCCTCGCGCGTGATGCCAGGCATGCAGCGATCCTCAGGGGTGAGTCTTGTGGAATGTGCCGCAATCCTATGGGGCGCGGGCCACCGCCACGAACACGCCTGGTTCATCCCCGCAGAGGTGGGGAGCGGAGTTGCCCGGCGAAATGGTCGAGTTCCTCGCCAGGGACATCCCCTGTCGAGGGGAACGCCGCTACGGCACGACCTGGCCCGAGGGCTGGTCGAGCTCGACCTGGGCCGCGATGTCGGCGGGGCGGCGCCAGCCGTGCTCGCCGCGGGCGAGGAGCCAGGCGGTCGCCTCGACGGGCGGCATGGCGGCCGCGACGAGCCAGCCCTGGACCGCGTCGCACCCCAGGTCACGGAGGCGTTCCCAGGTCTCGTCGTCCTCCACGC
The DNA here is from genome assembly GCF_042743475.1 of Streptomyces sp. NPDC059534. Taxonomy (NCBI): domain Bacteria; kingdom Bacillati; phylum Actinomycetota; class Actinomycetes; order Kitasatosporales; family Streptomycetaceae; genus Streptomyces; species Streptomyces sp. NPDC059534. Next base: position 62,077 of record NZ_JBHWAQ010000014.1, read on the forward strand.
CCTCGGCGACGACGAGGAGGCCGAGCGAGTGGGCGAGGTCGACGGTGCAGCGGACGATCTCGGCGTCCTCGGTGTCCACGGCGAGCCGGGCGACGAAGGAGCGGTCGATCTTCAGTTCGCTGACGGGAAGCCTGCGCAGGTGGACGAGGGAGGAGTAGCCGGTGCCGAAGTCGTCGAGGGACATCTTCACGCCGTGGCCGGTGAGGCCGTTGAGCGTGTCGGCGGCCCGCTGGGGGTCCTCCAGGAGGACGTGCTCCGTTATCTCCAGCTGGAGGGCGCCGGCCGGGACGCCGTGGCGGGCGAGCCGGGCGGCGACGGCGCCCGCGAAGCCGGGGGTGTGGACGTCGCGCGGCGAGACGTTGACGGCGACCGGCACGTTGAGGCCCTGGGCGCGCCAGCGGGCGACCTGGGCGAGCGCGGTCTCCAGGACGTACTCGGTGAGGTGCGGCATGAGGCCGGAGGACTCGGCGATGGCGATGAACTCGTCCGGGGGGACCTTGCCGCGCTCGGGGTGGACCCAGCGGACGAGCGCCTCCAGGCCCGCGACCTGGCCGTCGAAGCGGACCTTGGGCTGGTAGTGGAGTTCGACCTCGCCGGCGTCGAGGGCGCGGCGGAGGTCGCCGAGGAGGCCGAGCCGGTCGGGGGTGTTGGAGTCGCGCTTGGACTCGTAGACCTCGACGCCGGTGCGGTCCCGCTTGGCCTGGTACATGGCGACGTCGGCGCGGCGCAGCAGGCCCTCGGCGTCGAGGGCGTGGTCGGGGAAGACGGCGACGCCGGCGCTGGCCTCCAGGACGAGGGTGAGTCCGTCGAGGTCGAGCGGGGAGGAGAGTTCGGCGACGAGGTGGCGGGCGACCCGCTGGGCGCTGGTGGTGGAGTCGGCGGTGGGCAGCAGGACGGCGAACTCGTCGCCGCCGAGCCGGGCGGCCTCGGCGCCGCGGGGCAGCGCGAGGCGGAGCCGTTCGGCGATCTGGAGGAGCAGCCGGTCGCCCGCGAGGTGCCCGAGGGTGTCGTTGACCGACCGGAAGCGGTCGAGGTCGATCAGGACGAGGGCGGCGCGGGCCCCTTCGCCCTCGGCCTCCTCCAGCGCGGTCCAGGCCCGCTCCAGGAGCCACTGGCGGTTGGGGAGCCCGGTCAGCGGGTCGCGGAGCTGTTCCTCGGCGCGGGCGCGGGCGATCCAGAGGGTGGAGTCGAGGGCGATGAGGGGGACGGCGAAGAGCGGCAGGAGGACCGGCCGGGTGGCGGCGACGACGCAGATGAGGGGGGCGATGCCGAGCAGGGCGACGGCGACGAGGCCCTGGCGGAGGAGGGCGGTGCGGGCGACGGTGGGCAGGCCGCGCCCCTGCGGCGCGAGGGTGTACCACAGGAGGATCCGGGTCACCACGAGATAGGCGCCCGCGGCGAGGACGACTTCCGGCAGGTCCCCGATCGTCCAGTCGAGGGGCCGCCAGGGCTGTTCGACGGTCGGTACGTCGCCGAAGAGGGCGAGGACGAGGGCGGCGGCGGCCACCCCGAGGACGTCGGCGGCGCCGTGCAGCAGGCCCTGGCGCCAGCGGTGCCGGCGGGCGGCGCCGACCAGGGCGACGACGGTCAGCGAGACGAGCCCGGCGGGCATCCAGCCGTACAGGAGGAGGACGGCGAGGGTGAGGGCGGCGCCGGAGCCGGTGCCGCCCCACCAGCGGTCGCGGCCGAGGGCGACCAGGTGGCCGACGATGAGGCCGGTGAGCACGGCGAGGGACCAGCCGGTCACCCCGCCGGGGAAGAGTCCGTGGCCGGTGCCCAGGGCTCGCTGGAGCCCGACGACGAGTACGACGGCGGCGATGCCCACCACGGCTGCGGGCAGCCGGGAGGTGAAGCCCAGGGTGACCGCACGGCCGTGTGACCGTGGGACCGGGGCGGCGCTCTCGGTCGGTTCCATTCCCGTCCCTCTCACAGGCGGCGGTGCCGTCGGGTGTGCGCGGGGCCGCGGTGCGGCCGTCCGTCGTCCGGCCGGCGCGCGGCGGGGCGGAGCCCCCGGGCGGCCGTGCGGGCAGGACGCACGGTCACCACACTAGGCCGCCGAGGGCTCCGACGGGCAGCGCTCTTCCTCTCTTGCCCGAATGCGGCCCAGCCACCCGTAACGATCTGGTATGCGCCGAACGGGTGACCTCGACAGGGCCGCCGCAGGGTCATCCGGTGACGGGGACCGCGGCCTCCCGAGCCGCGTCCGGCCCCTGTTCGAGCAGGACGGAGAAGCCCTCCTCGTCCAGAACCGGAACCTTCAGCTGCATCGCCTTGTCGTACTTCGAACCAGGGTTTTCACCGACCACCACGAAGTCGGTCTTCTTCGAAACGGAACCGGTCACCTTCGCTCCGAGCCCCTGGAGGGACTCTTTTGCGCCATCCCTGGTGAACCGCTCCAGGGTGCCGGTCACCACGACGGTGAGACCTTCCAGCGGACGCGGCCCCACGTCCTCCCCGGCGCCCTCGTCCTCCAGGGCGACCCCGGCGGCGCGCCACTTGCGCACGATCTCGCGGTGCCACTCCTCCGAGAACCACTGCTTCACCGCTGCCGCGATGATGCCGCCGACCCCGTCGACGGCCGCCAGCTCCTCCTCGCTCGCCTGCTCGATCCGCTCCAGGGAGCGGAACTCGCGGGCCAGCGCCTCGGCCGCGACCGGCCCGACGTGCCGGATGGAGAGGCCGTTGATGAAGCGGGCCAGCGGGCGGGTCTTCGCCGCCGCGATGTTCTCCAGCATCGCCAGGGCGTTCTTCTTCGGCTCGCCCTTCTGGTTGGCGAAGACCGTGACGATCTTCTCCTCGCCCGTCTTCGGGTCCCGCCGGGGCAGTCCGCTGTCCGGGTCCAGGACGTACGCCTTGATCGGCAGCAGCTGCTCGATGGTCAGGTCGAAGAGGTCGCCCTCGTCCAGCAGCGGCGGCTCGGCCGGCTCCAGCGGCCGGGTCAGCGCCGCCGCGGCCACCGCGCCGAAGTTCTCGATGTCCAGGCACTGCCGCCCGGCCAGGAAGAAGAGCCGCTCGCGCAGCTGGGCCGGGCAGGTCCGGGCGTTCGGGCAGCGGAGGTCGATGTCGCCCTCCTTCATCGCCTTCAGCGGCGTCCCGCACTCCGGGCACTCGGCGGGCATCACGAACTCCCGCTCGGTGCCGTCCCGCAGGTCGGCGACCGGGCCGAGGATCTCCGGAATGACGTCGCCGGCCTTGCGCAGCACGACCGTGTCGCCGATCAGCACGCCCTTGGCCTTCACCACCTCCTGGTTGTGGAGGGTGGCGAACTCGACCTCGGAACCGGCCACCGTCACCGGCTCCACCTGCGCGTACGGCGTGACGCGCCCGGTCCGGCCGACACCGACCTTGATGTCGACCAGCCTGGTGTTGACCTCCTCCGGCGCGTACTTCCAGGCGATCGCCCAACGCGGGGCGCGGGCCGTGGAGCCCAGCCGCCCCTGGAGCGGGATCTCGTCGAGCTTGACGACGACACCGTCGATCTCGTGCTCCACGGAGTGACGGTTCTCCCCGAAGTACGCGATGAACTCGCGCACGCCGTCGAGGGAGTCGACCACCTTGTTGTGCCGGGCGGTGGGCAGGCCCCACCCGCGCAGCAGCTCGTACGTCTCCGAGAGCCGGGCGATGTCGAAGCCCTCGCGGGCGCCGATGCCGTGGACCACCATGTGGAGCGGGCGGGAGGCGGTGACCTTCGGGTCCTTCTGGCGGAGCGAACCGGCCGCCGCGTTGCGCGGATTGGCGAAGGGCTTGTCGCCGGCCTCCACCAGCCGGGCGTTGAGCCCCTCGAACGCCTCCATCGGGAAGTAGACCTCGCCGCGGATCTCCACGAGGTCCGGGAGGTCGTCCCCGTGCAGCCGGTCGGGGATGTCCGCGATCGTCCGCACGTTGGGCGTGATGTCCTCGCCGGTGCGGCCGTCGCCGCGGGTGGCCGCCCGGGTCAGCCGGCCGTGCTCGTACGTGAGGTTGACCGCGAGGCCGTCGACCTTGAGTTCGCACAGGTAGTGGAAGTCGGGGGTGCCGACGTCCCGCGCGACCCGCTCGGCCCAGGTCGCCAACTCCTCGTCGTCGAAGGCGTTGTCCAGGGAGAGCATGCGCTCCCGGTGCTCGACGGAGGTGAACTCCGTCTCGTACTGCCCCGCCACCTTCTGCGTCGGGGAGTCCGGCGTCCGCAGCTCCGGGTACTCCTCCTCCAGCGCCTCCAGGGCGCGCAGGAGCTTGTCGAACTCGCCGTCGCTGACGACCGGTTGGTCCTTCACGTAGTACCGGAAGCGGTGCTCCTCGACCTGCTCGGCGAGGTCGGCGTGCTTCTCCCGTGCCTCGGCGGGCAGGGCCCCCTGTTCGACTGCCACCTTCGTCCGTCCTCCCGTGCCTCTGAACCCGGTCACTCTGGGTTGTCCGCGAGCGATCTCGCCGCCCGGGCGCAGTGGGCGAGCGCCGCGCGGGCGTACGCGGGCGACGCACCCGCGAGCCCGCATGTGGGGGTGACGACCACGGACTCCGCGAGAGTCCCCGGATTCAGCCCCAGCCTGCGCCACAGCGTCCTGACACCCATGACGCTACCGCCCGGGTCCGACAATGCCGTGTCGGTGGACGGCACCACACCGGCGAAGAGCTTCGTACCGGCCTCCACGGCCTCGCCGATCGGCTCCTCGTCACGTTCGGTGAGCAGCCCGAAGTCGAACGAGACACCGGCGACGCCCGCCCGCCGCAGCAGCGCGAAGGGGACGTCGGGGGCGCAGGAGTGCACGACGACCGGCCCGTCGTGGACGGCCGCCACGTCCCGCAGGGTGCTCTCCACGACCTGCCGGTCGACGGCCCGGTAGGTGCGGTAGCCGCTGGCGGTACGGACGTGGCCGCGCAGCACGGCGGTGAGCGAGGGCTCGTCGAGCTGGAGGACGAGCCGCGCCCCCGGGACGCGCCTGCGCAGCTCCGCGAGGTGGCGGCGGAGCCCCTCGGCGAGGGAGCCGGCCAGGTCGCGGCAGGCGCCCGGGTCGCCGAGCGCCGCCTCTCCGCCGCGCAGCTCCAGGGCGGCGGCGAGCGTCCACGGGCCCACGGCCTGCACCTTGAGCGGCCCTTCGTACCCCTGGGTGAACTCCTCCAGGGCGTCCAGGTCCTCGCCGAGCCAGGAGCGGGCGCGCTTGGTGTCGCGGCCCGGCCGGTCGCTGATCCGCCAGCCGCTGGGCTCCACGTGCGCGTAGAGGTCGACGAGCATCCCGGCGGTCCGGCCGATCATGTCGGCGCCGGGGCCGCGGGCGGGCAGCTCCGCGAGGAACGGGAAGTCCTCGAAGGAGCCGGTGGCGGCCTTGGCGGCCTCGCGGGCGTCGCCGCCCGGCAGGGAGCCGACGCCGGTGGCGGGAGCCCAGAACCCCGTGTCGCCCATGTCCTTCGTGTCGCCCATGTCTAGCGCCCCGGTCGGACGGTGAGGTCGTTGATCTCCGCGTCGCGCGGCAGGTCGATCGCCGTGAGGATCGCCGTCGCGACCGACTCGGGGTCGATCCACTTCGACGGGTCGTACTCCTTGCCCTCCTGCTGGTGCACCTTCGCCTGCATCGGGCTCGCCGTCCGGCCCGGGTAGACCGAGGTGACCCGGACCCCGTGGGCGTGCTCCTCGTGGCGCAGGGCGTCCGCGAGGGCCTTGAGACCGTGCTTGGAGGCGGCGTACGCGCCCCACTCGCCGTGCGCGTTCAGCCCGGCGCCGGAGTTCACGAAGACGACGTGGCCCTGGGAGACCCTCAGCTGGGGCAGCAGATGCCGGGTCAGCTCGGCCGGGGCGATCAGGTTGACGTTGAGCTGGTGGTGCCACGTCTTCGGCGTGAGGTCGCCGATCGGGCCGAGGTCGACGACCCCCGCGATGTGCAGCAGGCTGTCCACCCGCTCCGGCATGGTCTGGTGCGAGAACGCCCAGGACAGCCGGTCCGGGTCGGCGAGGTCGCCGACCAGCGTCCGCGCCCCGGGGAACTGCCCCGCGAGCTCCTTCGCCCGCCCCGCGTCCCGCGCGTGCAGCACGAGGTCGTCCCCGCGCGCGTGCAGGCGGCGCGCGACGGCCGCGCCGATGCCGGAACCGGCTCCGGTGATCACATGAGTAGCCATGGGCACCATGCTCGCATCAGCGGGAGGCGATGTTCTCCTCCAGGTGGGCGAGGGCCGCCTGGCCGTCGTCCGCGAAGAAGACGAGGTCGGTCAGGGGCAGCGGCAGGAAGCCCTCGGTGTCCATGCGGTGGAACTGGGCCTTCAGACCGTCGTAGAAGCCAGCGGTGTTGAGCAGGACGACCGGCTTGGCGTGCTTGCCGTGCTTCTTCAGCTCCAGGATCTCGGTGGCCTCGTCGAGCGTGCCGGTGCCGCCGACCATGACGACGATCGCGTCGGACTTGGCGAGGAGCAGCGCCTTGCGCTCGGCGAGGTCCCGGGCGACGACCATCTCGTCGGCGTCCGGCCGGGCCTTGTGCGCGAGGAAGTCGACGGAGACGCCGACGAGCCGGCCGCCCGCCTCCTGGACGCCGTCCGCGACGACCTTCATCAGACCGGTGTCGGAGCCGCCCCAGACCAGGGTGTGACCGGCCTTGCCGAGGAGGCGGGCGAAGTCGCGGGCGGGGGCCGTGTAGCGCTCGTCGAGCTCGGCGGCGGAGAGGAAGACGCAGATGTTCATGGCTCCCACCGTAGGACGTGACCGGCGGCTTCAGAATTCCTCCGGGAAATCCCGCCCGGCGGCGATGAGTTCCGCCGACGCCCGCGGTCTGCCCTGCCATGGACGAGGTGGGCACCACGCCGAGCAGGGTCAGGGGACGGGTCACGTCACGGGACGGGACGCCGATCGCGTACGAGCGGTACGGCGACGGGCGGCACGACGGACGGCCGCCGGTCGTCCTGGTGAGCGGGGCCCTGGGCACGGCCGCGGCCGAGCGGCCGCTCGCCGGGCTCCTCGCCCGCCGCTTCCCGGTCGTCGCCTACGACCGGCGGGGGCGCGGCGCAAGCGGCGACACCGGGCCCTACGCGGTGCAGCGCGAGATCGAGGACCTGGCGGCGGTGGTCGGCGCGGCCGGGGCCGGCGCGGCCCTGCACGGGACGGGGACCGGGGGCGCGCTGGCGCTCGCCGCGGTGGCGGCCGGGCTGGCGGCGGGGCCGGTGTCGGTGTACGAGCCGCCGTACTACACGGCGGAGGCCGTGGTGTGGCGGCGGGAGGTGGCGGCCCTGCTGGACCGGGGCCTGCCGGACGCGGCACTCGACCGGTTCCTGGCGGACGCGGCCGTACCGGCGGCTCCGCGGACCGGGGCCGCGGAGCTCGCCCACACCCTCGCGTACGACCTCGCGGTGCTCGGCGACGGCGTGGTTCCCGAACGGCACCTCGCCCGCGTCCACGCGCGCGTGTTGGTCGTCGACGGCGGCGCCAGCCCCACCGCGACCCGCCGTGCGGCCCGCGCGCTCACCGCCGCGCTCCCCCGCGCCCGCCACCGCACCCTGACGGGGCAGACCCCCGAGGTGGCGCCGCACGTCCTCGCCCCGGTCCTCCGGGACTTCCTGGCGGAGGAATGGGAGGACGGGGAGGACCGGCGGGACCGGGAGGCCGCTTAGGCGGTCGCCGGTTCGGTGGTGCGGCGGGTGGTCGTGGCGATGGTGGCCGAACCCACCACGCGCGTGCCGTCGTAGAGCACGATGGCCTGGCCGGGGGCGACGCCGCGGACCGGCTCGGCGAAGGTGACGGCGAGTTCGCCGTCGGCGAGGGAGGCCGTGACCTCGGTCTCGCCGCCGTGGGCGCGGAGCTGGGCGGTGTAGGTGCCGGGGCCGTCCGGGGCGGTGCCGCACCAGCGGGGCTTGATCGCGGTGAGGGCGCTGATGTCGAGGGACTCGACCGGGCCGACCGTGACCGTGTTGTTCACGGGCGAGATGTCGAGGACGTAGCGCGGCTTGCCGTCGGCCGCCGGGTGGCCGATCCGCAGGCCCTTGCGCTGGCCGATGGTGAAGCCGTACGCGCCCTCGTGGGTGCCGACCTTCGCCCCGGCCTCGTCGACGATGTCGCCCTCGGCCCTGCCCAGGCGGGAGGCGAGGAAGCCCTGGGTGTCGCCGTCGGCGATGAAGCAGATGTCGTGGCTGTCGGGCTTCTTCGCGACCGCGAGTCCGCGCCGCTCGGCCTCCGCCCGGATCTCGTCCTTGGTGGTGAGGGTGTCGCCCAGCGGGAACATCGCGTGCGCCAGCTGCTTCTCGTCCAGCACCCCGAGGACGTACGACTGGTCCTTGGCCATGTCGGAGGCGCGGTGCAGCTCGCGGGTGCCGTCCTCGTTCAGGACGACGGTCGCGTAGTGGCCGGTGCAGACCGCGTCGAAGCCGAGCGCGAGCGCCTTGTCGAGCAGCGCCGCGAACTTGATCTTCTCGTTGCAGCGCAGGCAGGGGTTGGGCGTGCGGCCGGCCTCGTACTCCGCGACGAAGTCGTCGACGACGTCCTCGCGGAACCGCTCGGCGAGGTCCCACACGTAGAACGGGATGCCGATGACGTCGGCCGCCCGGCGCGCGTCGCGCGAGTCCTCGATCGTGCAGCAGCCACGGGCGCCGGTACGGAAGGACTGCGGGTTCGCGGAGAGCGCGAGGTGCACGCCGGTGACGTCGTGGCCCGCCTCGGCGGCGCGGGCGGCGGCGACGGCGGAGTCGACTCCGCCGGACATGGCGGCGAGTACCCGGAGGGGGCGGGTGCGGGGGTGCGGGGGCGGCGTCTGAGTCATAGCCCTACCAGGGTACGGGTCGCCGGGAACCACGGGCGCGGGAGTAAGCGTTCTCGGTGGCATGGGGAGCAAGGCGAAGGAGCCGGCCGGGTCCGGCGGGCGGGTGGGGCGACGGGCGGTGCTGCTCGGCGGCGGGGCCGCGGTCATCGGGGTGGCCGCGGTGGCCCGGGACGATCTGGCGCGGTTCTGGTGGCGGCTGCCCGGCATGGAGAAGAAGCGGGTCGAGGGCGAGCTCGACCACAAGGGCGCCGAGTGGACGGCGGCGGCGCGGGCGAACTGGCGCCGGGCCGACCGGCCCGACGACTACCGGATCGACCGGGTCGTCATCCATGTCGTCCAGGGCAGCTACGCGACCGCCCTGAAGGTCTTCCGGAACCCGGGGCACGGGGCCGCCGCCCACTACGTCGTCCGCAAGGACGGCCATGTGGCCCAGATGATCCGCGAGCTCGACGTCGCCTTCCACGCCGGCAACCGCGACATGAACGAGCGCAGCATCGGCATCGAGCACGAGGGCTTCGTCGACCGTCCGCAGGACTTCACGGCGGCGATGTACGCGGGATCGGCGCGGCTGACGGCGGACATATGCGCCCGATACGGGATACCCGTGGACCGGGAGCACATCATCGGGCACGTGGAGGTCGAGGGCACCGACCACACGGACCCGGGGCCGCACTGGGACTGGGACCGCTATCTGAGGCTGGTGCGGGAGGCGTCGAAGAAGGTGCCGAAGAAGGTCACGTGAGGCCGGCGGACCTCGCCCGTTCGACCGCCGGGCCGATCGCCTCGGCGACCGCGGTCACGTCCTCCTTGGTGGAGGTGTGGCCGAGGGAGAAGCGCAGGGTGCCGCGGGCGAGATCCGGGTCGGTGCCGGTGGCGAGCAGGACGTGGCTGGGCTGGGCGATGCCGGCGGTGCAGGCGGAGCCGGTCGAGCAGGCGATGCCGGCCGCGTCCAGCAGCAGGAGCAGGGAGTCGCCCTCGCAGCCGGGGAAGGTGAAGTGGGCGTTGGCGGGGAGCCGCTCGACCGGGTCGCCGCCGAGGATCGCGTCGGGGACGATCGTACGGACGGTGGCGACGAGCTCGTCCCGCAGCGCGCCGACCTCGCGGGCGAACTCCTCGCGCCGCTCGGTGGCCAGCCGGGCCGCGACGGCGAAGGCGGCGACCGCCGGCACGTCGAGCGTGCCCGAGCGGACATGTCGCTCCTGGCCGCCGCCGTGCAGCACGGGTACGGGGGTGTGGTCGCGGCCCAGGAGAAGGGCGCCGATGCCGTAGGGGCCGCCGATCTTGTGGCCGGAGACGGTCATCGCGGCGAGCCCGGAGGCGGCGAAGTCGACCGGGACCTGACCGACGGCCTGGACCGCGTCCGCATGCAGCGGGACGCCGAACTCGGCCGCCACGTCGGCGAGTTCACGCACCGCCATGACGGTGCCGATCTCGTTGTTGGCCCACATGACGGTGGCCAGGGCCACGGAGCCGGGGTCGCGGGCGATGGCCTCGCGCAGCGCCTCGGGATGGACCCGGCCGTGCCGGTCGACCGGCAGGTACTCGACGTCCGCGCCCTCGTGCGTGGCGAGCCAGTCGACGGCGTCGAGCACGGCGTGGTGCTCCACCGGACTGGCCAGGACGCGGGTACGGCGGGGGTCGGCGGCGCGGCGGGACCAGTAGAGGCCCTTCACGGCGAGGTTGTCGGCCTCCGTGCCGCCGGAGGTGAGGACGACCTCGCTCGGCCGCGCGCCGAGCGCGGCCGCGAGCATCTCGCGCCCCTCCTCGACGGTCCGCCGGGCCCTCCGGCCGGCTGCGTGCAGGGAGGAGGCGTTGCCCGTGACGGCGAGCTGGGCGGTCATCGCCTCGATCGCCTCGGGCAGCATGGGCGTGGTCGCGGCGTGGTCGAGGTATGCCATGGTGCGTCGATTCTACGAGCCCGCCGTGGCAGCCTCGGCGGGTGGCCGGTTCACGACCTCCCCGCGGCGGGTCCCGGGACCGCCGGGACCCGGACGCGCGTCAGTCGCGCGGGGCGCGGGCCAGCTGGCGGGACTGGGCGACCAGGCGGTCCGCACTGTCCCAGACCTCGGCGTCCTCCTCCAGGAAACCGCCGGCGAGGTTGCGGGTCGTGATGGAGACGCGCAGCGGACCGGGGGCCGGGCGGCAGCGGATGTGGGTGGTCAGCTCCACAGTCGGCGTCCAGCCCTTGAGACCGAGCTCGAAGGAGGTCGGCGGCAGGGCGTCGACGGTGAGCAGCAGGGACAGCGCGTCGGGCGCGCGGCCGTCGGCGAGGCCGAACCACGCCCGCATCTCGCCCCTGCCGGACGGGGCGCCGACCGCCCAGCCGACACAGGCCGGGTCGAGGCGGAGGTCGAGCCGGTCGGCGATGGCGGAGGAGCCGGGGATCCTCGGCGCCGGATTGTCGGCGGCGCTGAAGCAGTTCTCGATCGCGGCCATCGCCGGCGGCGTCGCCGTGGTGCGGACGTCGTCCGGGAGGGCGTCGAGGTCGCCGTACGAGGCGAGGACGCGGATGCGCTCGACCTCGGTGCCGTCCTCGGCGTACTGGAAGAGGGACGCCTGGCCCGTGGAGAGCGTCCGGCCCGTACGGACGGTCTGCGCGCGGATCACCGCGGGGCCCGGCACGGACGGCGTCAGGTAGTGCGCCGAGATCGTGAACGGGTCGGGGTGCGGGAGGTGGTCGCCGAGAGCGCGGCCGAGCAGGGCGAGAAGGTAGCCGCCGTTGACGGCGTGGATGATCGTCCAGCCGGCGGAGAGGTCGGCGTCATAGACACCGGGCTCCCGGAGGATGACGGCGGTGTCGCGGTCGAACTCGTTCGTCGCGACGGTGGTCTCGATGCTCGTGCTCATGCTTCCGACGGTACCCCAGAAAGCTACTGAGCGGTAGCTTTTTCAGGCTCCTCGCGCGCCGACGAACGCCGGTTCCAGGCCCGGGGCGCGCGCCAGTGGTAGCGCATCGCCAGCAGGCGGAGCACGAACGCGGTGAGCACCGCCGCGCCGCTCGTGAAGGCGTTCAGCATGTCGAAACGGATGCAGAGCACGACCATCGCGGCACCGACGATCGCCGGCACCGCGTACAGGTCACGGTCCCAGCGCAGCAGCGACGGCACCTCGTTCGCGAGCACGTCGCGCAGCACACCGCCGCCCACGGCCGTCGCCAGACCCAGCGCGGCCGAGGACGTCAGACCGAGGCCGTAGTCGTACGCCTTCGTCGTACCCGTCACACAGAAGAGCCCCAGCCCGGCCGCGTCGAAGACGTTCACCGCGGTCTGGGTCCGCTCGACCTCCGGATGCAGGAAGAACACCAGGACCGCGGCGATCAGAGGCATCAGGAAATAGCCGAGATCCGTGAACGCGGCCGGCGGAACCGCGCCGATGATCAGGTCACGGAAGAGACCACCGCCGAGAGCCGTGACCTCCGCGAGGACGGCGATGCCGAAGACGTCGAAGTTCTTGCGGACGGCGAGGAGGGCGCCGGAGATGGCGAAGACGAAGATGCCGACGAGGTCCAGGGCGTGCTGGACATCGGGGCTGAACAGATCGTGGAGCACGGGGCCATTCTCCCGGTCGCCCCGGCGCAACGCGGGGACACCCCCCGTCCCCGCTGCGGGCGGGTGCCCCTCGGGGCCGACGGGGCCCGACACCACCTGTCGGGCAGCCGCTCCACGGCGGCGCCGGACCCGTGTGTCCCCGCGTTGCGGACGCCTCCGCCGGGGCGTTGCCGCCCGCGTCCCCCCACGTTGTGGGCAACTGTTCCGCTGGGGCGTGGGGGTCCCCCCGGACGGAGTCTGGGGGAGGGTGGGCACAACCCACGACGGCGCCGCACCCGGGGTCCAGGCCCAGGCACCGAATGCCTAGGCCCGGCAACGGGGCGCCGTCCCGTGTGCCCACCCGTCCCGCCCAGCGGGACGATTGCCCACACGGAGGTGGGCCCGGGGCCGGGCGCCGGGGCCGGCGCCCACACGGGGTGGGGCCGGCCAGGGGGCTCCGCGGCCGGCCAGGGGGGCCGGCGACCGCGTGGGGGAGGCCCCTGGCCGGTGGGGGCAGGGGCCTCGGTGGGGGTCAGTCGTCCGGGGTCTCGTCCTTGGCGGGCTCGTCGGCCTCCGCGACCGCGGAGGGCTTGGCCGTGAGGGTGAGGTCCACCGGGCGGCGGGCGGCGGGGATGGTGAGGGAGTCGGCGTTCTCCGGGTGGTGGCAGGCGACGCGCTGACCGGGGCGGAGCTCGACCAGCGGCGGTTCCTGGGTCTTGCAGACCTCCGTGGCCTTCCAGCAGCGGGTGTGGAAGCGGCAGCCGGGCGGCGGGGCGATCGGGGAGGGGACGTCGCCGGTGAGGAGGATGCGGTCGCTCTTCGCGCCTCGGCGGCGGGGGTCCGGGATCGGGACCGCCGACATGAGGGCGCGGGTGTACGGGTGCATCGGGTTCTCGTACAGCGACTTGCGGTCGGCGAGCTCGACGATCTTGCCGAGGTACATCACCGCGATGCGGTCCGAGACGTGCCGGATGACCGAGAGGTCGTGCGCGATGATCACGTACGTGAGGCCGAGTTCCTGCTGGAGGTCGTCCAGGAGGTTGACCACCTGCGCCTGGATGGAGACGTCCAGGGCGGAGACGGGCTCGTCCGCGACGACGAGCTTCGGCTTGAGGGCGAGCGCGCGGGCGATGCCGATGCGCTGGCGCTGGCCGCCGGAGAACTCGTGCGGGTAGCGGTTGTAGTGCTCGGGGTTGAGGCCGACCAGGCCGAGAAGGCGCTGGACCTCCTTCTTCACGCCGCCCTCGGGCTCGACGCCCTGGAGCTTGAAGGGCGCGGAGACGATCGTGCCGACCGTGTGGCGCGGGTTCAGCGAGCCGTACGGGTCCTGGAAGATCATCTGGATGTCCCGGCGGAACGGACGCATGCCCGCGACGCCGAGGTGGGAGATGTCCTTGCCCTGGAACTCGACCGTGCCGTCGGTGGGTTCGAGGAGCCGGGTGATGAGCCGGCCCATCGTGGACTTGCCGCAGCCGGACTCGCCGACCACGCCGAGGGTCTCACCGGGGTAGACCTCGAAGTCGATCCCGTCGACCGCCTTGACCGCGCCGGTCTGGCGCTGGAGAAGCCCCTTCTTGATGGGGAAGTGCTTCTTCAGGCCGCTGACCTTGAGCAGAGGTTCCATGTTGTCGCTCACAGTTTCGGCGCAATCTCTTCGGTCCAGATGCGGGTCCGCTCCTCCTGCGGCATGTGGCAGGCCGAGTAGTGGCGCTCGCCCGCCTGGGCCAGTTCGGGCCGCTGGGTGCGGGTGATGCCGCCCTTGGGGACGTCCGCGTACGGGCAGCGCGGGTTGAAGGCGCAGCCGCTCGGGATGTTGATGAGGCTGGGCGGGTTGCCCTTGACGGGGATGAGCCGCTCGGTCTGGTCGCGGTCGATCCTCGGCATCGAGCCGAGCAGGCCCCAGGTGTAGGGGTGCTGCGGCTCGTAGAAGACGGACTCGGCCGGACCGCGTTCGACGCAGCGCCCGCCGTACATGACGAGGATGTCGTCGGCGAGCTCGGCGACGACGCCGAGGTCGTGGGTGATGATGACGACCGCGGAGCCGAACTCCTTCTGGAGGTCCCGCATCAGGTCGAGGATCTGGGCCTGCACGGTGACGTCGAGCGCGGTGGTCGGCTCGTCGGCGATGAGCAGTTCCGGGTTGTTGACGAGCGCCATGGCGATCATCGCGCGCTGGCGCATGCCGCCGGAGAACTCGTGCGGGTAGTTGTCGAACCGCTTGCCGGGCTCGGGGATGCCGACCCGGTCGAGCAGTTCGACGGCCCGCCGGCGTGCCGTCTTCTTGTCGACCTTGTGGTGGACGCGGTACGCCTCCACGATCTGGTGGCCGATCGTGTAGTACGGGTGCATCGCGGACAGCGGGTCCTGGAAGATCATCGCCATCTCGCGGCCGCGCATCCGGCGGACCTCGTCCGGGTCCGCGGAGAGCAGTTCACGGCCGTTGAGCCAGATCTCGCCGGAGATCCGGGCCTTCTGGCGGCCGTACTGGCCGACCGTGTGGAGGCCCATGATGCCGAGCGAGGTGACCGACTTGCCGGAGCCGGACTCGCCCACGATGCCGAGGGTCTTGCCCTTCTCCAGCTGGAAGCTGAGGCCGTCGACCGACTTGACCAGACCGTCGTCGGTCGGGAAGTGGATCTTCAGGTCGCGTACGTCGAGGAAGGCGTCGGACGGGGCGCCCGAGGACACGACCGGCTCTCCGGGCGCGGCGCCCGTCTTCGTCAGCTTGTCCGTCATGCGAGCCTCACTCGGGGGTCGATCACCGCGTACAGCAGGTCCACCACGAGGTTCGCGATGACGACGCACGCGGCGGTGATGAGGGTGACGGCCAGGATCAGCGGCAGGTCACGCTCGCTCACGCCCTTGATGGCGAGACCGCCGAGGCCGTGGAGGCTGAACGCGGTCTCGGTCAGGATCGCGCCGCCGATGAGGGCGCCGAGGTCCATGCCGAAGATGGTCAGGATGGGGGTCATGGTGGAGCGCATGGCGTGCTTGCCGAGCACGACCGACTCCGGGAGGCCCTTGGCCCGTGCGGTGCGGATGTAGTCCTCGCCGAGGACCTCCAGCATGGTGGCGCGGGTGAGCCGCGCGTACATCGCCGCGTACAGGAAGGCGAGGGTCACCCAGGGCAGCAGCAGGCCGCCGAACCAGCCGCCGAAGGACTCGGTGATCGGCACGTACGAGGCGTTGAGCCAGCCCAGTTGGGTGCGGAAGACCAGCATCGCCAGCATGGCGGTGAAGAAGATGGGCAGCGAGACACCGGCGAGCGCGGTGATCATGGCCGCGCGGTCGATGATCGTGCCCCGCTTGAGCGCGGAGACCACGCCCGTGGAGACACCCAGGACCAGCCACAGCGCGGCGGCGCCGACGACCATGGAGAGGGTCACGGGGAAGGCGTCGACCAGCATCGACGAGACGTCCTGCTCGGTGCGGAACGAGTAGCCGAAGCAGGGCATCGCGCAGTGGATGGTGTCGCCGCCACCGGTGTAGTCACGGCCGACGAAGATGCCGGAGACGAAGTGCCAGAACTGCACCAGGATCGGCTCGTCCAGGCCGAGCTTCTGCCGGATGGCCTCGATGGAAGCCGGATCCGCCTGCTTGCCGACGAACATCGCGGCAGGGTCGCTGCCGGTCATCTTGGGGATGAGGAAGAAGATGCTGAGCGTCACCAGAGTGACGACGAGCAGCATCACGACGACTGCGAAGAGTCGCCGGACTATGTATGCAAGCATGCGGTCGGCCGGTCGGCGGCCGGGGATCCCGATCGGGTTCCCCGGCCGCCGCCTTCGGCCATCACCTGCCCTTCGGGCCTGGCGGCGGGTGGTGCGCCGGTGGAGCGGGTCGGATTACTTGACGACGCCGAGCGACGCGTAGTCGTAGCGGCCGTTGTAGGCGTCGGCGGTGTAGACGTTGGTCAGCCGGGATCCGCGCCAGATGATGTTCTTCTCGTGGGTGAAGGGCAGGTAGACCGCGGCCTCCGAGACCTTCGTGTTGATCTGCTGGTAGAGCTCGCCGGCCTTGGTCGGGTCGGTCTCCTTCAGCGCCTGGTCGAACAGGCCGTTGACGGCCTTGTCGTTCAGCTCCGAGAAGTTGTTGTTGCCGCTCTGCAGGATGAAGCGACCGTCGACCAGCGGCTGGAGGAAGCCCTGGCCGGTCGGGAAGTCGGCGCCCCAGCCCATGATGATGATGCCGTAGCCCTTCTCCTTGACGACCTTCGGCGAACCGATGATGCCGGAGGTCTGGGCGCCGTCGAACTGGTCGATCTGGGCGTCGATGCCGACCTTCAGCAGCGACTGCTGGAGGGACTCGGCGGTCGCGATCTCGATCTTCTTGTTGTTGCGGACCGCGATCGTGGTCTTGAAGCCGTTCGGCTTACCGCACTTCGCCAGGGCCTCCTTGGCCTTGGCGAGGTCCGGGGCGCCCGCGAGCTTGCCGTACGGGTCGGCCTTCGGGTCGGCACCCTTGAGCGCCGGCGGCAGCATGTTGGAGGCGATGTCGCCACCGGCCTGCGGGCCGCCACGGGCGGTCTGCAGCGACTTGGAGTCGGCCGCGTAGATGATGGCCTTGCGGCACTCGATGTTGGGGATGACCGTCTGCGGGAAGACCGCGTAGCGGATGAAGCCCGTCTGCGGGTTGTCGACGTTGCCCTTGTGCTGCTGGAGCACCTTCTGGCGGGCGGAGGCGCCGACGCCCGTCGCGTTGATGTCGAGGTCGTACTCGCCCTCGACCAGACGGTTGTCCATGTCGTCGGCGTTCGTGGTGAACGTGACGCTGATCTTGTCCGGGAGCGCCTTGCGGACGGTGTCCGTCTTGGCGTCCCACTTGTCGTTGCGGACAAGCTTCATGGACTTGTTCGGCGTGTACGACTCCCACTTGTACGGGCCGGAGGAGAACACGTTCAGGCCGTACTTGGCCTTGGTGTCCTTGTCCTGGCGGACCGGGGAGGCGGCGGGCATGGCCAGCATCTGCAGGAAGTCACCGTTGGCGACCGGCAGCTTGAAGATGATGGTCTTGTCGTCCGGGGTCTCGATCGCCTTCAGGCCGAGCTTGTCCGCGGAGGTGTCCTTGTAGGGACCCTTGTACTCGCCCTTGGGGTCGAGGACCTGCTGGAGGTAGATCGGGCCGCCGGAGATGACGTCCTGGGCCCAGATGCGCTCGATGCCGTACTTGATGTCCTTCGAGGTGATCGGCTTGCCGTCCTGCCAGTTCACCCCGTCCTTCAGCGTGAAGGTGTAGGTCAGGCCGTCGGCCGAGACCTTGCCGGCGTCGGTGGCGAGGTCCGGGACCAGCTCGGTGGAGGCGGCGCCCGGCTCGGCCTTGAAGGTGACGAGCTGGCGGGTGTAGTAGCGCTGGAAGTCCCAGACGAAGCCGTAGTAGCCGCGCTGCGGGTCCCAGTTGTCGGCCTCCTGCGAGCCGATGAACTTCAGCTCGCCGCCCTTCTTGTCGGAGGCGTTGGCGACCTTGTTCACACCGGCGTTGAAGCCGGGCGCACCGCCCTTGCCCTTGTCGCCGCTGCCGCCGTTGTCGCCGCCGCAGGCGGTGGTGACGACCATCGTGGCCGCCGCGAGCAGCGCGCCCGCGGCGATTCTGCGCCTCTGAGAGCTCATCAGAGTCATGGGTCTCGCAACCTCCGGATAGTGGCGGCCGATACGGCGGTCCGCCGAGTGGGGATGAGCCTCCTGTCGACAGCGGCAGGGGCGGGTCTTGCGTGTCGTCGGCGAATGGTCAGCGGGAGCCCTTCGGGTCGAGCGCGTCACGCACGCCGTCGCCGAAGAGGTTGAACGCCAGGACGGTGATGAAGATCGCGAGGCCGGGGATCACCATGAACAGCGGGTCCGACTCGTAGGTGGTGATGGCCGTCGACAGCATCTGTCCCCAGGAAGCGGTGGGCGGCTTCACACCCGCGCCGAGGAAGCTGAGCGCCGCTTCGGTGAGGATGTTGGTGGGGATCATGAGGGTCGCGTAGACCGTGATCGGGGCGATCAGGTTCGGGAGCAGTTCGCGGCGCAGGATGTACAGGCGGCCGGCGCCCAGGCTCTGGGCGGCTTCGACGTACTCGCGGTTGCGCAGCGACAGGGTCTGGCCTCGGACGATGCGGCCCACGTAGGGCCAGCCGAAGAAGCCGATGACGAGCACCAGGGCGGCGATGCGGACGCCCGAGCCGTCGAGGCCGAGGAGTTCGTTCGGCAGGACGGAGACCAGGGCGATCGTGAAGAGCAGCTGCGGGAAGGCGAGCATGACGTCCATGACCCGGCTGAGGGCCGCGTCGATCCAGCCGCCGAAGTAGCCGGCGATGATGCCGAGGACGGTGCCGAGGGCGACCGCGAAGACCGCCGCCAGGAAGGCGACGAGCAGCGAGATCCGGGCGCCGTAGACGATGCGGCTGAAGACGTCGCGGCCGTTGACGGGCTCGACTCCGAAGAGGAAGTCGGAGCTGACGCCGCCCCAGGAGCCGATCGGGGTGCCGAACAGCGGGTCGATCTGGTCCTCGTGGAACTCGTCCGGCGGGTGGCCGAGGAGACCGACGATGACCGGCGCGAGGATCGCGACCAGGACGAGGAAGACGACGACGAAGGCGCCCGCGAGGGCGAGCTTGTCGCGCTTGAGGCGCGTCCAGGCGATCTTCCAGGGCGAGCGCCCCTCGATCGCCTTGGCGGCGGGGGTGTCCGGAGTGCCGGAAGCGTCGGGCGCGCCGTCGACGGTGGCGGTCGCCTCGCCCGCACTCGTCTCGTGCAGTGGTGCCGTCATCGTGGTGAGGACCCCTCTCGGCCGCCGGTAGCCGGCCCTTGCCCGCCGCGGGTAGCGGCTTGGTGGAACAACCTGCTGGGCACCGGCTCGAAGGGAGCCGAATGCCCGGTGTTCCGGGGAGTCTTCAATGCGCTTGTGATCACCCGCCAGCCCTGACGAGGAATGTTTGCTCAAACGTGATGCGGTGCTGCGACTTCCGTTATCCGGACGTCGTGATCGTCTGAGCGGACCATCTCGGGTCCTCTTCACCGTAATCGGGCATGTCGCCCAACAGGGCGTTCGACCTCCTCAATTGGGGCGAACGACGGACTCCGGTGGGGCTGGTGGGGCGCGTGGAGAGAGGCGGGGCGTCTCAGTATCCGGACGGGGTCGCCGGCGGGTATCCGTACCCCGGGACGGGGGCGGAACCACGGCCGGCGTGCGCCTCGCGGTCGTAGAAGGGGCGGGCGTTCGCGCGCAGCCAGAGGGCCACCGGGTCGTACGCGTCGGAGAGCGCGACCGTCGAGACGGGCAGCCCGTCGGGCACGGAGCCGATGGACTGGCGCATCATCGCGCGGACCGTGTCGACGGCCGCCGGGGACGTGTCGTACAGGTCGAGGCCGATGGCGAGGTACGGGGAGCCGAGCGCGGGCTGCACCCAGCCGCGGCGCAGCGCCCGGACGGCCGGGGTGCGGTGCGCGTTCTGCGTGAGCAGGGCGTAGAACTGCGGGATCTCCAGGGCGGGCTCGGTGACCCGCAGCGGGCCCGCGGGCATCCGGTCGAGGCCGGTGGCGATCCGGCGCAGATCGGCCCAGGGGATGCCGACGCCGCCGCCGGGGGCGTGCGGATTCAGCCAGACGCCCCAGCGGTCGGGGTAGAGGGCGCGGGCGATGTCCCGGCCGGTGACGAGCTCGTGGGCGCGGTTCCAGCCGGAGGCGGCGAGTTCCTGGGCGGAGGTGACGCAGGGCGCGTAGCCGAAGCCGTCGACCTCCATGTTCCCGTACTGGGCGTCGGGGGAACCGGGCGAGCCCTGCCAGAGCAGCATCCGGAGTTCGCCGTCGGCGAGGGCGTGCAGCAGCTGCTCGTACGCGTCGTAGCGTCCGGGTGCCACCTCGCGCAGCATGCGCTCGACCTCGCCGGCCGCAGCGGTGCCTGACGCGCTCACCATGGGTCCCCGCCCCTCTTCCGTCCACCATGTCCGCGCGGCGTGCGTGCCGCTGCCGAGTCGATTCGACTCACCGGTCAGTTCAGCTTAAACAGGGGGCCGCTCACACGGCGGCGCGCTGGTAGAACGGGCGGACCCGCTCCAGCATCCAGTCACCGACCGGGTCCTGCGCCATGTCGAGCAGGATGAGGTTGACCGGCCAGGCGACCTCGACGCGGCCGAGTGCCCGGCCGAGGGCGTCCAGGGGCGCGTTGCGGTCGACGCCGTCCCAGGCGGCCAGCTGGACGCCGATGAAGAGGGCCGGTTCGGTGCCCTCGACGCTGGCGAGCGCGCGGCGGGCGCTGGTGACGACGCCGGTGGCGTCGAACTCGGCGGAGGCGGCGGCCAGGAAGTCGACCGGGTCGTCCTGCCAGTCGGGCTCGAAGAGCCGCACGCGGCCGCCGGATGCGGGGCCGTCGAGCGGGGTGCGGCCGACGCGGCAGAGCTCGGCGACGGCCGGCGGGGGCAGCGGGACGCCGACGGTGCCGCCGGGGTTCACGGCGATGCCGAGCTGCGGCGGCAGACCGCGGGCGAAGTCACGGGCGGGTGCCACCGCGAAGGACATGTGGTCTCCGACACAGGCGAGGAACTGCTGCTCGGAGCTGAAGACGGGGACGTAGGCCGCGCCGTCGATCTCCAGGGTGGGGAGGTCGAGGTCGGGGCTGTCGGGGCCGCCGCCGTTGGGCAGGGGCACCCAGACCGGGCTGCGGCCCAGCACCTCGACGAGCCGTCCGCCCGCCGTGGGGTTGCCGAGTGAGGCGGCAAGGACCTCTTCGAGCTCGTTGCCCGGCCACATCACGTCCACGGTCGCCTTTCCCCTTCTCGCACGGCCTGCCGCAACGGCCGCCCGGCAGCACCCTAACGCCGCCCCGGCGCCGCCGTGGCCAAAAGGTGAAGGGTAAGGGCCCGGGCGGACCCCGGACCGTCAGGCGGCCTCGCGGAAGGAGATGCGACGCAGGGTGTCGGCCGCGGCGCGGTCGAGGAGGGTGACGGAGGCGCAGCCGGGCGGGAGGCTGCCGGATTCGGCGGCCCTCAGCAGCCGGCCGACGGCCCGGCGGTGCCGCGCGAAGGCGTAGGCGGAGACGCCGCGGCCGCGGGCGTGCTGGCCGGCCCGGGCGGTGTCCGGGGTGACGTCGAGGAGGATCAGATGGAGGGCGCGGCCCCGGCGGCGGGCCTCGCGCGCGAGCCAGCCGCGCACCCAGGACTGGGTGCCGCAGTCGTGGACGATCACGCTCGCACCGGCGCGCAGGGCGCGGCGGAGCCCGGCGTAGTGGGCGAGCCGGACGAGGGGGCGGTAGACGGCGTAGGGCAGGAGGCGGGGCATCCGGGCCTCCCAGCGCTCGCGGGCGTCCTGGGAGTCGACGCCGTGGCCCTCGGCGGCTCTCCGCATGAGGGTGGACTTGCCGCTGCCGGGCAGCCCGGAGACGACCACGAGGTCACCGGCGGCGAAGGTGAGGGCGCGGGGGCCTCGGCCGCCGCGCTCGCGCAGGTCCCGCAGGAGCCGGCCGCGACCGCGGGTCCGGGCACGGGCCCGTTGGGTCGGTATGCCGGTACTGGTCGCGTATGCGCCGGTGTGCCGGATCCTCATCGCTCGCTCCCCCTGTCGGGTCTCAGGAGACCTGAGGAGACCCTTGCCCACGCAGTGTAAAGAAACGGTAATGGCACACAAGCGATTTGCCCCGCCGACACCGCGTGCAATGATGTGCCCGCCAGGCGCGCACAGTCGCCACACAATCGCATACCGGCCGCTCGAATCCGCGCGGGAGAGTTCCGGACCGCCGAGCGCGTCCGGACGCCGAAGGAGCAAGACCCTCCCTTGAATCTCTCAGGCCCCGTACCGCGCGGATGAGGCAGATCTGAAAAGCGGGACACGTCACGTGTCCCCACCCAAGGTGCAAGCCGAGGATGCCCTCGGTGAACCTCTCAGGTTCCATGACAGATGGGGAGGACGTCCTCGCCCGTCATGTGTTTTCGTCACCGATCACGCCCTTGGGACCCGGGAGCCACCCCATGAGCACTGCCCCCCGTCTGACCGCCCTCGATGCCCTGCATCGTTCGCTGGGCGCGACCATGACCGACTTCGCGGGCTGGGACATGCCGCTCCGGTACGGCAGCGAGCGCGACGAGCACGTCGCCGTCCGCACGCACGCCGGCCTCTTCGACCTCTCCCACATGGGCGAGATCACCGTCACCGGCCCGCAGGCCGTCGAGCTCCTCGACCACGCCCTGGTCGGCAACATCTCCACGGTGGGCCTCGGCCGCGCCCGCTACACGATGATCTGCCAGGAGGACGGCGGCATCCTCGACGACCTGATCGTCTACCGGCTGGGCGAGACGGAGTACATGGTCGTCGCCAACGCCTCCAACGCGCAGATCGTCCTGGACGCGCTGGTGGCGCGCTCGGAGGGCTTCGACGCCGAGGTCCGCGACGACCGCGACGCGTACGCCCTGATCGCGGTGCAGGGCCCGGAGTCCCCCGGCATCCTGAAGTCGCTCACCGACGCCGACCTGGACGGGCTGAAGTACTACGCCGGCCTGCCCGGCACGGTCGCGGGCGTGCCCGCGCTGATCGCCCGTACCGGCTACACCGGCGAGGACGGCTTCGAGCTGTTCCTGAAGCCGGAGCACGCCGAGGGCGTGTGGAAGGCCCTGACCGAGGCGGGCGCCCCGGTCGGCCTGATCCCCTGCGGCCTGTCCTGCCGCGACACGCTCCGCCTGGAGGCGGGCATGCCGCTGTACGGCCACGAGCTGACCACCGCCCTCACCCCCTTCGACGCCGGCCTCGGTCGTGTCGTCAAGTTCGAGAAGACGACCAACGAGGGCCGCTTCGTCGGTCGTGAGGCGCTGGAGAAGGCCGCCGAGCGCGCCGAGACCGCCCCGCCGCGCAAGCTCGTCGGCCTGATCGCCGAGGGCCGCCGGGTGCCGCGCGCCGGGTTCTCCGTCGTCAAGGACGGCGTGGTGATCGGCGAGGTGACCTCCGGCGCCCCGTCCCCGACGCTCGGCAAGCCGATCGCGATCGCCTACGTGGACGCGGCGCACGCCGCTCCGGGCACCGAGGGTGTAGGTGTGGACATCCGCGGCACCCACGAGCCGTACGAGGTCGTCGCGCTGCCGTTCTACAAGCGCCAGAAGTGACGCATCCGTCTCACTCCGCGTCTCACCCCGTAAGACCCACGTTCATCAGCACTCCCTCGATCCAGGAGAATCAGGTCATGAGCAACCCCCAGCAGCTGCGCTACACCAAGGAGCACGAGTGGCTGTCGGACGCCGTGGACGGCGTCGCGACGATCGGCATCACGGAGTTCGCCGCCAACGCGCTCGGTGACGTCGTCTACGCCCAGCTCCCCGCTGTCGGCGACACCGTCACCGCGGGCGACACCTGCGGCGAGCTGGAGTCGACGAAGTCCGTCAGCGACCTCTACTCCCCCGTCACGGGCGAGGTCGTCGAGGCCAACCAGGACGTGGTGGACGACCCGTCCCTGGTGAACACGGCTCCGTTCGAGGGTGGCTGGCTGTTCAAGGTGCGCGTCTCGGGTGAGCCGGCCGAGCTGCTCACCGTCGACGAGTACACCGCGTTCTCCGCCGGGAACTGAGACCGGGCCCGAGACCCCTTAGGGATCGATTCATGTCGCTTCTGAACACTCCCCTCCACGAGCTGGACCCCGACGTCGCCGCCGCCGTCGACGCCGAGCTCCGCCGTCAGCAGTCCACCCTCGAGATGATCGCGTCGGAGAACTGCGCTCCGGTCGCGGTCATGGAGGCCCAGGGCTCCGTCCTCACCAACAAGTACGCCGAGGGTTACCCGGGCCGCCGCTACTACGGCGGCTGCGAGCACGTCGACGTGGCCGAGCAGATCGCGATCGACCGGGTCAAGGACCTGTTCGGCGCCGAGTACGCCAACGTCCAGCCGCACTCCGGCGCCTCCGCGAACCAGGCCGCCCTCTTCGCGATCGCCCAGCCCGGCGACACGATCCTGGGTCTGGACCTGGCGCACGGCGGTCACCTGACCCACGGCATGCGCCTGAACTTCTCGGGCAAGCAGTTCAACGTGGTCGCGTACCACGTGGACGAGGCCGGTCTGGTCGACATGGCCGAGGTCGAGCGCCTCGCCAAGGAGCACCGCCCCAAGGTGATCATCGCGGGCTGGTCCGCCTACCCGCGTCAGCTGGACTTCGCCGAGTTCCGCCGGATCGCCGACGAGGTCGAGGCGTACCTGTGGGTCGACATGGCCCACTTCGCGGGTCTGGTCGCGGCCGGTCTGCACCCGAACCCGGTCGAGTACGCGGACGTGGTGACCTCCACCACGCACAAGACGCTCGGCGGCCCCCGCGGCGGCATCATCCTGGCGAAGAAGGAGTTCGCGAAGAAGCTGAACTCCTCGGTCTTCCCCGGTTTCCAGGGCGGCCCGCTGGAGCACGTGATCGCGGCCAAGGCCGTCTCCTTCAAGGTCGCGGCCTCGGAGGAGTTCAAGGAGCGCCAGCAGCGCACCCTGGACGGCGCCCGCATCATCGCCGAGCGCCTGGTCCAGGACGACGTCACCGCGCACGGTGTCTCGGTCCTGTCCGGCGGTACGGACGTGCACCTGCTCCTCGTCGACCTGCGCGACAGCGAGCTGGACGGCCAGCAGGCCGAGGACCGTCTCCACGAGGTCGGCATCACGGTCAACCGGAACGCCGTTCCGAACGACCCGCGCCCGCCGATGGTCACCTCGGGTCTGCGCATCGGTACGCCGGCGCTGGCGACCCGCGGTTTCCAGGCGGAGGACTTCACCGAGGTCGCCGACATCATCGCGGAGACCCTGAAGCCCGGCTTCGACGCCGAGTCCCTCAAGGCCCGGGTCACCGCGCTGGCGGACAAGCACCCGCTGTACCCCGGCCTGAAGTAATTTCGTACGCTTTTGTTCGTACGAAGCTCCGGGGCACCGCGCACACTGGACAGTGAGCGCGGTGCCCCCGCTCTTGGCGTCACGCCCCACCACACGCTCTTCTGCACCACCCCGGCAGACAACGGCGTCTAGCCCCCACAAGGAGTCCTCCCGTGGCCATCTCGGTCTTCGACCTGTTCTCGATCGGCATCGGCCCGTCGAGCTCCCACACGGTGGGTCCCATGCGTGCGGCCCGGATGTTCGCGCGCCGGCTGAAGAACGAGGGGCTGCTCGCCCACACCGCGGCGATACGGGCCGAGCTGTACGGCTCGCTCGGCGCGACGGGCCACGGCCACGGCACCCCCAAGGCGGTCCTGCTCGGCCTGGAGGGCAACTCGCCCCGGACGGTGAACGTCGAGACGGCCGACGACGAGTTCGAGCGGATCAAGGCGAGCGGCCGGATCAACCTGCTCGGCGCCCACGAGATCCCCTTCGACTTCGACGCCGACCTGGTCCTGCACCGGCGCAAGGCGCTCCCGTACCACGCCAACGGCATGACGGTCTTCGCGTACGACGCGGAGGGCGCGCTCGTCCTGGAGAAGACGTACTACTCGGTCGGCGGCGGCTTCGTCGTGGACGAGGACGCCGTGGCGGGCGAGAACCCGATCGTCCCCGACGACACCGTCCTGAAGTACCCCTTCCGCACCGGTGACGAGCTGCTCCGCCTCGCCAAGGAGACCGGTCTGTCGATCTCCTCGATGATGCTGGAGAACGAGAAGGCGTGGCGCACCGAGGACGAGATCCGCGCCGGCCTCCTGGAGATCTGGCGGGTCATGCAGTCCTGCGTCTCGCGCGGCATGGCCCGCGAGGGCATCCTGCCCGGCGGCCTGAAGGTGCGCCGGCGTGCCGCGACCTCCGCCCGGAAGCTGCGCTCCGAGGGCGACCCGGCGGCGCACGCCATGGAGTGGATCACCCTGTACGCGATGGCCGTGAACGAGGAGAACGCGGCGGGCGGCCGGGTGGTCACCGCCCCGACGAACGGCGCGGCCGGCATCATCCCGGCGGTCCTGCACTACTACATGAACTTCGTGCCCGGCGCCGACGACGACGGCATCGTCCGCTTCATGCTCGCGGCGGGCGCGGTCGGCATGCTCTTCAAGGAGAACGCGTCCATCTCCGGCGCCGAGGTCGGCTGCCAGGGCGAGGTCGGCTCGGCCTGCTCGATGGCCGCCGGCGCCCTCGCCGAGGTCCTCGGCGGCACCCCTGAGCAGGTGGAGAACGCGGCCGAGATCGGCATGGAGCACAACCTGGGCCTGACCTGCGACCCGGTCGGCGGCCTGGTCCAGATCCCGTGCATCGAGCGGAACGGCATGGCGGCGGTCAAGGCCGTCACGGCGGCGAAGATGTCGATGCGCGGCGACGGCAGCCACCTGGTCTCCCTCGACAAGGTCATCAAGACCATGAAGGAGACCGGTGCCGACATGAGCGTGAAGTACAAGGAGACCGCGCGCGGCGGTCTCGCGGTGAACATCATCGAGTGCTGAACCGTTCACCCGCACGGCCGGCCCCGGACTTCCCGGGGCCGGCCGTTTCGCGTTCCGGTCAGGCGCGGACCCAGAGGACGATGACGTCCGGGCGGGTGGAGCTGAGGGGCTCGCAGAAGAAGATCGGGCCCCAGATCTGGTAGCCGGCCTTGCCGGTGGCCTGGCAGTCGGCGTACGAGACGTGGTGGCTGCGCGGGTACCAGCCGGGGCCGGGAGCCGCCTCGGCGGTGGCGGCGGTGCCGAGTGCGAGGGCCCCGGCGGTGACGGCGGTGGCGAGTGCGGCTGCTGTGCGACGGTACATGGCATTGCCTCCTGAAAACGCCGGGATGCCCCGGCGGAGTGCGTGACGATGCGATGTGGTGCGGTACGTACCGGCTGCGCAGCCGGGGAAGAACGTACCGTCGCGGACAGAGCCGCACAATAGGTCTAGGCCAATGCGTCAGGTCGCTCCGGTCGCGCCCGTCACGCCGGGGCCGGCACCACGCTCCGGCCCGCCCCGTCGGTCTCGGTCAGGGCACGAGGCCGCGGGGGTCGGGGACCACGGTGAGCAGGACCGAGACGACCACGATCGCGGCGAGGACGGACATCTCCACGCGCGCGGGTGCCTGGGCGTTCGCGCCCGACAGCATCCGTCCCCGGGCGGCGAGCGCCAGCAGGCTCGCCCCGCCGAACAGCACCAGCTTCACCAGCAGGAGCCGCCCGTAGGCGGTGGTCAGGACGGCGTCCAGCGGCAGCCTGCGGAGCGTCGAGGCGGTGCCGGTGACCGCGAGGGCGGCGTAGACCCAGGCGGCCATCCGGGCGTAGCGGACGAGGACGTCCCGCCCGCCGCCGCGCAGCCGCATGGTGCGGAGCACGTACAGGAGGGTGCCTGTCCAGAGCGAGGCGGCCGTGAGGTGGACGACGGTCAGACCGGTCCCGAGGGCCTGCTGGTACGCCTCCGGGTGGGCGCGCATCGCCTCGGCGCCGACGGCGACGGCGAGCGGCAGGACGGCGAGGCCGGGTCGGCGGGAGGCCGCGCAGAAGGCGGCGAGGGCGAAGGCGTTGGCGGTCACGAGGAGCAGGCGGCCCTCGCGCAGCCCGTACACGACGGTGGGGCTCAGCCCGCTGACGGCCCAGAAGAGCAGCAGGAGTCCGGCGGAGGCGGCCGCGGCGAGCAGCGCGGCGGGCAGGGCCAGGCTCCGGGGCAGGGGTCCCCCGCCGGCGATCCTGCGTCCGGCGAGTTCGCCGATGTGGACGGCGAGGCCGGTGAGGACGAGGAGCCTCAGGAGGGAGGTGGTGCCGGCGGCGGGTATCCGCAGTTCGCCGGTGCCCGTCTGCGCGAGACCGGCGCCCAGCAGGACGACGGCGAGGACGGCGACCGCGGCGACGACCGCGGCCGTCAGACGGCTCGGGATACCGAAGGGTCCGGGAAGCGTCACCGGTCGATCGTCACCGAGCCCCGGACGGGCGGCAACTCAGCGTTGCGTCGCCCGCCCCGGCCGGTGGGTCACGCCTTGCTGTAGTGCGCCCAGAACTCGTCCCAGGACAGCACGCCGTCACCGTTGTCGTCGCGCTGCTTGATGAGCACCTCGGCGACCGTCTCGGTGACGTTGAAGTCGCCCAGCTGCGCCATGACGCTCTTGTACTCCGCGGCGGTGATGAAGCCGTCCCCGTCCACGTCGAACTTGTTGAATGCCGTGCGTGCCGACTCGATGTCCGCCACTGCTTCCGCCCCTTCTTGGTGCTTGTCTGACGGGGGTCAGATTAGCTGGCCCGCCGCTGCCGGATGATGGGGGTATGAGCGACGAGGTGGCACGGATACTGGCGGAGGCGGCGCGCGGGGAGTTTCCGCCCCCGGACGGTTCGACGACGGTGGTGCCGCAGCCGGGCCCCCGGGACGCCGGGGTGCTGGCCTTCACCGCCCACTCGGTGGTCTTCACGGACGCGGACCCCGACTGGGTGCGGGCCGAGCTGGCGGCCACGTCGAGCGACCCGCTCGCGGCGAGCATGAACCCGGGGTTCCTGACGGCGCTGATGGCCCGCACCGGCCGGCAGATGAACACCATCGACCTGCTGACCGTGGCCGACGCCCTGCCCGGCGCGCCCCCGCTGCCGCTCCGCGAGATCGAGGACCCGGACCACCCCCGGGTGGCCCGGGCGCTGAAGTTCCGCGACGAGGTCAGCGTGTGGGCGGCCGACGGCGGGGTGCTGGTGCTGGGCCGCGGTGTCGCCGGCCGCTGGGAGGCGGCGATCGAGGTGGACGAGGCGGTGCGCCACCGGGGTCTGGGCCGGGCCCTGGCGACGGCCGCCCGCCACCTCACGCCCGGCGGGGTGGTGTGGGCCCAGCAGTCCCCCGGCAACGCCCGCAGCGTCCGGGTCTTCCAGGCGGCGGGCTACCGCCCGGTGGCGTCGGAGGCGCTGCTGGTCGCCGGGTGACGGCTATCTGAAGATGCCCGTGTGGCCGAGGGAGTAGCGGCCGGGCTGGGGGTAGACGGCGAGGCCGTGGGGGCCGCTGCCGACGGGGATGCGGGCGAGCTGCCGGCCGGTGGCGGTGTCGATGGCGTACACCTCGGAGTCGTAGCGGCCGGAGAGCCACAGGACCTTGCCGTCGGCGGAGACGCCGCCCATGTCGGGGGAGCCGCCGTCCGGCAGCCGCCACTTCTTGGTCAGCTTGTTCTTCCCGAAGTCGAAGACGGAGATCGAGCCCTCGCCGCGGTTGGGGATGTACATCTCGCGGGAGTCCCGGCTGATGTAGAGGCCGTGGGCGCCCTTGCCGGTGGGCAGCAGGGTGGGGGTGGTGAACGCGTCGCCGTCCAGGACCCACACGCCGTGGGCCATCATGTCTGCGACGTAGAAGGTCTTTCCGTCCGGCGAGATCTTCACGTCCTGCGGCATGGCGCCCTGGAAGGGCAGTTTCTGCTGGCCGACGACCTCCATCTTCTCGGTGTCGACCTTGAGCAGCTCGCCGGAGAACTCGCAGGAGACGACGAAGTAGCGGCCGTCGGCGGAGAAGTCGGCGTGGTTGACGCCGTAGCAGCTGACCGGGAGGGACTTCTTCCGTTCCATCGTGTGCGGGTCGCGGAAGACGAGTTCGCGGTCGAGCGAGGCCATGACGACGGCGTACTTGCCGTCGGGCGTGAAGTAGAGGTTGTACGGGTCGTGGACCTCGACGGGTTTGCCGGCGACGCCGGTGGCGGGGTCGATGGGGGTGAGGGTGTGGCCCCGGTTGTTGTTGACCCAGAGGGTCTTCAAGTCCCAGGAGGGGACGACGTGCTGGGGCTGGACGCCGACCGGGATGGTCTCGACGACCCGGTAGGTGGCGGGGTCGATCACCGAGACGGTGTTGGAGTTGGTGTTGGGGACGTAGACCCGGGAGGGGAAGTTCCGCACGGCCGGGGCGAGTCGGCCGGGCCGGTCGGCGGCGTAGACGTCCTTCGGGTCGAGGAGGGGCGGCATGCCGGGGAGTCCGGCGGGGGCGGCGGCCGGCTTGGGCACGGCGGGGGCGGCGGCCTTCTTCACGACCGTGCCGCCGCCCGGGTCGCCGGTGCCGCAGCCCGCGAGGCCGGCGAGGAGGGCGGCGGCGAGGAGGGTCCTGGTTCGCGCCGTGACGTGTCTCTGCGTGCGGTGGGCCATCAGGTCAGCAGCTCCGTGGTGGTGACCGCGCGCAGCCCGCGGCGGTCGAGGTCGGCGAGGAGGAGGGGCAGCGCGGCGGCGGTGTCCGGGTAGCCGAAGTGCAGGCTGACCACCGAGCCGGCCCGGACGGTGCCGGTGACGTTGCGGACGACGGCGGCGGCGCCGGGTGAGGTGAAGTCGAGGGAGTCGACGTCGTACGAGAGGACGTGCGGGTATCCGGCGCGGCGGGCGGCGCGCAGGACGGCGGGGGCGGCGTGCCGGGTGCGGGAGGGCCGGAACCAGGTGCCGACGGAGCCGGTGAGCCGGCGCAGCCGGGTGGCGCAGGCCGCGATCTCGGCGTGGGCCTCGGCCTCGGTCATGGCGTTGACGTCGATGTGGTGCTGGGTGTGGTTGCCGAGGTCGTGTCCGCCGTCGAGGACGCGGCGGGCGAGGTCGGGGTGGTCGTCGAGCCAGCTGCCGACGGCGAGGACGGTGACGCGGGCGCCGGCCTCCTCGGCCTGGCCCAGGAGGGTGCGGGCGAGGGCGGGGTCGCCCTGGCCGTGGAAGGTGAGGGCGACGCGGGGCCGGTCGCGGGGGCCGTGCGCGATCTCGTCGGGGTATCCGGCGAAGCGTCGGGGGGCGGGGGCGACGGCGGGCGCGGGGCGCCGTGCCGCGGCGGCGGGGGGCACGGGGCGGGGTTCCGTACCGCAGGCGGTGGCGAGGGCTCCCACGAGGGCGGCGGCCGCGCCCGTCCGGAGGGCTCCTCGGCGGTCGGTCGGCTTCACACGGCCATTTAAAGGCTACTTCGCCCGATTTATTATGATTAGGCCATTTCAGGACGTTTGCCCACCACGTCGCCATGTCCACCATGCGGACGATCCCGGGAAACAAGCGATGAACCGCATAGTCATTCAATGTTTTCAAGGCGAGTGCTGCACGTCACCAACGATTCATTGTTAAACTGTCCGGTTTTGACCCCTCTTGCCCCGGTAGAGACTTTTGGCGACAAGGCCACCTGTCTGCCATAGTCGGAGACACGACCCCCATTGACCCGGGCCAGGTCGACTTAGCAGCCGTGGATACACCCCCCCGTCCACGGCGCATCACACGGAAGCCCCCAGGTGCCTCACCACGGCACACGGGGGCTTCCGTGCGTCCGGGTGCGATCCGGGGGGCGAGGCGGGGACGGTCCGGGGGCGAGGCGGGGACGGGCTCAGGGGCGGTCGGCGACCCGCATCTCGAACCAGGTCGTCTTGCCGCGCGGAGCCAGGTCCACGCCCCAGCGGTCCGAGAGCTTGTCGACGAGGAAGAGCCCGCGGCCGCTCGTGTCGAGCTCGCCCACCGGCATCAGGCACGGCAGCCCGCGCGAGGGGTCGCGGACCTCGATCCGGATCCAGCCGCGCCGCCGCTGGAGCCGCAGCGCGAAGACCCGGGCACCGGTGTGCCGGACCGCGTTCCCGACGAGCTCCGAGACGAGGAGCACCGCGTGCTCGGCGATCTGCGGGCCGAGCCCCCACTGACGCAGGATCACATGCTGGGTCAGCCTGCGGGCCACCCACGCCGACTCGGGGCGGGACGGCAGCCGGACATCCTCCTCGGCCGGGTTGCCGTACAACTCCACTGCGTCGGCGGCCTGTTCGTCATCCGCGGCCGGTGACCAGCGCGCGGCGGCGGCGCTGCCGCGCTGCCAAGGTTGTTCCCTACCCTCCAGGCCCGCCATGCCCCCCATCATGGCCGTACGGAGCCGTCCGCGGGGGCCGTTCCGGTGGAATCGGCCCCCCGCGGACCACACCCCGGGTCACGTGCCGGGGCACGTGTCAGGCGAACTTCGCCTTGCCCGGGCCCTCCTCGACGAAGCTGCGCATCCCGCGCTCGCGGTCCTCGGTCGCGAACAGGCCGGCGAACCAGGTGCGCTCGATGGCGAGACCGGTGTCGATGTCGGCCTCCAGGCCCTGGTCGATCGCCTCCTTCGCGGCCCGCAGCGCGATCGCGGGGCCCTGCGCCAGCTTGGCGGCCCAGGCGTGCGCCTGCTCGTACACCTCGGCGGCCGGGACGACCCGGTCGACCAGACCGAGCGTCAGCGCCTCGTCGGCCTTCACCATCCGGCCGGTGAAGATGAGGTCCTTGGCCCGGGAGGGACCGATCAGGCGCGACAGGCGCTGCGTGCCGCCCGCGCCCGGGATGAGGCCGAGCAGGATCTCCGGCTGGCCCAGCTTCGCGTTGTCGGCGGCGATCCGGTAGTCGGCGCAGAGCGCGAGCTCGCAGCCGCCGCCCAGCGCGTAACCGGTGATCGCGGCGACGACGGGCTTGGGGATGCGGGCGATCGCGGTGAAGGAGTCCTGGAGGGCGCGCGACCGCTTGACCATGGCCGCGTGGTCCATGACCTGCATCTCCTTGATGTCCGCGCCGGCCGCGAACACCTTCTCGCCGCCGTAGAGGATCACGGCCCGCACGTCGTCGCGGTCGGTCGCCTCCTCGGCCAGCTCGCGCAGCCGGTCCTGGACGGCGATGTCCAGGGCGTTCATCGGGGGACGGTCGAGGCGGATCGTGCCGACGCCGTCGGCGACTTCGAGGTTCACAGTCATGGAACGAAGGTTAGCGGCCGTTAACGACGAGGGACCCGGTGCTGTTGCTCACAGCACCGGGTCCCGGCCGGTCGTGCGTCCGCCGCGCGCGGGCGGCTAGGCGACGACTACGCGATCCACTCCGACCAGTCCATGTTCCAGCCGTTGAGGCCGTTCTCCGGCTTGATCTGCTTGTCCTTGGAGTTCTTCACGATGACGACGTCGCCGATGATCGAGCGGTCGAAGAACCAGGCCGCCGGGGTCGAGCTGTCGCCCGCGCCGCGCGCGTCCTCCAGACCGACGCAGCCGTGGCTGACGTTCGAGGAGCCGAAGGTGGACGACGAGGCCCAGTAGTTGCCGTGCACGAACGTGCCCGAGTCGGACAGACGCATCGCGTGCGGCACGTCCTTGATGTCGTACTCGCCGCCGAAGCCGACGGTGGCGCCGTTCATCCGGGTCACCTTGTACTTCTCGCTGATGACCATCTCGCCGTTGTACGTGGTCGTGGACGGGGCGCCCGCGGTGATCGGCAGGGTCTTGATGACGGTGCCGTCGCGCTCGACCTTCATCGTCTTGGCGCTCGCGTCGACGGTGGAGACCTGACGGCGGCCGATGGTGAAGGTGACCGTCTTCTTCTGCTTGCCGTAGACGCCCGGGCGGCCCTCGACGCCGTCCAGGTTGAGGTGCACGGTCACCTTGGTGCCGGCGGCCCAGTACTTCTCCGGGCGGAAGTCGAGGCGGTCGTTGCCGAACCAGTGCCCCTCGATCTGCACGGCCGGCTCGGCCGTCACCTTGACGGCCTTCTCGACGGCCTCGGGGTCGGTGATGCCCCGGGTGAAGTGGATGGAGACCGGCATGCCGACGCCGACGGTCGAACCGTCCTCCGGCGTGTAGTGGCCGATGAAGGTGTTCTTCGGGACCAGCGTGGTGAAGGTGGTGTCCTTCGCCGACTCGCGGCCCTCGCCGTCCTTCGCGATCGCGTGGACCTTGTACTGGGTGGCCGCGGCCAGGTGGGCGGTGGGCGACCAGCTGGCGCCGTCCGCCGCGATCTTGCCGTCGACCTCGGTGCCCTTGGAGTCGGCGACCGTGACCGTGGTCAGCTTGCCCTGCTCCGCGGTGACCTTGAGGGCCCCGCTGGTGGCGACCGCGTCGGCGCCGTCCTTCGGAAGGATCGTCACGACCGCCTGCGAGGCGGCGTTGTCCTGCTTGCCGCCGCCCTGCGCCGCCGGCCCCTGTCCCCCGGTACCGCTGCCGCCGGTCTCGCCGCCGCCGCAGGCGGTGAGCACCAGGAGCATCGCCCCCGCTGCCAGCGCCTGCAGCCGGACGCCCCCGCGTCGCCGGCCGCGACGCGCCGTCGCCCCTACCGATGCCCCCGATATCGGCTGCCCGTTCACTGTGGTCGTCTCCCCTCGCACGGCCTGGCAACCGCCACGGCCCCACCCCCGTGCGCATCCGATCGCGCACACAGCGCTAGACAATCACACCGCAGGACACGAAAGTTCCTCGTGTATGTCACCGTTCCGTCCCAGTCGACGTGCTAGAGGAGGCGGCGAGGAAGGGCCGGCCGGTCAACTCAGCGCGGAGCCGGCCCGCCACTGTTCCCAGTCCAGGTTCCAGCCTCCGAGGCCGTTGTCGGGAGCGACCTTCCGGTCACGGGAGTTGACGACCTCCACCACGTCGCCGACGAGCGTCCGGTCGAAGAACCAGCCCGCGGGCGACTCGGCGCTGCCGCCCTTGTCGTCGCGCAGCCCCACGCAGCCGTGGCTGACGTTGGCGGAGCCGAAGGTGGACGCCGAGGCCCAGTAGTTGCCGTGCAGGAAGGTGCCCGAGTCGGTGAGCCGCATCGCGTGCGGCACGTCCTTGATGTCGTACTCGCCGCCGAAGCCGACGGTCCGGCCGTCCATCCGCGTCACGTCGTACAGCTCCGTGACGACCATCTTCCCGTTGTACGTGGTGGTCTTCGGCGCCCCCGCGGTGATCGGCAGGGTGGCCAGGACCTGGCCGTCCCTGCGGACCTCCATCGTGTGCTCGGCGGCGTCGACCAGGGAGACCTGGGAGCGGCCGACGGTGAAGCCGACCGTCTTGCGCTGGATGCCGTAGACGCCGGGCGCGCCCTCGACGTCCCGCAGGCCCAGCTCGACGGTGACCTCGGTGCCCGGCCGCCAGTAGGCGGCGGGGCGGAAGTCCAGCCGCTCCTTGCCGAACCAGTGGCCGACCACCTCCACCGGCGGCACCGAGGTGACGCGGATGGCCCGCTCCACCTCGGTCCTGTTCTCGACGGGCCGGCTGAAGCCGAAGGAGACGATCATGCCGGTGCCGACCGTGGAACGGTTCTCCGGTTTGAAGTAGCCGATGAAGCGGCTCTCCGGCACCACGGTCGTGAAGGTGGTGTGGCGGGCCGAGCGGCGCCCGTGCGCGTCGAGCGCGACCGCGTCCACGTGGTACTTCGCGGACAGCGCGAGCCGGGTGCCGGCCCGCGGCCGCCAGCGCAGCCCGTCCGTGGAGACCTCCCCGGCCACTTGGGTCCGCTGGGCGTCCTCGACCTGGACGACCGTCACCCGTTCGAGCCGGCCGCTGTCCACCTTCACCTCGACCGGGCCCTCCGCCGGCACCGCCTTGCTGCCGTCCTCCGGGCTGACCCGGATGACATCCCCGGGGGCCCGGGCCTTGCCCGGCAGGGAGAGGTCGATGCCCCCTTCGCCGTCCGCGCCTGTGCAGCCCGCGAGGCCGGCGATCAGTCCCGCCACCGCCAGGGCGTACCTCGTCCGCTTCCATACTCGATTCACGCTCGGCCCAACGACGGCCACCCTCCAGGGGAAACGTGCGTGCGGGTCATGTTGGGAGCACGGCGGTGCGGGCAGAACAGGGGGAGAACCACGCGCGGGAGCGGCGGCCGGGACGCCGCCGCTCCCGCTGATGCGGGCCCGACGAGCCGCGGGAGGCCGGGACGGTGTCGAGCGCAGCCGAGCAGGAGGCGGTACACGAGCATGCCCTGGGGCGGGCCGGGCCACCCGTGTGGCCGGGGGCGCCGACCCCGCTCGGCGCCCGCTGCCGGGTCGGCCCCGGCGGGGTGGCGGGCACCAACTTCGCCCTGTGGGCGGGCGGCGCGGAGGCCGTTGAGCTGTGCCTCTTCGACGCGGACGGCACGGAGCGGCGGCTGCCGCTGACCGAGCTGACCCACGAGATCTGGCACGGCTTCGTGCCGGGGACGGGACCCGGGCAGCGGTACGGCTACCGGGTGCACGGGCGCTGGGACCCGTGGACGGGGGCCCGCTGGAACCCGTCGAAGCTGCTCCTCGACCCGTACGCGCGAGCCGTCGACGGCGACTTCGCGGCGCTGCTCCCGGAGGCGTACGGGCATGTGCGGGACTGGCCGCAGCAGCATGTGGCCGACACCGTCCGCGACGACCGGGACTCCGCCCCGTACGTCCCGAAGGGGGTCGTCGTCCACGACGACGACGACTGGTCGGACGACCGCAGGCCCAAGACTCCCTGGCAGGACTCGGTCATCTACGAGGTGCACGTCAAGGGCTTCACCCGGCTCCACCCCGGCATCCCCGAGCACCTGCGGGGCACCTACGCGGGGCTCGCCCATCCGGCGGCGATCGAGCACCTGACCGGTCTCGGGGTGACGGCCGTGGAGCTGCTGCCGGTCCACCAGTTCGCGCACGAGGACCACCTGCTGCGGCGCGGCCTGCGCAACTACTGGGGCTACAACTCGCTCGGCTACTTCGCCCCGCACGCCGGCTACTCCTCGTCCGGGACGACGGGCCAGCAGGTCGGCGAGTTCAAGCGGATGGTGCGGGCGCTGCACGCGGCCGGGATCGAGGTCATCCTCGACGTCGTCTACAACCACACGGCGGAGGCGGGCGAGCTGGGTCCCACCCTCTCCCTCAAGGGCATCGACAACCGCGGCTACTACCGGCTCCAGTCCGACGCCCGGCGGTACGCGGACTACACGGGCTGCGGCAACACCCTGCACGTCGTACAGCCGCAGGTGCTGCGGCTCATCACCGACTCGCTGCGGTACTGGGTCACGGAGATGGGCGTCGACGGCTTCCGCTTCGACCTGGCGGCGGCCCTCGCCCGCTCGATGCACGACGTCGACATGCTCTCGCCCTTCCTCGCCGTCATCGCCCAGGACCCGGTGCTGCGCCGGGTCAAGCTGATCGCCGAACCCTGGGACGTCGGCAACGGCGGCTACCAGGTCGGCGCGTTCCCCCCGCTCTGGACCGAGTGGAACGACCGCTACCGGGACGCCGTCCGGGACTTCTGGCGCGGTGCGCTGCCCGACGTCCGGGACCTCGGCTACCGGCTCTCCGGCTCCAGCGACCTGTACGCCTGGGGCGGACGGCGGCCGTACGCCTCCGTCAACTTCGTCACCGCGCACGACGGCTTCACCCTGCGCGACCTCGTCACGTACGAGCGCAAGCACAACGAGGCCAACGGCGAGGGCAACCGCGACGGCACCCACGACAACCGCTCCTGGAACTGCGGGACCGAGGGCGAGACCGACGACCCCGGGACCAACGCCCTGCGGCTGCGCCAGCAGCGCAACCTGCTCACCACCCTCCTGCTCTCCACCGGGGTGCCGATGCTGGTCTCCGGCGACGAGATGGGCCGCACCCAGGGCGGCAACAACAACGCGTACTGCCAGGACAACGAGATCGGCTGGCTCGACTGGTCCCTTCCGGACGACCCCGGCCGGGCCGGGCTCCTCGCCCTGACCCGCCGGCTGCTCGCGCTGCGCCACCGCCACCCGGTGCTGCGCCGCCGGGCCTTCTTCTCCGGCCGGCCGCAGCGCGCGGACGGGCTGCGGGACCTGGCCTGGTTCACCGCCGAGGGCGCCGAGATGACGGAGCACGACTGGTACGCGCCCACCGCCACGCTCGGGCTCTACCTGTCGGGCCGGGACATCCCGGGCCGGGACGAGCGCGGCGAGCGGATCACCGACGACAGCTTCCTCGCGGTCCTGCACGCCGGCTCCCGCCCGCTGGAGTTCCGTCTCCCGGGACCGCCCTGGGCGGCGACGTACGAACTCGTCGTGGACACCGCCCGGGCGGACCAGTCCCACGCCCCGGGCACGCGCCACGAGGGCGGCGGGACGATCACGGTCGCCGCCCGGTCGACGGTCCTGCTGCGGGTCGGGGGGTGAGCGGGCCGGGAGGGTGAGCGGGCCGGGGTGAGCGGGCCGGCGGAGGCGCCCCGGCCCGGCCACCACGGCGCGACGGCGGTGGCCGGGCGGAGCGAGGGTGCCCGTCCCTGTGGACCGGGGCGCGGTCCACAGGGGCACCCGAACCGCGGGCCGTCCCTTGAGCCCCCGTACGACGGGCCCGCGTGTCCGATCAGTGTCGGCCGGGGACCCTCCGCTGTCGTTGGCATCCGGCGCACGATTCCTTGACTCTGCGCGCATGCCCGGCGGCGGGCGACGAAACGGCCGCGCGGGGGCGGCGCGGCGGGCGCCACGGGCTCGGCGCGGGCTCGGCGCGGGAAAACCGGATGAGACGTGTCAGGGGTGAACCGTAAGGTCGGGCCTGATGCCCGAGAATCCTGTGCCCCCAGCGAACCCCCCGCGGACCCGAGACCGTTCGGCGGTGCGCGTCCTGCTGCGCCTGTGGCCGTACGTCCGGCCGGTCCGGGGACGGTGGTTCGCGGCGGCGGTCGTCGCGATCGTCGCGTCCTGTCTGTCGCTCGTCATCCCGCTCGTACTGAAGTGGATGGTGGACGGACCCATCACCGACCGGGACCCGGGCGGGGTGTGGCGGGGAGCGCTGTACCTGCTGCTGCTCGGCATCGCCGAGGCGCTGCTCTTCGGCTTCCGCCGCTGGCTGGTGGCGCGGCCGCTGTCGGGCGTCGAGGCGGGGATGCGGGCCGACCTGTACCACCGGCTCCAGCGGCTGCCGATCGCCTTCCACGACCGCTGGGCGTCCGGGCAGTTGCTCTCGCGCGGGACGACGGACCTCATGCTGGTCCGGATGTTCCTGGCGTTCCCGCTGACGTTCCTCCTGGTCAACACGGTGACGATCCTCGCGGGTTACGTGCTGCTGCTCGCCCAGGACTGGTCGCTCGGCCTGGTGCTGCTGACGCCCGTGCTGCCGCTGGTGATCGTCTGCTCGCTCTTCGAGAGCCGCTACGGGGTGGTCGCCCGCCGCGCCCAGGACCAGGTCGGCGACCTGACGACGGTCGTGGAGGAGAGCGTCCTCGGCATCCGGATCGTCAAGGGCTTCGGCCGGCACCGCAGCCAGGCGGACGCCTTCCGGGCGCTCTCGGGGCAGCTGCGGACCACCGAGCTGGCGAAGGCCCGGCTGCTCGCCATGATCTGGGCGGTCATCACCGTCGTACCGGAACTGGCCATCGGGGCGGCCCTCGTCCTCGGCACCGTGCAGGTCGCCGACGGCGACCTGTCGGCGGGCACGCTCGTCGCGTTCCTGTCGACGGCGCTGGCGCTGCGCTGGCCGGTCGAGTCGATCGGCTTCCTCCTCGCGATGAGCCAGGAGGCGGCGACCGCCACC
Organism: Streptomyces sp. NPDC059534; assembly: GCF_042743475.1. NCBI lineage: Bacteria > Bacillati > Actinomycetota > Actinomycetes > Kitasatosporales > Streptomycetaceae > Streptomyces > Streptomyces sp. NPDC059534. The sequence goes on from NZ_JBHWAQ010000014.1 coordinate 101,317, forward strand.
GAGCGGTACTTCGAGGTGATGGACGCCGAGGAGGAGCCGGACACCCGGCCGGACACGACCCCGGACACCGCCCCGGCCACCACCCCGGCCACCCTCGCGGACACCGCCCCCGCCGCGGCCCGGGTGACCGGAGGCTCCGGCGGGGTGCGCTTCGAGCGCGTGACGTTCCGCTACCCGGACGCGCCCGAGGACGCCCCGCCCGTCCTGGACGGCGTCGACCTCCACATCCGCTCCGGCGAGACCCTCGCCCTGGTCGGCGGCACCGGCTCCGGCAAGACGACGCTCACCGCGCTCGTCCCCCGCCTGCACGAGACGACCGGCGGCCGGATCCTCCTCGACGGCGAGGACATCGCCCTCATGGACCGGGCCCGGCTGCGGTCCCTGGTGTCGATGGCCTTCGAGGAACCGACCCTGTTCTCCGCGAGCGTCGGCGAGAACGTCCTGATGGGCGCCGGGAGCACGGCCGGCGAGCGGGAGCTGCGGCGCGCCCTCGGCGTGGCCCAGGCGAACGCCTTCGTCGACCGGATGCCCGAGGGCACCGCCACCCAGGTCGGCGAACAGGGCCTGAGCCTCTCGGGCGGCCAGCGGCAGCGCCTCGCCCTCGCGCGGGCGGTCGTCGGCCGGCCCCGGTTCCTCATCCTCGACGACCCGCTGTCGGCGCTCGACGTGCACACCGAGGCCCGGGTGGAGGCCGCCCTGCGCGAGGTCCTCCGGGAGACGACGGCCCTGGTCGTGGCGCACCGCCCGTCGACGGTGATGCTCGCCGACCGGGTCGCGCTGCTCTCCCGGGGCCGGATCGCGGCGGTCGGCACCCACCAGGAACTGCTGCGCGGCAGCGAGGAGTACGCCTGGCTGATGTCCGGCGAGACCACGGCCCAGGAGGGGCGATGACGGACACCACGCTCGAGAAGAAGCCCGCGGACCCGGCGGACCCGGCGTCCGACCCCTTCGACCGGGACGACCTGCCCGCGCCGCCCGGCGCGACGGGCGCGCTCCTGCGCTCGCTGCTCGCCGCCCACCGGACCCGGGTGGCGTGCGCCGCGCTCGTCCTCCTGGTCAAGGAGGCCGCCGTGCAGGCGGGCCCGCTGCTCGTCGCGTACGCCATCGACCGCGGCGTCCCGGCCTTCCGCGCCGGCGACCACGGCCCCGTGGTGGCGGTGGCGCTCGGCTACCTCCTCTGCGCGGCCCTCTCCGGCCTCCTCCAGTACGTCTTCGTCCGGGTCGCCGCCCGCGTCAACCAGGACGTGCTGCTCGACCTGCGCGGCCGGATCTTCCGCCACGCCCAGGTGCTGAGCGTCGACTTCCACGAGCGGTACACCTCGGGCCGGCTGATCTCCCGCTCCACCACCGACGTCGAATCGCTGCGCGAGCTGCTCTCCGAGGGCCTCCAGGAACTGATCGGCGTCGTCCTCTCCTTCGTCTCCATCTCCCTCGTCCTGCTCTGGCTCGACCTGGGCATCGGAGCGGTGGCCGTCCTCTCCTTCGCACCCCTGTACCTGCTGGTCCGCGGCTACCGGCGGCGGGTGGGCGAGGTCTACACCCACCGGTCGACGGCGATCGCCGGCGTGATCGTGAAGTTCGCCGAGACGATGAACGGCATCCGCCCGGTCCGCGCGTTCCGCCGCGAGGAGGCCAACGACGCCGAGTTCGCGGTGCTCAACCGCCGCCACGAGCGCAGCAACGGCGACGCCCTCCTGGAGATGGCCCGCTACGTGGTGGGCTCCCGCCTGGTCGCGAACACGGCGGTCGCCGGGATGTGCCTCTGGGGCGCGTACCGGGTCGCCGGCGGCTCCCTCGAACTGGGCGTCCTGGCGGCTGCCGTGCTCTACATGCGGCGCCTGTACGACCCCATCGACCGGCTCGGCATGTTCCTCAACTCGTACGAGTCGGCCGCCGCCTCCCTCGCCAAGATCGCCGGCCTGCTCGCCCAGGAACCGGGAGTGCCCGAGACGGCCGCCCCCCGCGCCCTGCCGGAGCGCACCGGCTCACCGGGCCGCGAGGTCGTCTTCGACGGAGTCCGCTTCGCCTACCGCACGGGCGGCGAGGTGCTCCCCCGCTTCGGCCTGACGATCCCGGCGGGCCAGACGGTGGCGGTCGTCGGTGCCACGGGCGCGGGCAAGTCGACCCTCGCCAAGCTCCTCGCCCGCTTCTACGACCCCACCGACGGCCGGGTCCTCCTGGACGGCGTCGACCTCCGCGACCTCGCCACCCCGGACCTCCGGCGCGGGGTCGTCATGGTGACCCAGGAGGCGTTCCTCTTCTCAGGGACGGTCGCCGAGAACATCGCGATCGGCCGCCCCGACGCCACCCGCGACGAGATCGAGGCCGCGGCCAAGGCCATCGGCGCCCACGACTTCATCGCCGGCCTCCCCGACGGCTACGACACCGACGTCCGCAAGCGCGGCGGCCGCATCTCCGCGGGCCAGCGCCAGCTCGTCGCCTTCGCCCGCGCCCTCCTCGCCGACCCCGCGGTCCTCATCCTCGACGAGGCCACCAGTTCGCTCGACGTGCCGGGCGAGCGTGCGGTCCAGCAGGCGATGGACACCGTCCTGGCCGGCCGCACGGCCGTCGTCATCGCCCACCGGCTCTCCACCGTCGAGGTCGCCGACCGCGTCCTCGTCATGGAGTCCGGCCGCATCGTCGAGGACGGCCCGCCGGCCGCCCTGGTCACGGGCGAGGGTCACTACGCGGGCCTCCACCAGGCGTGGCGGGACAGCCTGGTGGGCTGAGAGCGGGACAGCCTGGTGGGCTGAGGGCGGGTCAGCGGTCCCCGGGGGCGTCAGCCCAGGGACGCGATGACGGCGCCGACGAGTGCCAGGAACAGGCCGCCGGGCGCCAGCACGGCCCCCAGGAACCGGAAGAAGCCCCGGCCGAACCGCGAGGGCTCCGTGAGCGACAGGTCCCCCGTGCGTGCCGCGGTCACGGCCCGTACCGCGTTGCGGCGCTCCACGGACCGGGTCGCCGCCCCGCGCAGGTCGAAGAGGAGCATCGTCCCCCAGACCGCGATGCCGATGCCCACCACCGCGATCCCGATCCCCGCCACCATCGCTGCTCCTCCTGTTGTCCGTCGTTCGACCACGTGATCGAACGACGGACTCTCCCAGTCGAGGGCGGGTGCCCGCAAGACAGTTCAGAAGGAAGCCTTCCGGGTCCGCAGCAGGACCGGCGGCAGCACGGCCGCCAGGAGCATCAGCGCGGCGGCCCCCAGCGCCGCACCGCCCATGGCCTGCGTGAAGGCGCTCCGGGCCGCGTCGAGGACCGCCGGCGCGGCGCCCAGCGCGCCCCCCAGCGTCTCCCGGGCGGCGGCCGGTGCGGACGCGGGCATGGCCGAGGTGTACACGGCGGCGCCGATGGAGCCGAGGACGGCCATGCCGAGGGCGCCGCCCAGCTCCTGGCCCGACTCCATGACGGCGGCGGCGGAGCCGGCGCGCTCGGGGGGCGCCGCGCCCAGGGCGAGTTCGTTGGCGAGGGTCATGGCGGAGACGAGGCCGGCGGCGTAGACGGCGCTCGCCACGAGGACGCACCAGAGGGGCGTGGCGCGGTCGACGGTGGCGAGCCAGGCGAAGCCGGCGGCGGAGACGAGGAAGCCGCCGCCCATCACGTGGGCGCGGTCGACGCTCTTGGCGAGCACGGCGGCCGTGGGTGCGGCGACGAGGACGCCTCCGGTGGGCACCAGGCTCCAGAGGGCCGCCTCGAAGGGGCTCTGCCCGAGGACGGACTGGAGGTACTGGGTGAGGAAGACGGCGAAGCCGACGGTGGCGGCCATGGCGAGCAGGTTGACGAGGACGGACCCGCCGTAGGCGCGGTGGCGGATGAGCCTCAGGTCGACCATCGGGTGGTCGAGGCGGGCCTGCCGGCGCACGAAGACGACGGCGACGGCGAGCCCGGCGGCCACGGCGGCCGCCGGCACGGGCGCCCAGCCCTCCTTGGCGAGTTCCTTGACGCCGTAGATGACCGGGAGCAGGGCGGCGAGGGAGAGGCCGCCGCTGAGCAGGTCGAACCGGGCGCCGGTGGCCGCCCCCTTGGACTCGGGGAGGAGCAGGGGCCCGAGGACGAGCAGGAGCGCCATGGCGGGCAGGTTGAGGAGGAACACGGAGCCCCACCAGAAGTGTTCGACGAGCGCGCCGCTGACGACCGGGCCGAGGGAGATGCCGCCGGCCATGACGGAGGTCCACAGGGTGACGGCCTTGGCGCGCTGGGCCGGGTCGGGGAAGAGCGTGCGGATGAGGGCGAGGGTGGCGGGCATGAGGCAGGCGCCGCCGACGCCGAGGAGGGCGCGGGCGCCGATGAGCGCGCCGGGGGTGTGGGCGGACGCGGCGGCGACGGAGGCGACGCCGAAGAGGGCGGCGCCGCCGAGGAGCAGCCTGCGCCGGCCGACGCGGTCGCCGAGCGCGCCCATGGTGACGAGGAGTCCGGCGAGGACGAAGCCGTAGGTGTCGAGGATCCAGAGCTGTTCGGTGGCCCCGGGGCGCAGGTCGGCGCTGATGGAGGGGATGGCGAAGTAGAGGACGGAGACGTCCATGGAGACGAGGAGCAGCGGCAGCATGAGGACGGCGAGGGCGGTCCACTCACGGCGTCCGGCGCGGGCGGGTCCCCTCGTGGGTTCGGGTCGTGCGGTGACGGTCATGCGGTGACGGAAGCAGCCGGGGGCGTACGGCGCCACTCCCGCCCTAGTACACCTCTACAGGCGATAGTTAACCCGCAGTTCAGGGGCGTATACGACGTCCCTGGTGCACTAGTACACTGCCCGCCGTGTCGAACCGTGCGCCCTACCTCGCCATCGCCGACGAGCTCCGCCGCCGCATCCGGACCGGCGAGCTGTCCCCGGGCGACCGGGTGCCGTCGACGCGGGCCGTGACCCGTGAGTGGGGCGTGGCCATGGCCACGGCCACGAAGGCGCTGGCGGTACTGCGCCAGGAGGGGCTGGTGCGGGCCGAGCCGGGGGTGGGGACGGTGGTCGTCGCCCCGGTGGATCCGGACGCGGCGCCGCTGTCGCGGGAGCGGCTCGTGACCGCCGCGCTCGGTCTGGCGGACACCGAGGGCCTGGGCGCGCTGACGATGCGACGGGTGGCGTCGACCCTGGGTGTGTCGACGATGACGCTGTACCGCCATGTGCCGGGCAAGGCGGAACTGGTGCGGCTGATGGCGGACGCGGCGTGCGGGGAGGTGCCGTTGGGGCCGGTGCCGGCGGACTGGCGGACCGGGCTCGAACAGGGGGCGCGCTGGCTGCGGGGGGTGTACGCCCGGCACCGGTGGATGGCGCACGCGATGGCGTCGTTCACGCGGCCGGTCGCGACGCCGAACGCGATGGCGTACACGGAGTGGGTGCTGCGGTCGATGCGGGGCACTCCGCTGTCGCACGCGGACAGGCTCCACGCCCATCTGCTGATCTTCGCCTACGTCCAGGGGCTGTCGATGGCGGACGACCTGGAGGAGCAGGCGCGCCAGGACACGGGGATCTCCGACAGCGAGTGGATGGAACAGAATGAGCCACGCTTCGGCGCGATCCAGGCGGGCGGCTCGTACCCCGAACTGGAGTCGGTGACGAGCGGCGGAGGGTTCGGTCTCGACCTGGAAGCGCTCTTCGAATTCGGGCTGAGGCGAACGCTGGACGGCATCGCGTCCATGATCGACGAAACGTCCGGTTAACGAACACGGACGTACGGGCAGCGGACGATTTTTGGCCAACTTGTCGATGCGCTCCTGACAGGTCCCCGTCATTCCTGTCACTCTCTCCCCGGCTCTTCGCATCAATGTTCAACGCTTCACCCGAACGTGCTCCACAGCTCTCCTTGCTCCGCCCGGACGGGCTCACCCCAGTCCGCCGGTACCCCCCTCGCATAAGGAGTCTGCGTGAGATCCACGCCCAGCCGCCGCGCCACCGCGACCGGCGCTCTGATCGCTGCCGCCGCCATGCTCACCATCGGTGTGCAGGCCGGCACCGCCTCGGCCGGCACCTTCGCGGCAGCCCCGCAGGCGCTGTCCGCCGGCAAGGCCAACCCCGGCAAGCTCCCGGCCGACCTCACCCCCGCCGAGCGCACCGCGCTCATCAAGGCGGCCGACGCCGACAAGGCCGCCACGGCCAAGTCCCTCGGCCTCGGCGCCCAGGAGAAGCTGGTCGTCCGTGACGTCGTCCAGGACCGGGACGGCACGACCCACACGCGTTACGAGCGCACCTACGCCGGACTGCCCGTCCTGGGCGGCGACCTGATCGTCGAGGAGTCGAAGGCCGGCGCGCGCCAGAGCGTCTCCAAGGCTTCCCGCGCGGAGCTGAAGAACGTCGACACCAGCGCCACCGTCACCCCGGCCGCCGCGTCGAAGCAGGCCCTGAGCGCCGCGCAGGCGGAGGGCTCCGACAAGGCCGCGACCAACCGCGCCCCGCGCAAGGTCGTCTGGATGGCCAAGGGCGCGCCCGTCCTCGCGTACGAGACCGTCGTCGGCGGCCTCCAGCACGACGGCACCCCGAACGAGCTGCACGTCGTCACCGACGCCAACACCGGCGCGAAGCTGTACGAGTGGCAGGCCATCGAGACCGGCACCGGCAACACGATGTACAGCGGCCAGGTGACGCTCGGCACCGCGCCCTCGTACACGCTGACCGACACCGGCCGCGGCAGCCACAAGACGTACAACCTCAACGGCGGCACGTCGGGCACCGGGACGCTGTTCACCAACACCACCGACGTGTGGGGCAACGGTCTCCCGGCGAACAAGGAGACCGCGGGCGCCGACGCGCACTACGGTGCCGCGCTCACCTGGGACTACTACAAGAACGTGCAGGGCCGCACCGGCATCCGCGGTGACGGCGTCGGCGCGTACTCCCGGGTCCACTACGGCAACGCGTACGTCAACGCGTTCTGGTCGGACTCCTGCTTCTGCATGACGTACGGCGACGGCACCGGCAACACCAAGCCGCTGACGTCCATCGACGTGGCCGCGCACGAGATGACGCACGGCGTCACCTCCAACACGGCCGGCCTCCAGTACAGCGGCGAGTCCGGCGGCCTCAACGAGGCCACCTCGGACATCTTCGCGGCGGCCGTCGAGTTCTACGCCAACAACGCCAGCGACCCGGGCGACTACCTCGTCGGCGAGAAGATCGACATCCGCGGCAACGGCACCCCGCTGCGCTACATGGACAAGCCGAGCAAGGACGGCTCGTCCAAGGACGCCTGGTACTCGGGCCTCGGCGGCATCGACGTCCACTACTCCTCGGGCCCGGCGAACCACTTCTTCTACCTGCTCTCCGAGGGCAGCGGCGTCAAGACCGTCAACGGCGTCACCTACGACTCGCCGACCTCCGACGGCCTGCCCGTCACCGGCATCGGCCGCGCCAAGGCCGAGCTGATCTGGTTCAAGGCGCTCACCACCAAGTGGGGCACGACGACCGACTACGCCGGCGCCCGTACCGGCACGGTCGACGTCGCCAAGGCGCTCTACGGCGCCACCAGCCCCGAGGTCGCGGCCGTCGAGGACGCCTGGGCCGCCATCAACGTGGGTCCGCGCTCCGGCGGCGGCAACCCGCCCACCGGCACGGTCTTCGAGAACTCGGCCGACGTCAACATCCCGGACTCCCCCGGCGCGGCGGTCACCTCGACGGTCAACGTCACCGGCATCACCGGCAACGCCCCGAGCAACCTCGCCGTCGGCGTGGACATCATCCACACCTACCGCGGTGACCTCGTCGTCGACCTCGTCGCCCCCGACGGCTCGGTCTACAGCCTGAGCAACCGCTCCGGCGGCAGCGCCGACAACATCCAGCAGACCTTCACCGTGAACGCCTCCTCCGAGGTCGCCAACGGCGCCTGGAAGCTCCGCGTCCAGGACAAGGCCGGCATCGACACCGGCTACATCAACAACTTCAAGCTCACCTTCCCGTAAGCCGGAAGGCACCCACGGCCTGAAGTGACAGGGCGGACGCCCGGAGGGAACCTCCCTCCGGGCGTCCGCGCGTCTGCCTACCCTGGACCGCATGATCAAGGTGCTGCTTGCCGACGACGAGACGATGATCAGGGCCGGAGTGCGGGCCATCCTCGCCACCGACCCCGGGATCGAGGTGGTCGCCGAGGCCGGCGACGGCCACGAGGCCGTCGCGCTGGCCCGCGAGCACCGCCCCGACGTCGTCCTGCTGGACATCCGGATGCCCCGGCTCGACGGACTCGGGGCCGCCGAGGAGCTGCGTGCGGCGCTGCCCGGGGCGGCCGTGGTCATGCTCACCACCTTCTCCGAGGACGCGTACATCGCACGGGCGCTCGGCAGCGGCGTCAGCGGCTTCCTGCTGAAGTCCGGGGACCCGCGCGAACTCATCGCCGGGGTCCGGGCCGTGGCCGGCGGCGGCGCCGCCCTCTCCCCCACCGTGGCCCGCCGGGTCATCGACACCCTCGGCGGCGAGCGGTTCACCCGCGCCGCCGACGCGCGGGCCCGCCTCGCCCCGCTCACCGGCCGCGAACGCGAGGTCGTCGCCCTCCTCGGCGCCGGACTCTCCAACCAGGAGATCGCCCAACGGCTGTACGTCGTCGAGGGCACCGTCAAGGCCCATGTGAGCGCCGTCCTGGGCCGGCTGGGCCTGCGCAACCGGGTCCAGCTCGCGGTCCTCGCCTACGAGGCGGGCCTGGTCCCCGGTGCGTGAACGCCTCTTCGACCTGGGGCTCTGGCTGCTGCTCTGCGTCCCCGTCCTGCTCAGGTCGGACCCGAACGACGGCGGGTCCTGGACCGAGGTCGCGGTCGGCGTGGCACTCCTCGGCGGCTGCGTCGCGGTCAGCCGGCGGTGGCCGCCGGTACCGGTCGCCGTCGTGGTCGCGGTGAGCCTGACCTCCACCCTGGAGTTGTTCACCGCCTCGTACAGCCTGGCCCTGGTCGCCTTCGGCTACCTCGCCGGACGGCGGCAGGAGCAGACCCGGGCGGCGCTGTGGCTGTTCGGCGCGGTCGCGGCGGCCGGACTGCTCCTGACCGCGGTCACGCACACCTCCCTCGGCCAGTGGTTCACGCTGCTGCTCACGCTGGCCCTGGCGGTCGTCGCGCCCTGGCTGATCGGCCGTTACGTACGCCAGTACGACCGGCTCGTGCGCAGCGGCTGGGAGCTGGCCGACCGGATGGAGCGCGAGCAGGCGGCCGTCGCCGACCGGGAGCGGCTGCGGGAACGCTCGCGGATCGCGGGCGACATGCACGACTCCCTCGGCCACGACCTCGCGCTGATCGCCGTCCGCGCGGGCGTCCTCGAGGTCGACCCGGCGCTCGGCGAGGACCAGCAGCGGGCGGCGGGCGAACTGCGGCGCGCGGCGGCGGACGCGACGGCCCGGCTGCGGGACATCATCGGCGTGCTGCGCGAGGACGACGCCGGGGCGCCGACCACCCCGTCCGGGGAGACCGTCGAGGAACTGGCCGCCCGGGCCCGGGCGTCGGGGCTGGCCGTCACGCTCGCCACCACACCGGTGCCCACCCTGCCGGGGATGTCCGGCCTCGCCCTGCACCGGGTCGTGCAGGAAGGTCTCACCAACGCGGCCAAACACGCCCCCGGCGCCGCCGTCTCGATCGCCGTCACCCAGGACGCGGCGAACGTCCGCGTCCGGGTGACCAGCGGCCCCGGCACCCGCCCCGGCGCGACCACGCCGACGGCACGCACCCCCGGCGGGACCGGCCGGACGGGACTCGCCCCCGGCGGGACCGGCCTGGTCGGGCTCGACGAGCGGGTGCGGCTCGCGGGCGGCTCGCTCGCGCACCGGGGCACCGCGGACGGCGGGTTCGCCCTGGAGGCCGTACTCCCCCGGAACCCTCCCGCGCCGCTGCCCGCCGCGCCGACGTCGGCGCGGGAGCTGGACCGGGCCCGCCGCGAGGTCCGCAGGGGCCTCGCGCGGGCGATCTGGATCCCGCTCGCGCTCCTCTTGGCGCTGGGCCTGCTGATGGCCGGGGTCGCCCTGTGGACCCAGCACCAGTCGTACCTGGAGCCGGAGGACTACGCCCGGATGCGGGTCGGGCAGTCCCTCGCGGAGCTCTCCGAGGGCCTGCCCGACAGCCCGCTGGACAGCGCGCCGCGACGCGCCCCGGCGGAGCCGCCGGGCATGGACGAATGCCGGTACTACCGCTCCACGATGCTGGCCGCGATCCCGGTGTACCGGCTCTGCTTCGTCGACGGGAACCTCGCGGAGAAGGCGCGGGTCCCCTAGGTCCCCTGGGAACTACCTCAGGAGGACGCCCGCGCCCTCCCCTTTGGTCTCCTCCGGGAGGGCCGCGAGGCCGAGTTCGGCGGGGTGGGCGAGGAGCGGGTGCGCGGGCAGGACGCGGACCGTGCAGCCGAAGGAGCCGGTCCGGTCGAGTTCCAGGGTGCCCGCGTAGGGCAGCCGGCCCTCCAGGTCGGGGCCGCCCGCCGGCTTGAGCGTGACGGTACGGGTGGCGGCGAGGGTGTCGTCGGCGTCGACCCGGCCGGTGACGGCCTGCACCTCGACGTCGTCCGGGCCGAGCGCGCCGAGGGCGACCCGGACCCGGACGACCGGGGTGGCGCCCAGCTCCGCGTCCGCCAGGTCCTCGACGAGCCCGTCGCCGACCTCCACGTGGTCGACGGTCACCCGGGGCCACGCCTCCCGGACCCGCGTCTTCCAGGCGGCGAGGTCCCGCGCCCGGTCCGGGGTGAGGGCCCGGCGGGCGGCGCCGGCGGGGACGTACAGCCGCTCGACGTACTCGCGGACCATCCGGTCGGCGAGGACCTTCGGGCCGAGGTCGGCGAGGGTGCGCCGGACCATCGCCGTCCAGCCGGCCGGCACCCCGTCGGGGCCCCGGTCGTAGAAGCGGGGGGCGACCCGGCGCTCGACGAGCTCGTAGAGCGCGGCGGCCTCCAGGTCGTCGCGCCGGTCCTCGTCCTCGGCGGCCGACCCGTCGGCGGTGGGAATGGCCCAGCCGAAGTCCGGCTCGAACCACTCGTCCCACCAGCCGTCGAGGACGGACAGGTTGAGACAGCCGTTGAGGGCGGCCTTCATGCCGCTGGTGCCGCACGCCTCCAGCGGCCGGAGCGGGTTGTTGAGCCAGACGTCGCAGCCGGGGTAGAGACCGCGGGCCATCTCCATGCCGTAGTCGGGCAGGAACACGATCCGGTGCCGGACCCGGGGGTCGTCGGCGAACCGGACCAGCTCCTGGACGAGCCGCTTCCCGCCGTCGTCGGCGGGGTGCGCCTTGCCGGCGACGACAAGCTGCACGGGCCGCTCGGGGTGGAGCAGCAGCGCCCGCAGCCGGTCCTTGTCCCGCAGCATCAGGGTGAGCCGCTTGTACGAGGGGACCCGGCGGGCGAAGCCGATGGTGAGGACGTCGGGGTCGAGGACCGCGTCGGTCCAGCCGAGTTCGGCGGCGGCGGCGCCGCGCTGCCGCCAGGAGGCCCGCAGCCGCTCCCGTACGTCGGTCACGAGCCGCTCCCGCAGGGTGCGGCGCAGGTCCCACAGCGCGCGGTCGGTGGGGTCGGCGCCGAGCCGGCCGACCTCGGGCGCGACCCAGGTGGGGGCGTGGACGCCGTTGGTGATCGAGCCGATCGGCACCTCGCCGGCGTCGAACCCCGGCCAGAGCCCGGCGAACATGTCCCGGCTGACGGCCCCGTGGAGGGTGGAGACGCCGTTGGCGCGCTGGGCGAGCCGCAGGCCCATGGCGGCCATGTTGAAGACGCCGGGGTCGCCGCCGAGCGGGGTCTCGTCGCCGAGGGCGAGGACCCGGCCGGTGTCGACGCCGGGGAGCGCGCCGTCCTCGCCGAGGTGGCGGGCGATCAGGCTGCGGTCGAACCGGTCGATGCCGGCGGGGACGGGGGTGTGGGTGGTGAACACGGTCCCGGCCCGGACGGTCTCCAGGGCGCTGTCGAAGTCCAGCCCCTCGCCCTGGAGTTCGCGGATGCGTTCGAGGCCGAGGAACCCGGCGTGGCCCTCGTTGCTGTGGAAGACCTCGGGGGCGGGGGTGCCGGTGAGCCGGCAGTAGGTGCGGACGGCCCGGACGCCGCCGATGCCGAGGAGCATCTCCTGGAGCAGCCGGTGCTCGCTGCCGCCACCGTACAGCCGGTCGGTGACGCTCCGTTCGCCGGGGGCGTTCTCCTCGACGTCGGAGTCGAGCATGAGCAGCGGGACCCGGCCGACCCGTGCGATCCACAGGTGGGCGTGCAGGTTGCGGCCGCCGGGCAGCGCCAGGGTGATCCGGGCGGGGTCGCCGTCGTCCTCCCGGAGCAGGTGCACCGGCAGCTCGCCGGGGTCGAGGACCGGGTACTGCTCCTGCTGCCAGCCGTCGCGGCCGAGGGACTGCCGGAAGTAGCCGTGCCGGTAGAGCAGGCCGACGCCGACGAGGGGGACGCCGAGGTCGCTGGCGGCCTTGAGGTGGTCGCCGGCGAGGATGCCGAGCCCGCCGGAGTACTGGGGCAGGGCGGCGGCGACGCCGAACTCGGGCGAGAAGTAGGCGACGGCGGCCGGGGCGTCCCCGGACCGGCCCTGGTACCAGCGGGGGGCGCGCAGATAGTTGTCGAGGTCCTCGGCCGCGGTGCGCAGCCGGGCCAGGAACTCCTGGTCGGCGGCGAGCGCGGCGAGCCGGGGGGCTTCGAGGGCGCCGAGGACCCGGACGGGGTCGCCGCCGGCGAGCCCGGCGGGGGCGAGGGAGTCGAAGAGCGCCCGGGTGGGCTCGTGCCAGGACCAGCGCAGGTTGTGCGCGAGGTCGGTGAGGGGTCGAAGGGTGTCGGGGAGGACGGGACGCACGGTGAATCGACGGATTGCCTTCACGTTGTCCACCTTCGCAGGCGAGTACGGAGCGGAGCGGGCGCACCACGCTGTGCGTCCGGCGTGCCGCCGACGTTAGGTCACGGCGGGGGCGGCGCTGCCACGGCGCACGGGGTCATGCGGTGGGCACCGTCACCTCGTACGGGGAGCCCAGGTTCACCGTCCGCGGGTCGAAGGCGCCGGTGGCCGCGTACCGGCTCGCGACGGCGGCGAGTTCCTCGGCGGGGATGACGTCGTGGATGTCGGTGAAGCCGTGCGGGGCGCGCGCGTGGGCGAGGCCGATGACGGCCTCGGGGCCGAGTTCCCGGTTGGCCTGCTGGAGCGCGGTGGTGACGGGCCGCCGCTCGCGCTCGTACGCGGCGAGGCCCTCGGCGGGGTCGGCGTGGTGCGCCAGGGCGTGGGCGAGGGCCCGGGCGTCGACGACCGACTGCGTCGCCCCGTTGGAGCCGACGGGGTACATGGCGTGGGCGGCGTCGCCGATGAGGGTGGTGCGGCCGTGGCTCCAGCGGTCGAGGGGGTCGCGGTCGACCATCGGGTACTCGTGTGCGGAGTCGGCGGCGCGCAGCACGTCGGGGACGCTGACGCCGTCGAACTCCCAGCCGTCGTAGAAGGGGAGGAACGTGTCCACGGGGACGGCGCGGTTCCAGTCGCCCCGCAGCCGCTCGGCCGCGGACGCGCAGGCGGCCCCGGCCGGCCGGGCCAGCGCCCAGTTGACCAGCACCTCCCGGCCCGGCCCCGTCGGCCGGCCCATCGGGTACACGACGGCCTTCTGCCGGTCGTCGCCCGCGATCAGCATGAAGGAGCCGACCGCCCGGGCGGGCATCCGGGACACCCCCCGCCACACCAGCATCCCGTTCCAGGGCGGGCAGCCCTCGCCCGGGTGCAGCGCCGCGCGGACCGCCGAACGGATGCCGTCCGCGCCCACCAGCACGTCCGGTTCGAGGGAGGCGCGGCCCCGCACGGCCCCGTCCCGGTGTTCGAGGAACAGCCGCGGCCGGCCGCCCGGCAGCAGCTCCACCCCGCTCACCCGGACCCCGGTCACCAGGGCCGCGGGTCCGAGCCTGGCCCGTACCGCCCCGGCGAGGACCTGCTGGAGATGGCCTCGGTGGACCGACAGCTGGGGCCAGCGGTACCCCGCGCCGAGGCCGCGCGGCTCGCGCGCGATCAGGCCGCCCGACCGGTGGTAGTAGCGCAGCTCGCGGGTGCGCAGGGCGCCCGCCTCCAGTGCGTCGAGCAGTCCCAGCGCGTCGAGTTCGCGGACCGCGTTCGGCATCAGGTTGAGCCCGGCGCCGACCGGCCGGATCGCGGGCGCCGCCTCGACGACCGTCACCCGCTCGAATCCGGCGGCGTGCAGGGCGAGCGCGGCGGTGAGACCGGCGACCCCGCCGCCGGCGATCACGATGTGCGGGCTCTGCCCGTGGAAGGACGGGGCGGGGACCGGGGCGGGTGACACGGGGTGGGGCGACATCTCGGCTGCTCCTCTTCGCGTCGTTAGGCGGCGGTCGGCCCGGCGGGGGCGGCCGCGGCGGGACGGCGTCGCACGGTCGTGCGGCGCACCATGGTCTCGTTCTCCCTGGTCAGGTCCAGGATGGAGCGCAGGAGCGCGACGGGGGCCCCGCCGCTGCCCTCCTCGTACAGGCGCACGTCGTCGCGGTACGCCTTGCGGGCGATGCCGAGGTGCCGGGCGCGGAACGTCTTGAGGATCCGCAGCACGCGGCCGAGGGCCTCCGCGCTCGCGGCCAGCGGCGGCGGCAGCCGGTCCGCCCCCACCCGGCCGACCGCCGCCGCCAGCTTGCTCACCGCGGAGACGCCGCCCCGGTGGCGGTCGTGGAAGTCCCGCCAGGCGGGCAGTCCGTACGGCACCGACTCGGCGAGGAAGGCGTCGTACGACGGGTCCGTGCGGTCGCACTGCCACAGCGTCAGGTCGACCAGCCAGAGCGGCACCTGGGCGGCGGCCGGGCCCAGGTAGTCGCGGCCGCCCACCTCGACCTCCTCGAAGTACGGGCGCAGCGTCAGCGCGAAGTACTCCGGCGAGACCTCGGCGACGGTGAGGTCGATGGAGTCCACCATGGCCCGTACCCGGTGGGCGATCCGGTCCAGGGCGCACGCGAATCCGGCGTCGTGGGGTTCGAGCCGGGCCACCCGGGCGCAGTCGTCGAGCGCCCCGGCCAGGCCGGGGAAGACCATCCGCACCGCCTCCTGGAGGAGCGCCTCCGCCGGGTGACCGGTGTACGAGCGGCGGCGGGGGCCCACCGGGTTCCAGGTCGTGTAGTGGTGGACGGTGTCCCGGGGCACCATGTCCGTGCGGCGTCCGAGGAGTTCGAGCACGGGCAGTGCCTCCGGGACGGCGGCCAGCGGCTGCACGCCGTGCCGCTTCAGCGAGCCCAGCAGGATGCCGAGGTCCCGCATCGCCGCCGCCGCGCCCGCGACGCTCCACAGCGCGGCCCGCTCCCGGTCCGGCAGCAGCGTGCGCAGCGCGACCGTGAGCGCGGCGACGTCGGCCCGCTCGTTCATCCGCGGCACCGCGGCGAGCAGCGCGTCGGCGCCCAGCGGGTCGGCGGCGCGTATGTCCTCGGTGCGGTGGCGCGGGTCGCCGAGCAAGACCGGCTCCTCTCGGGTTCGGCTCACTCGCCGGTGGTGGACGACAGGGGGTGCTCCGGGGACCGTTCCGGGAGGTGGAGCCGTACGGAGAGGAGGGCGAGCGGGCCCCGCCGCGGCCCGGGTGGTGGTGCGCTCACCGGGCGGTCCCGAGGCCGTAGCCGTCGAGGCACGCCTGGGCGAGGTTCTCGCACTCCCCGGCGGAGCCGGCCCAGGTCTGCATGGTCAGGTAGACGTGCGGGGCGCCGTGGTAGAAGCGTTCGTACTGCTCGTGGCGACCGGCGAACTCCGAACCGAGCGCGTCCCAGGCCAGTTTGAGGAGTTTGACGCGGTCCTCGGCCGGATGGCCTGGGGCGGCGAAGTAGCGGTGGACGAGCGGCCCGAGTTCGGGGTGGAGGAGGTCGCGGCCGCTCGCGGGGAGCTGGACGAGGGCCCCGCCGGCGAGCAGCTTGATGTCCTGGACCGCCCGGGGGTACAGCTCGCCGGCCATGATCCGCTGGGCGTAGGAGATCTCCTGGCCGGGGCGGACGCCGCCGCGGCCCCCGTCGACCTCCTCGTACGAGGCTTCCGCGGCGAGGACGAACGCCTTGGCCTGGGCGACCATGCCGAGGAGCCGGCCGAGGGCCTGGGTGACGGGCGGCAGGTTCTCGGTGCCGTGGGAGCGGCTGACGAGGATGGCGAGACCGGTGAGGAAGGAGAGCTTGGTCCAGAAGCGGGTGGCGGACTGGTGGACGAGGTTCAGGTAGGCGGGGGTCTGCCACCAGATGGCGCCGGTGGTGGCGGGGTCCCGGTAGGTGAGGACCCGTTCCCAGGGCACGAAGACGTCCTCGCAGACCAGCATCGCGTCGTTCTCGTCGTACCGGGAGGACAGCGGGTGGTCGAAGACGGAGCGGGACCGGCCCTCGTAGGAGGTGCGGGAGATCAGGCGGACGCCGGGGGTGCCGGGCCGCACGGCGAAGGTCACGGCGTGCTCGGTGTCGCCCTCGGCGAGCGGTTCGATCGTGCCGACGAGGAGTTCGTCGGCGAAGGCCGCGCCGGTGCCGACGGTCTTGGCGCCGCGGACGACGATCCCGCCGTCGCGTTCCGCGACGACCCGCAGGGTCCGGTCGTCCTCGCCGCCCCCCGAGGGCGGGTTGGTGAGGGTCAGGGCGGTGTGCAGGTCGCCCTCGGCGAGCCGGCGGTGGAAGGCGAGCGCGTGCGCGGCGCCGTCGAAGCCGGCGCCGGTGAAGACGGCAGGCGCGGCGGCGAACCCGGCCGCGCCGGCGGCCAGGTAGTCGGGGGTGCGGCCGAGGAAGCCGTAGCTGGCCTCGGCCGTCGTGCGGAAGGCGCGGCGGCGGGCGACGAGGTCCTCGTAGGAGCGGGGGACGGCGTAGGCGCGGCGCACCCCGTCCCGGACGAGGACGGGGTGGTGGACGGGGTCGTCGGCGAGGTCGTACAGGCCGGCGAAGGAGGCGGCGGAGGAGCGGAACGCGGGGTGCGTGGTGACGTCCTCGACCCGCTCCCCGTCGAGCCAGACCGCCCGCCCGTCGCGCAGTCCCTCCAGATACTCCTGCCCGGACCTCGTCACCGGTCGCCTCGCCTCTCCTCGGGTGTCACGGCTGTGCCGGTCCCGAGCCTGTCCCGGCGCGTTCCGCCCGGACAATGAGCGTCCGTCCAGGGCTCCTTAAGAACCGTCCAGCCGTCCCCGAAGATGTCAGGTCGGGCGGATCAGGCGGCCCTGGCCTCGCCCGCGCGGTGTTCGCCGGGGGTCACCCCGAACCACTTGCGGAAGGCGAGGTGGAAGCCGACGGCGCTCTGGTAGCCGACGCGGGCGGGCACCGCCGACTGGGGCAGCGAGGTCTCGGCGAGGAGCCGGCCGGCCTCCTGCATGCGGCGGGCGGCGAGGTACCGGGCGGGAGAGTCGCCGACCAGGTCGCGGAAGGCGGCGGTGAAGGCGGACCGGGACATGCCGACCTCCCGCGCGACGGAGTCGATGGTCCAGGGTTCGGCGAACCGGGTGGCCATGATGACGACCGCGCGGCTGATCCCGGGGTGGCGCAGCAGCGGCAGCGAGGCCGGGTTGTCGGCGAGTTCGCGGAGCAGCGGGCGCAGCGCGAGGACGAGCGCCATCTCGAAGGCGCGCAGGGTGATGAGCCGGTCGCCGGGTCCGACGGGCCGGTCGGGCGCGGCGAGCAGCCGGAGGGTGTCGCGGAGCAACGGTTCGCGCGCGACCTGGGCGCCGTCGAGGACGAGCGCCCAGGGCAGCGAGGTGTAGAGGCCGGTGGCGGCGCTGGCGTCGTAGTGGAGTCCGGCGCACAGCAGCCGGCTCTCGGGTCCGGTGCCGTCGATGACGATCTCGCCGGAGGTGCCGGGATGCCGTTCGGGCAGGACGGCCTTGAGGGGGAGGCCCTGGCGTTCGGGCCGGTCGGAGAGGCGGTGCGCGGTGCCGGTGGGGAAGACGACGAGGTCGCCCGCGTGCAGTTCGACGGGGGGCTCGTCGTCGGTGGTGATCCAGCAGTCGCCTTCGACGACGTAGTGGAGGACGGCGCAGCTGCGCTCGGCGTCGCCCTCGATGGCCCAGGGGGCGCGGACGTGCCAGCGGCTGTCGAAGACTCCGGTGAGCCGGAGGGGTTTCAGCAGTTCGCTGAGGAGGTCTTCCCCGTGCTGGTCGTGACGGTCGGTTCCCACGGTTTCCATGGACGATCCTTCAACTTCCGCCCCGGTTTGTTAATTGAACGGCCGAAGCCGCCGCGGCGAGCCTGGAAGACGCCGACACGACAGCGGTGACAGCCTAGCGAAGGGCCTCAGAACACATGTCCAGTGAGATTCCGATGCGGGTGGCCGTGGTGGGTGCGACCGGCTTCCAGGGCGGCGCGGTCACCCGGCTCCTCGCGGAGCGCCACCACCGGGTGCGGGCCCTGACCCGGCGCCCCGAGGCGGACCGGCCGCCGGTGCCCGGCGCGGTCTTCGTCGCCGGCGATCTGGCGCGGCCGGCGGCGGTGCGGCGGCTGTTCGAGGGGACGACGCACGCGTTCGTCACGATGCCGCTGGTGTACGACGCCGAGCGGGTGGAGGCGTACGCGCGTCATGTCGCCGAGGCCGCCCTGGCGGCGGGGACGCTCCGGCTGGTGTTCAACGCCAACACCCGCCTTCCGCTGGGTCCGACGGACGTTCCCGCCTTCGAGACGCGGCGCCTGGCGGAGCGGGTGCTGCGGGACAGCGGGGTGCCGCTGGTGGTGATCAGGCCGCCGGTGTACCTGGACAACCTGTTCTCGCCGTGGAACGGTCCCGCGCTGGTCGACGACGGGGTACTCGCCTATCCGCTGCCGGAGTCCGCGCGGACGGCGTGGCTGTCGCACCGGGGCCTGGCGGAGGCGGCGTTCGCGGCGCTGACCCGGGATGGCCTGGAGGGCCGGACGTTCGACATCGGCGGCGAACGGTCCCTGACGGGCGGGGAACTGGCGGCCGCCTTCGGCCGGGGGCTCGGGCGCGCGGTGCGGTACGAGGAGCTGGATCCGGTCGTCTTCGAGCAGTCCCTCGCACAACTCCTGGGCCGGGAGACGGCCGCCGGGGTGGCCGGGATCTACCACTACATGGCGACCGGCGCCGATCCGCTTCTGCTGGCGGACGACGACGGGGTCTCGGCCGAGGCCCTGGAGGTCGGCCAGGCCCCGGTGGAGGAGTGGGTGGCCCGCCAGCCCTGGCAGGTGTGGGCCACGGACGCGGAGGAACCGGACGCCTCACCGCGCCCCTGACGACAACGCCGCCTCACCGCGCCCCTGACGGCAGTGGCGCGTCACCGCGTCACAGGCGCCCCGGACGCCTCGCCGCGCCACCGGCCGGACGGCCGGAAACAGAGCCCCGCCCCACAAAGGCGGGGCTCGTTTCTTGTCCGGCCCGGGTCCTTGCCGGTGCGGCTACGCCCGAGTAGTTAACAAAGCGCCGGATTGCCCGCCCGGGGACGGTGGAAGGCTCCTGCGGTACACCCCCGAAACCGTCCCCCGTGACCCCCGTACACACCGTGGACCCCCGTACTCCCTGTGGACCCGCCATCCGAGTGAACGCGGACAGGAGCGGCCATGCCCGCAACCCGCCGGCCGTCGACGGAGCTAGAAAGAGCGCACCACCACCCGCACCCCCGTAACCCGTCAGGTGATGCTGTGAATCCGCTCATGGGACGCATTCCCGTACTGGACGTACGCCCGCTGGTCGACTGTGGCCGGCACCCCGCGAAAGCGGTCGCCGGAGAGACCTTCGAGGTGACGGCGACCGTCTTCCGCGAGGGCCACGACGCGGTCGCCGCCAATGTCGTGCTGCGCGGCCCCTCCGGCCGCCCAGGCCCGTGGACCCCGATGCGCGAACTGGCCCCCGGTACCGACCGGTGGGGTGCCGAGGTCACCCCGGACGCCGAGGGCCTGTGGACGTACACCGTCGAGGCGTGGAGCGACCCGGTGGCCACCTGGCGCCACACGGCGAGGATCAAGATCCCGGCCGGGATCGACTCCGAACTGGTCCTCGCCGAGGGGGCCGAGCTGCACGAGCGCGCCGCGAAGGGCGTCCCGAAGAAGGGCGGCGGCCGCGAGGCGGTGCTCGCGGCCGCGGACGCGCTGCGCGACCCGTCCCGGCCGGCCGCCGTCCGGCTCGCGGCGGCGCTGGCGCCCCGGGTCGTCGACTCCCTCGAACGCCACCCGCTGCGCGAACTCCTCTCCTCCTCTCCCGCGTTGCCGCTCCAGGTGGAGCGGGAGCGGGCCCTCTTCGGCTCCTGGTACGAGTTCTTCCCGCGCTCGGAGGGCGTGCGGAAGGTCAGGGGCCGCACGGTGCCGGGGAACTTCCGCACCGCGGCCGAACGCCTGCCGGCGATCGCGGCGATGGGCTTCGACGTGGTGTACCTGCCCCCGGTGCACCCGATCGGCGAGACGCACCGCAAGGGCCCGAACAACTCCCTGTCGGCGTCCCCGAACGACGTGGGCGTGCCCTGGGCGATCGGTTCGCCCGAGGGCGGGCACGACGCGCTCCACCCGGACCTCGGCACGTTCGACGACTTCGACGCGTTCGTGGCGCGGGCCCGGGAGCTGCGCCTGGAGATCGCGCTGGACTTCGCGCTCCAGTGCTCCCCGGACCACCCGTGGGTGGAGAAGCACCCGGAGTGGTTCCACCACCGCGCGGACGGCTCGATCGCGTACGCGGAGAACCCGCCGAAGAAGTACCAGGACATCTACCCGATCGCGTTCGACCAGGACATGGACGGGATCGTCGCGGAGACCGTGCGGGTGCTGCGGTTCTGGATGGACCACGGCATCCGGATCTTCCGGGTGGACAACCCGCACACGAAGCCGGTGGTGTTCTGGGAGCGGGTGATCGGCGAGATCAACCGGGCGGACCCGGACGTGATCTTCCTGGCCGAGGCGTTCACCCGGCCGGCGATGATGCGGACGCTCGGGGCGGTCGGCTTCCAGCAGTCGTACACGTACTTCACCTGGCGCAACACCAAGGAGGAGCTGACGGAGTACCTCACCGAGCTGTCCGGGGAGACGGCCGCGCAGATGCGGCCGAACTTCTTCGTGAACACCCCCGACATCCTGCACGCCTACCTCCAGGAGGGCGGCCGGCCCGCGTTCGAGGCGCGCGCGGTGCTCGCCGCGACGCTCTCGCCGTCCTGGGGCATGTACGCCGGGTACGAGCTGTGCGAGAACGCCGCGCTGCGGGACGGCAGCGAGGAGTACCTCGACTCGGAGAAGTACGAACTCCGGCCGCGCGACTGGGAGTCGGCGGAGCGGGTGGGGGCGACGATCACACCGCTGATCACCGCCCTGAACCGGATCAGGCGCCGTCATCCGGCGCTCCGACGCCTTCGGAACCTGTCGTTCCACGACACCGACAACCCCCAGGTGATCGCGTACTCGAAGCGCTCGGGTTCGAACATCGTTCTGGTGGTCGTCAACCTCGACCCGCACCACACCCAGGAGGCTTCACTCTCGTTGAACATGCCGGAACTCGGCCTCGACTGGCACGAGACCGTGCCGGTGCGCGACGAGCTCACCGGCGATACCTACCACTGGGGCAGGGCCTGTTACGTGCGCCTGGAACCGGGTGTCACACCCGCGCACGTCCTCGTCCTGCGACCGTCCCCGCAGACCGGAGGGTCACCCACATCATGACCGTCAACGAGCCCGTCCCCGACACCTTCGAGGACACCCCCGCCAAGGACCGCGACCCCGACTGGTTCAAGCGGGCCGTCTTCTACGAGGTCCTCGTCCGCTCCTTCCAGGACAGCAACGGGGACGGAGTCGGCGACCTGAAGGGCATCACGTCCAAGCTGGACTACCTCCAGTGGCTGGGCGTCGACTGCCTCTGGCTGCCGCCGTTCTTCAAGTCCCCACTGCGGGACGGCGGCTACGACGTCGCCGACTACACCTCGGTGCTCCCCGAGTTCGGGGACCTCGCCGACTTCGTCGAGTTCGTCGACGCGGCGCACCAGCGCGGAATGCGCGTGGTCATCGACTTCGTCATGAACCACACGAGCGACCAGCACCCGTGGTTCCAGGAGTCGCGGCGCGACCCGGACGGACCGTACGGCGACTACTACGTCTGGTCCGACGACGACAAGCAGTACGCGGACGCCCGGATCATCTTCGTCGACACCGAGTCGTCCAACTGGACCTTCGACCCGGTGCGCAAGCAGTACTACTGGCACCGGTTCTTCTCGCACCAGCCGGACCTGAACTACGAGAACCCCGCGGTGCAGGAGGAGATCCTCTCCTCGCTGAAGTTCTGGCTGGACCTGGGGATCGACGGGTTCCGGCTCGACGCGGTGCCGTACCTGTACCAGCAGGAAGGCACCAACTGCGAGAACCTCCCCGCCACCCACGCCTTCCTCAAGCGGGTCCGCAAGGAGATCGACGACCACTACCCGGACACGGTGCTGCTCGCCGAGGCCAACCAGTGGCCGGAGGACGTCGTCGACTACTTCGGCGACTTCCGCTCGGGCGGCGACGAGTGCCACATGGCCTTCCACTTCCCGGTCATGCCGCGGATCTTCATGGCCGTACGGCGCGAGTCCCGCCACCCGGTCTCCGAGATCCTGGCCAAGACCCCGGAGATCCCCTCCGGCTGCCAGTGGGGCATCTTCCTCCGCAACCACGACGAGCTGACGCTCGAGATGGTCACGGACGAGGAGCGCGACTACATGTACTCCGAGTACGCCAAGGACCCGCGGATGCGGGCCAACATCGGCATCCGGCGCCGGCTCGCCCCGCTCCTCGACAACGACCGCAAGCAGATGGAGCTGTTCACCGCGCTGCTCTTCTCGCTGCCGGGCTCCCCGGTGCTGTACTACGGCGACGAGATCGGCATGGGCGACAACATCTGGCTGGGCGACCGCGACGGGGTCAGGACCCCGATGCAGTGGACCCCCGACCGGAACGCCGGCTTCTCCTCCTGCGACCCCGGGCGGCTCTACCTGCCGACCATCATGGACCCGGTCCACGGCTACCAGGTGACGAACGTCGAGGCCGGGATGGCCTCCCCGTCCTCGCTCCTGCACTGGACGAAGCGGATGATCGAGATCCGCAAGCAGAACCGGGCCTTCGGCACGGGGACGTACACGGAACTCCCGGCGTCCAACCCGGCGGTGCTCGCCTTCCTCCGCGAGGACGGCGACGATCTGGTCCTCTGCGTGAACAACTTCTCGCGGTTCGCGCAGCCGACCGAACTCGACCTCCGCCGCTTCGACGGCGTGCGGCCGGTGGAGCTGATCGGCGGGGTGCGGTTCCCGGCCATCGGCCAGTTGCCCTACCTCCTGACCCTTGCGGGACACGGCTTCTACTGGTTCCGTCTCAAGAAGGGCTGACCGACGGTCAGTTCGGATTCGTCCGGGGTGGGACGGTTTTCACCCGTCCCACCCCGGGCACTGTGACCCACACACGTTCCACGCCACGATTCAGGTCCATCCGGGCCCACTTGGCGGACCCGTACGGATCTTCCCCTCCCGACACGTCCCGCACATCCGGACAGCCATAGCCGCAATCCGGGACACTCTGCGCATTTGAACGCACACGAAACCCAACTGCGCGCCCCGGGGAAAGGACGCGATGCCATGCCGGAGACCGCATCCACCACCCGGGCCCCGGACGCCCTCCTTCCGTCCCTCGCCCCCCTGCTCCACGAATGGCTGCCACGGCAGCGCTGGTTCGCGGGCAAGGGCCGCCGGGTCACCGGATTCACGCTGGACGCGGCCACCGAGCTGCTGCCCCTGGACGGCGCGGGCCCCGGCCTCCTCCACCTCCTCGTACGGGTCGAACAACCGGGACGCCCGGCCGGGACACCCGCCGACTGCTACCAACTCCTCCTGGGCGTCCGCACCCAGCTGCCGCCCCGCCTCGCCCCCGCCCTGATCGGGCGGATCCGGCAAGGGCCCCTCGCCGGACGAGCCGTGTACGAAGGGCTGCGCGACCCTCGGCTCGCCGGACTCCTCTACGAGCGGCTGCGCACCCCCGGCCGGACCGGCCCCCTGCGCTTCCACGCCACCACCGCCCTGCCCGCCGCGCTCGCCCCCCGCATGCTCGACGCCGAACAGTCCAACTCCTCGATCGTCTACGGCGATTCGTACATCCTCAAGATCTTCCGCCGGGTCAGCCCCGGCGCCAACCCCGACCTGGAACTCCCCCTCGCCCTCAGCCGGGCCGGCTGCGCACGGGTCCCGGCACCCGTCGCCTGGTTCGAGTCCGGAGCCTCCACCCTCGGCGTCCTCCAGCCCTACCTCCGCGACTCACGCGACGGCTGGAGGCTCGCGCTCGACGCGCTCGCCGACGGCCGCGAGTTCACCGGCGAGGCACGGGCCCTCGGCCGCGCCACCGCCGAGGTGCACCTCGCCCTCGCCGAAGCCCTGCCCACCCGCCGGCTGGAACGGGCCGAGACCGAGCAGCTGGCGGCCGCCATGGACCGGCGCCTGCACGCGGCCGCCCAGGCGGTCCCCGCGCTCCTCCCCCACGTGCCCGGCCTCCGGGCCGTCTTCGCCGCGGCCGGCGGCGCGGACGGCACCGGAGTCCTCCAGCGCATCCACGGCGACCTGCACCTCGGACAGACCCTCCGCGGGTCCGACGGCGGCTGGGCCGTCATCGACTTCGAGGGCGAACCCGCGAAACCGCTCGACGAGCGGCGCAGCGTCCAGCCCACCGTCCGCGACGTGGCCGGCATGCTCCGCTCCTTCGACTACGCGGCCCGCACCCACCGCCCCTGGAACGCCGACTGGGCGGCCCGCTGCCGCGCCGCGTACTGCACCGGATACGCCGAGGCGGCCGGCGCCGACCCCCGCACCGATCCGGCACTGCTCCGCGCCTACGAGACCGACAAGGCCGTCTACGAGGTCGTCTACGAGGCGCGGCACCGTCCCGACTGGCTCCCCGTCCCCATGTCCGCCATCGAACGCCTCTCCACCACCCCATGACCCCACCCCACCCGCCCACCGACCCGCACACCCGTGCGACCGCGGGCCCCGGCGCCCCGCCCCGGGCCCGCCTCCGTGTGAGCCCGGGCCCCGGCGCCCCCGCCCTGCCGCACGCCCGCGCGGGCGCCGTACCCGGCGCCCCGCCCCGGGCCCACCCCCGTGTGGACGCCGACCCCGAGGCCCCACCCGGGGCCCACCCCCGTCTGACCACCGGCCCCGGCGCCCCGCTCCGGCCCCACCTCCGTGTGGGCAATCGTCCCGCTGGGCGGGACGGGTGGGCACACGGGACGGCGCCCCCTGCCGGGCCTAGGCATTCCGTGCCTGAGCCCGTACCCCGGGTGCGGCGCCGCCGTGGGTTGTGCCCACCCGTTCCGCCCCAGCGGAACAGTTGCCCACAACGCGTGGAGACGGCGACGGGCCCCTCGGCCCGGCAGTGGCACGGCCCGTGTCGTGTGGAGGTGGTGGGGGTACCCCGATCGGAGCAGTGGGGGGCGGGGCGGGGGGCCGTGCGGCCTGGGGCGTCGGGGAGGGCGCCCGTTCGGCCGAGTGTCCCGGCGCCTCGTCGAGACGTTGCGCATCCGTACCCCCGTTCCCCTCGCCCTTCAGGAGGCCCCCGGTGACCGCCCGATCCGCAGGCAAGTCGTCCCGCAGCAAGAAGACGCCCGCGCCGGACCGGGCCGCGGTACGCGAGGCGCCACCGCTCGATCCGGGCGACCGGGCCCGGCTGCTGGCCGGTGAGCACCACGACCCGCACGGGGTGCTCGGCGCGCACCCGGTGCGGGGCGGTGTGGTGGTCCGGGCGCTGCGGCCGTTCGCCCGTGAGGTGACGGTGGTGGCGAAGGGCCGCCGTGTCCCGCTCCGCGCGGACGGCGACGGCCTCTTCTCGGGCCTGCTGCCGCTGCTGCGCAAGGTCCCGGCGTACGAGCTGCGCGTGCGGTACGAGGAGGGCGCGGAGGAGATCGTCCTGGAGGATCCGTACCGTTTCCTGCCGTCTCTCGGCGAGCTGGACCTGCATCTCATCGGGGAGGGCCGGCACGAGGAGCTGTGGACGGCGCTGGGCTCGCGGGCGATGGTCCACGAGGGCGTCGCCGGCACCCGGTTCGCCGTGTGGGCGCCGAACGCCCGCGGGGTGCGGGTCACGGGCGACTTCACGTGCTGGGACGGCACGGGGCTGCCGATGCGGTCGCTGGGTTCCACGGGCGTGTGGGAGCTGTTCGTGCCGGGGATCGGCGAGGGCGCCGTCTACAAGTTCGACATCACGCGCCCGGACGGTTCGCACACCGTGCGCGCGGATCCGATGGCCCGCCGCGCGGAGTGCCCGCCGAACACCGCGTCGGTCGTCACGGAGTCGCATCACACCTGGGACGACGCGGAGTGGATGGCGCGGCGCGGGGCGCGTCCGCATCACGAGGCGCCGCTGTCGGTGTACGAGCTGCATCTGCCGTCGTGGCGTCCCGGTCTGTCGTATCGGGAGCTCGCCGAGCAGCTGCCGGAGTACGTGCGCGACCTGGGCTTCACGCATGTGGAGTTCATGGCCGTCGCCGAGCACCCGTTCAGCGGTTCCTGGGGCTACCAGGTGACCGGTTTCTACGCGCCGACGGCCAGGTTGGGCACTCCGGACGACTTCAGGTACCTGGTGGACGCGCTGCACCGGGCCGGGATCGGGGTCCTGATGGACTGGGTGCCGGCGCACTTCCCGAAGGACGACTGGGCGCTGGCCGAGTTCGACGGGCGCCCGCTGTACGAGCACGAGGACCCGCGCCGCTCGCACCATCCGGACTGGGGGACGCTGGAGTTCGACTACGGCCGCAAGGAGGTGCGGAACTTCCTGGTGGCGAACGCGGTGTACTGGTGCCAGGAGTTCCACATCGACGGGCTCCGGGTGGACGCGGTGGCGTCGATGCTCTACCTGGACTACTCGCGAGAGCACGGCGAGTGGCTGCCGAACGAGTTCGGCGGCCGGGAGAACCTGGACGCGGTGGCGTTCCTGCAGGAGATGAACGCGACCGTGTACCGGCGCTGCCCGGGGATCGTGACGTTCGCCGAGGAGTCGACGGCCTGGGACGGTGTGACGCGGGCGACGGACCAGGTGGGTCCGGGCGGCTTCGGCGGTCTCGGGTTCGGCATGAAGTGGAACATGGGCTGGATGCACGACTCGCTCGGCTATGTGGAGAAGGAGCCGGTGCACCGCAAGTACCACCACCACGAGATGACGTTCTCGATGGTGTACGCGTACAGCGAGAACTACATCCTGCCGATCTCCCACGACGAGGTCGTGCACGGCAAGCGGTCCCTGGTGTCGAAGATGCCGGGCGACTGGTGGCAGCAGCGGGCGAACCACCGGGCGTACCTGGGGTTCATGTGGGCTCATCCGGGCAAGCAGCTGCTCTACATGGGGCAGGAGTTCGCGCAGGGCGCGGAGTGGTCGGCGGAGCACGGCCCGGACTGGTGGCTGCTCGACCCGGCGTACGGGGCGGAGGCGGACCACCGGGGCGTGCGGGACCTCGTGCGGGACCTGAACACGGTCTACGCGGCGAGCCCGTCCCTGTGGGAGCGGGACACGGCCCCGGACGGCTTCCAGTGGGTCGTCGGGGACGCGGCGGAGGACAACGTCTTCGCGTTCCTGCGCTTCGACGCGTTCGGCTCGCCGCTGCTCGCCGTCTCGAACTTCTCGCCGGTCGTCCGGCACGACTACCGGATCGGGGTGCCGGACACCTTCGCGGCCTGGGCGGAGGTCCTGAACACGGACGCGGCCCGGTACGGCGGCGGGGACGTGGTGGGCACCGACCCGGTGAAGACCGAGTCGGTGCCGTGGCACGGCCGTTCGGCGAGCCTGCGGATGACGCTGCCGCCGCTGGCGACGGTCTGGCTCAGGCCGGCGTGATGTCCGGCGCGGCGTCCGCGGGCCGGATGATCCCCAGGCGCTGAGTGGCCCGGGTCAGTGCCACGTACAGGTCGTTGACACCGTGCGGGGCGCCGGCCCGGATGGCGTCCGGGTCGACGACGAGGACGGTGTCGAACTCCAGGCCCTTGGCCTGCCGGGGGTCGAGCAGGACGACGGGCCGCGTGAGGTCGGGCTTCGGGCCGTACGCGGCGTCCGGGAGCGCGGCGAGGAGTCCGGGGTGGAGGGCGGGCGGGGCGATGACGGCGAGCCTGCCCTCGGCCCCGGCCTCGGCGGCCACCGCGTCGGCGGCCTCCTTCACCGGGTCGTCCACCGTCCGGTCCCAGGGTTCCACGCCGGTGGAGCGCACCGAGCGGGGCGGCTCGAACCCGGGGTCGGCGGCCCGCCGCACCTCGGCGGCGACGTCCATGATCTCGGCGGGCGTGCGGTAGTTGACGCCGAGCCGGACGTGGTCCCAGCGGTCCTCGACGTACGGGCCGAGGATGCTCTCCCAGGCGCCGACGCCGGCCGGGTCGCCGGTCTGGGCGGGGTCGCCGACCAGGGTCATGGAGCGGTTGGGGCTGCGGCGCATGAGGAGCCGCCAGGTCATCGCGGAGAGTTCCTGTGCCTCGTCGACGATGATGTGGCCGAAGGCCCAGGTGCGGTCGGCGGCGGCGCGTTCGGCGGCGGTCCGGTGGTCGGCCTCCTCGTGCCGTTCGGCGAACCGCTCGGCGTCGATGATGTCGTGCGCGGAGAGGACCTCGGAGGCGTCCTTGTCGAGTTCCTCCTTGTCCTCGAACTCGTAGGTGCGCGAGGCGAAGGAGACGTCGAGGACGCCCTGGGCGTACTGGATCTGCTTCTGCCGTTCGGCCTCCTCGGCGGCGCGGGCGGCGGAGTCGTCCTCGCCGAGGAGTTCGGCGGCCTCGTCGAGGAGGGGGACGTCGCCGGGGGTCCAGGGTCCGCCGTCGCGGCGGATCGCCGCGGCGGCGGCCTCGGGGAGGTGGGTGGGCTCGGCGAGGTAGTCGGCGAGGAGGTCCTGCGGGGTGAGGGCGGGCCAGAGGGTGCCGATCGCCGTGTACACGTCGGGGTTGGCGGCGATGCCCTTGGCGAGCAGGGCGATGTCGTCGGGGCCGAGGAAGTTGGGGCCGCCGTAGGGGTCGGCGCCGATCCGGTCGGCGAGCTGTTCGGCGAGCGCGTCGAGGATCCGGAAGACGAAGTACGGCCGGGCGAGGTTGTGCGGGAGGGCGGTCTCGCGGGCCTTGTGGCGGGCCTCCAGGGCCATGTCCCAGTCGATGACCAGGTCGCCGTCGTCGTGCGGGACGATCAGCGGCTCGCCGCGTGCGGGGACCTGCTGGCGGTCGCGTACGGCCGCGGCGAGGGCGTCGGCCATGGCGGCGGAGCCCTTGACGGCGGCGGCTTCCGGGGTGTCGGTGCCGGTGGCGCGGACGCCGGGGAACAGCTCGGCGGGGGTGGCGAGGAGGACGCCGGTCTCGCCGAGGGAGGGCAGGACGTTGCCGATGTAGCCGAGGAAGGCGGGGTTGGGGCCGACGATGAGGACGGCCCGCTTGGCGAGCTGCTCGCGGTGGGCGTAGAGGAGGTACGCGGCCCGGTGCAGGGCGACGGCGGTCTTGCCGGTGCCGGGGCCGCCCTCGACGACGAGGACCCCGCGGTGCGGGGAGCGGATGATGGCGTCCTGCTCGGCCTGGATGGTCTGCACGATGTCGTGCATCCGGCCGGTGCGGGCGGCGTCGAGCGCGGCGAGCAGCACTTCGTCGGCGTCCCGGCTCTCGTGGCCGGTGCGGGTGGCGTCGGCGAGGTCGAGGACCTCGTCGTGGAGCGCGGTCACGGTGCGGCCGAGGGCGGTGATGTGCCGGCGGCGGGTGAGGCCCATCGGCTCGTAGCCGGTGGCGAGGTAGAAGGGGCGGGCGATCTCGGCGCGCCAGTCGACGACGAGCGGGGTGCGGTTCGGGTCGTCCTCGCGGAGGCCGAGCCGGCCGATGTGGTGGTCGCGCCCGTCCTTGAAGACGAGCCGGCCGAAGCAGAGTCCGCTCTCCCCGGCGTTGAGCGCGGCGAGCAGACCGGACTGCTCGGCGACGAGCACGTCCCGTTCCAGCCGGCCCTGGTTGCCGCCCGTCCCGGGGGTGCGCAGGGCCCGGTCGACAGCGGCTTCCGCCTGGTCCCTGAGGTCGTCGAGCCGTGCGTACAGATCGGTGATGAATTGCTGCTCTTTCCGAAATTCCTCGGTTGACAATTCGACTCCCGGCGCGATACAGTGCGTTTATTGAACTTCTCCGCGTCCTTGGCGTGTCCGGACACGGAATCCATGAATATACGCGACACAATGCCCCGACTGTCAATTCTAGTCGGGGCATTTCTGTATGTCCTGATCCGCCGGAGCGGCCCCGCGCGGGGCTCAGTCCAGTACGTCCTCCAGTTCCGCCAGGAGGCGGCGCTTCGGGCGGGCGCCGACGAAGGACCTCACCGGCTCGCCCGCACGGAACACCATGAAGGTGGGGGTTCCGAGGACCCCGTACGTCAGCGCGGTCCCCGGGTTGCGGTCCACGTCGATCTCGACGATCCGCAGCCGTGCCGCCTCCTCGGCGGCGATCGCGCCGAGCACCGGCTTCATCTGCCGGCAGGGTCCGCACCACCGTGCGGTGAAGTTCACCAGGACCGGCAGTCCCGCCGCGAGCACCTCCGTGCCGAAGTCCGCGTCCGTGACCTCGGCCACGGCCTCCCCGTACGTCGTCATCTCCGTCACCCGTCCCTCTCCGTTTCCGTCTCGGCGTCGAGTTCGCACCGGGGCTCCGGGCCGTGCGGCAGCTCCGCCTCGGCCCGCAGCAGCTGGGCGCCCATCCGGGCGCGTACCTCGCGGAGCTCGGCGATGAGCGCGTCCAGCTCGGCGACCTTCCGCCGGTAGACGGCGATCGACGCGGGACAGGAGTCCCCCGCCGGATGGCCCGCGCGCAGGCAGTCGACGAACGGCCGCGTCTCCTCCAGCTCGAACCCGAAGTCCTGCAGGGTCCTGATCTGCTGGAGGAGCCGCAGGTCGTCCTCGTCGTACGTGCGGTACCCCTGCTCCGTACGCCGGGCGGTCAGCAGACCGCGGGACTCGTAGTAGCGCAGAGTCCGCGTGGTCGTACCGGCCCGCTCGGCCAGCTCTCCGATGCGCATGTCCCCGACCGTAAGCCTTGACGCCGACGTCAGGGCAAGGAACCGGGGCGGGCGGTCAGGGGCGCGCCGACGGAAGGAGGGGTTTGCGGACCACCGGGGACGACAGGACGATCGAGGTCGTGGTGCGGCCGAGCGCCGAGGTCTGCTCCAGGACCTCCTCCAGGTGGATCGTGTCGGTGACGGCGACCTTGAGGATCCAGCAGTCCTCGCCGACCACGTGGTGGACCTCCAGGACCTCCGGGCGCGCGGTGAGCTCCAGGGTGCGGGGGTGCTTCAGGGTGTAGCCGCCGTGCGGGTTCACCCGGATGAACGCCTGGATGCCGTACCCGAGCCGGGCCGGGGAGACATGGGCGCCGTAGCCGGTGACCGCGCCGCTCGCCTCCAGGCGGCGGACCCGTTCGGTGACGGCCGCGGGGCTGAGCCGGACGCGGCGGCCGAGTTCGCTGAGCTTGATGCGGCCGTCGGTCTGGAGGAGGTCCAGGATCTGCCGGTCGATGGGGTCGAAAGCGGTCGCCGAGGTTTCGTCGGCGGCGGCGCGCGCCTGCCGTGGTTCCTTCGGCGGGACGGCCTGCACTCCCATGTTTCCCCCTTCATTCAGCGAGCGCACAACGTAACACTTGTCCCCGGAAGCAAAGGAGTTGGGATTCATGGACATTCTGGTCATCGGCGGAAACCGCTATTTCGGAAAGCGGCTCATCGCGCTGCTGCGGGAATCCGGGCACCGGATCACGGTGCTCAACCGGGGCTCTTCCGCGGCTCCCGCGGGAATCGAGCAGCTGGTCGCCGACCGCGACGACGAGACCGCTCTGGAATCCGTTCTCGCGGGCCGTTCCTTCGACGTCGTCGTGGACCAGGTCTGCTACACCCCGCGCCAGGCGGAGATCGCCCGCCGCGTCTTCGCGACGCGCACCCGACGCTATGTGATGACGTCGACGGTGGAGGTGTACGCGTACGAGGACTCGGCCGTGCCGGTCGCCGAGTCGGCCCTCGACCTGGGCACGGTGACCGTCGACACCGGCCTGGCCTGGGAGGACCCGGAGTTCCGCGAGGCGCACTACGGGGAGGGCAAGCGGCAGGCCGAGGCGGTGTTCGCGGCCGGCTCCCCGTTCGCCTGGGCGTCGGTGCGGGTGGCGCACGTGCTGGGCGGCGAGGACGACTTCACGGGCCGCCTCGACCACTACGCGCGGCGCATCCGCGCGGGCGAGCCGATCGCCGTGCCGGCCGTGAACCACCCGGCGACGTACGTGTACGTGGAGGAGATCGCCGCGTTCCTCGCCTGGGCCGTCGAGGGGGAGTTCACCGGACCGGTGAACGCGCATTCCCACGGGCCGCTCACCACGGCCGACCTCTGCGCCGAGATCGAGAAGAGGGTGGGCGGCCGCACGGTGTTCCGGACGGTGGAGGTCGGCGAGGTCTCGCCGTTCTCCTTCGCGCGCTCGTACGCCATGGACAATTCCCGTGCCGAATCGCTCGGATATTCCTTCACCCATTCCGGCGCGTGGCTCTCCCGGGCCGTCGCCGAGACCGTCGGGGCGGTGCGCTGATGCGGTACCGGATGCTGGGGGACGTACGGGTCTCGGCGGTCGGGCTCGGCACGATGCCGCTCTCCATCGAGGGTCGGCCGAACGAGGCCCGGGCCGTCGCCACCGTGCACGCCGCCCTCGACGCGGGGGTGACCCTCCTCGACACCGCCGACTCCTACCACCCGCCGGACGGCGCGCCGGGCGAGGGCGAGCACCTCGTGGCGCGGGCCCTGGCCTCGTACGGCGGCGGCACCGACGGCGTCCTGGTGGCGACGAAGGGCGGCCGGGGGCGGACGGCGGACGGCGGCTGGACCGTGGACGGCCGCCCCGGGCACCTGCGGCGGGCGGCGGAGGGCTCGGCGCGGCGGCTCGGCGGCGACGCGATCGGCCTCTACCAGCTCCACAAGCCCGACCCGGCCGTCCCGTACGCCGACTCCCTGGGCGCCGTACGGGAGTTGCTCGACGCGGGCACGGTCCGGCTCGCGGGGATCTCCAACGTCGACACCGGACAGATCCTGCTGGCCCGCGAGATCCTGGGCGACCGGCTGGTCTCCGTACAGAACCGGTACTCGCCGGCGGTCCGGGACAGCGAGGCGGAGCTGCGGCTCTGCGCGGAGCTGGGCCTCGCCTTCCTGCCGTGGAGCCCGCTGGGCGGGATCTCCCGGTCCTCCCTCGACGGGGTGTCCGCCCTGGAGGAGGACCCGGAGTTCGGCGCCTTCCACCGGGTGGCACGGGAGCGCGGTGTCAGCCCGCAGCGGGTGGCGCTCGCCTGGCTGCTCGCCCGCTCGGGGACGGTGCTGCCGATCCCCGGGGCGAGCCGGCCGGAGACCGTACGGGACTCGGCGGGTGCGGCGGACCTGCGTCTGGGCGCGGCGGAGCTGGCGGAACTGGACGGCGTCGGCCGCCCGGCAGCGCGGAGGTGAGAAGGGCGGCCCCGCCGGGGCCGCCCTTCTCCCGGGGCCCGGATCCGGCTCAAGGCCCGGGACCCGGGGTCCGTCAGACGCCCGCGCGCGCCTTCTCCTCGCCCTCTTCGGACCGCTGGTCCGGGACGGCGGCCGGGGCGTGGTCGTCGACGAGGGTCCGCTCGTCGAAGGGGACGCGGCCCGCGAGGACCTCGGTGACCCGCGCCTTGTCGATCTCCTTCGTCCAGGTGCCGACGAGGACGGTGGCGACGGCGTTGCCCGCGAAGTTGGTCAGGGCCCGCGCCTCGCTCATGAAGCGGTCGATGCCGACGATCAGGCCGACCCCGTCGACCAGCTCGGGCCGGTGCGACTGGAGGCCGCCCGCGAGGGTGGCGAGCCCGGCGCCGGTGACGCCCGCCGCGCCCTTCGAGGCGATGATCATGAAGACGAGGAGCGAGATCTGCTCGCCGAGCGAGAGCGGGTCGCCCATCGCCTCGGCGGTGAAGAGCGAGGCCATCGTCAGGTAGATCGCGGTGCCGTCGAGGTTGAAGGAGTAGCCGGTCGGCACGGTGATGCCGACGACCGGCTTGCTGACGCCCAGGTGCTCCATCTTCGCGATGAGCCGGGGCAGCGCCGACTCCGACGAGGAGGTGGAGAGGATCAGCAGGAACTCGCGGCCCAGGTACTTCAGCAGGGACCAGATGTTGATCCCGGCGACCAGCCGAAGAAGCGCGCCGAGGACGATGAAGACGAAGAGTCCGCAGGTCAGGTAGAAGCCGATCATGATGACGGCGAGCGACTTGAGGGCGGCGGCGCCGGTCGCGCCGACGACGGCGGCGATCGCGCCGAACGCGCCGACCGGTGCCGCCCACATGATCATGCCGAGGATGCGGAAGACGAGCCGCTGGATGTGCCCGATCCCGCGCAGCACCGGCTCCCCCGCCGTCCCCATGGCCTGGAGCGCGAAGCCGGCGAGCAGCGCGACGAGCAGCGTCTGGAGGACCTCGCCGCCGGTGAACGCGGAGACGAGGGTGGTGGGGATAATCCCCAGCAGGAAGTCCGCCGTGGACTCGCTCGCGCCCTCGGCCTGCTGGGCGCCGGCCTCGGCGATCTCCTTGGTCAGGTGGAGCCCGGAGCCGGGCTCCAGGAGGTTGCCGACGAGCAGACCGATCGCGAGGGCCACGGTCGACATCACGAGGAAGTAGCCGAGGGCGAGGCCGCCGACGGCGCCGACCTTCGCGGCCTTCCGGACCGAGCCGACGCCGAGCACGATCGTGCAGAAGATGATCGGCGAGATCATCATCTTGATCAGGTTGACGAAGCCGGTCCCCAGCGGCTTGAGCTCGACGGCGACACCCGGCGCCAGGAAGCCGACCGCGATGCCGAGCAGTACGGCGCCGATGACGGCCAGATACAGGAAGTGCGTACGGTCCCGCCGTGCGGCCACGGGGTCCTCCTCGTGCTGATGGATGTCCACGTCCCGGTGGACCTCCGCGACTATCCACCAGCCTGTGACCCGGGTCACGGTTGCGTACGTTTCGTTCACGGCCGAAGCGCCGGGCGGGGGACAAGACGGACAAGCGGGAAGAGAACGATTCGGGAACGCGCCTGCCCCGGCGCCCGGTCCGCCGTGCACACTTACCCGCATGCGCCTCCCCCTCCCCCGCAGCCTGGCCGGCCAGCTCTTCGCCATGCAGGTCGTGCTGGTCGCCGTGGTCGTGGCGGGGTGCGCCGTCTTCGCGTACGTCACGGACCGGGCGCAGGCGGAGGAGACCGCGCGGCGGCAGTCCACGGCGACCGTCGCGGCCGTCGCCGACTCCCCGGCCGTGGCCGCCGCCGCCCGCTCCGCCGACCCGACCGCCGTCCTCCAGCCGTACACCGAGTCGCTCCGCCGCCACGCGGACGTCGCCTTCGTGGTGATCATGGCTCCGGACGGCACCCGCTGGACCCATCCGGAACCGGAGCAGATCGGCCGCACCTACCTCGGCCACATCGAGCCGGCGGTGGCGGGACGGACGTTCTCCGAGACCCACCTGGGGGTGCTCGGCCCCTCCGTGCGGACGATCGCGCCCGTCTACGACCACGGCCGCGTCGTCGCCCTGGTCAGCGCGGGCATCACCATCGAGCGGATCAGCGCGCAGGTACGGGAGCAGGTGACCGCGCTCCTCGGCATGGCGGGCGCGGCGCTCGCGCTCGGCGGCGCGGGGACGTACGTCGTCAACGCCCGCCTGCGCCGCCACACGCACGGCATGAACGCGGCGGAGCTGAGCCGGATGCACGACTATCACGAGGCCGCGCTGCACGCGGTCCGCGAAGGGCTCGTGATGCTCGACGGACGACGGCGGATCGCCCTGATCAACGACGGGGCGCGGGAACTCCTCGGCCTGGACGACGGCGTCGTCGGCCGGCCGGCGGCCGAACTCGGCCTGCCCGCACCCCTGACGGGGGCACTGCTGTCCTCCGAGCCGCGCGTCGACGAGACGCACCTGACGGCCGACCGGCTCCTCGTCGTCAACACCCGCCCGGTGGTGGGCGGGCAGCGGCGCGGCACCGTCGTCACCCTCCGGGACAGCACCGAACTCCAGGCGCTCTCCGGCGAGCTGGACTCCGAGCGGGGGTTCACCGAGGCGCTCCGCTCCCAGGCCCACGAGGCGGCCAACCGGCTGCACACCGTCGTCTCGCTCATCGAGCTCGGACGGGTCGCCGAGGCGGTGGAGTTCGCCACCGCCGAGCTGGAGCTCGCGCAGGCGCTCACCGACCGGGTCGTCGACGCGGTGGGCGAGCCCGTCCTCGCGGCCCTGCTGCTCGGCAAGGCGGCCCAGGCCCACGAGCGGGGCGTCGAACTGGTCCTCACCGAGGACAGCCGCATCGACGACGGCCGGGTGCCGGCCGCGCTGCCCTCACGGGACCTGGTGACGATCCTCGGCAACCTCATCGACAACGCGGTCGAGGCGGCCGGCGGCAGCCCCCACGCGCGCGTGACGGTCACCGTCGCCGCCCGGGCCGGCGACGGCGAGCTCCTCCTCCGCGTCGGCGACAGCGGCCCCGGCGTCCGCCCCACCGACCGCGAGGCCGTCCTCGGCCGCGGCTGGTCCACCCGAGGCCCCGGCCGCGGCCTCGGCCTCGCCCTCGTCGGCCAGGCCGTCGCCCGCGCCTCCGGCACCCTGACCGTCGCCGACGCGCCCGCCGGCGGCGCCGAGTTCACCGTACGGCTGCCCCTGCCGGCCTCGTCCGCCCCGTCCGCCCCGGACGGGTCCCCGGCGGACGGGGCCGAAGCGGACGGGTCCCGGGCGGACGGGTGCCGGGCGGACAGGTTCCCGGCGGACCGCTCCCCTGCGGAGGTGACCGCGTGAACGCCGCTCCCCTGCGGGTCCTGGTCGTCGAGGACGACCCCGTCGCGGCCGACGCGCACGCGCTGTACGCGGGACGGGTCGAGGGCTTCACCGTCGTCGGCGTGGCCCATTCGCGGGCCGCCGCGGTGCGGGTCCTCGAACGGACGCCGGTCGACCTGATCCTGCTCGACCTGTACCTGCCCGACGGCCACGGCCTCCAGTTGCTGCGGGCACTGCGGGCGGCCGGGCACGCGGCCGACGTGATCGCCGTGACCTCGGCCCGCGACCTGGCGATCGTCCGCGAGGGCGTGTCCCTGGGGGTCGTCCAGTACGTCCTGAAGCCGTTCGCCTTCGCCACGCTCCGGGACCGGCTCGCGCGGTACGCCGAGTTCCGGGCGGCGGCCGGGGAAGCCTCCGGGCAGGACGAGGTGGACCGGGCGCTCGGCGCGCTGCGCGCCCCGCAGCCGGCCACGCTCCCCAAGGGCCTCAGCGCCCCCACCCTGGAATCGGTCACCCGCACCCTGCGGGCCACACCGGCCGGGCTCACGGCGGCCGAGGCCGGGACGGCGGTCGGGATCTCCCGGATCACCGCCCGCCGCTATCTGGAACACCTGGTCACCGAGGGCCGGGCGGTACGGGCCCCGCAGTACGGTCAGATAGGGCGGCCCGAGCTCCAGTACCGCTGGCTCGACGGCCGGACCCGCGGTTACTGACCGGTTCCGACGTTCCTACGACCCCGCACGTTGGGGGAACGAACCGTAGCCAGCCGTCACCCTCCGCACCTACCGTGACCCGGGTGCACCAACCCTCCCCTCCCTTCGACGCCCCGGCCGCGCGCCGGCTGCGCGAGGACCTCGGCATGGCCCCCGGACACGTCGCCTACGGCCTGCGCGCGCAGTACGGCCTCTTCGTCGCCCCCGAAACCGTCGTCGCCTGGGAGCGCGGCCGGGCCGTCCCCGACGAACAGGAGCTGACCGCGCTCGCCGGCGTCCTGTGGTGCTCCCCCGCCGAGCTGATCGCCACCGCCACCACCCTCCGCGAGCACCGGATGGCCCGCGGCCTCGGCCCCGAGGACCTGGCCCGCCTCGTGGGCGTGAGCGCCCCCGCGTACCAGCGGATGGAGGACGCGGGACAGTGGCGCGGCAACGAGCGCCAGACCGCCGCCCTCGCCGAGGTCCTCGGCCTCGGCCCGCAGGCCCTGGTCACCGCGACCGGCGGCGACGAACGCCTCGCCGAGCTGCTGCGCGACGCCGCCACCACCCGCTGGCAGGCATACGTGAAACCGGCCGTGAAGATCCTCCCCCTGCCCCGGCGGACCCTGGAGGCCGCGCTCCAGCAGCTGCACACGGAGTACCACGCCCGCATGACGGCCTCCAGCAGCTGGGGCGCCACGCGCGCGACCGGCGACGAGGGGCGGGCGTACCTGGACGGGATCACCGGCCACTTCTGGGCGGCCGCGGGGTTCCTGGATCAGGGGGGAGCGGGGACATAGATTGGCCCCGTGAGACGACACATAACGTTCGAACGACTCCACAACTTCCGTGACCTGGGCGGCTATCGGACCGCCGACGGCGGGACCGTGCGGTGGGAGACCCTCTACCGCTCCGACTCCCTCGCCAAGCTGACGGAGGCGGACCCCTCCGATCTGCAGCGCTTCCGCGCGCTGGCCGTGACCACGGTGATCGACCTGCGCTACCCGTGGGAGATCGCCGCCAAGGGCCGCCTGCCGGAGACCGAGGACGTCTCCTGGCACAACCTGTCCATCGAGCACCGCCCCTATGACCAGGCGGAGATCGACCCGGACCTCGACCCGTGGCGCTACCTCGCCGACCGCTTCGCCGAGGTCGCCGAGGACGGCGCGGAGGAACTGCGCACCGCCCTCGAACTGATCGCCTCCACCGACGGACCGCTCGTCTTCCACTGCGCCTCGGGCAAGGACCGTACGGGCCTGCTCGCGGCCCTCGTCCTCGGCCTCCTCGACGTCCCGGACGACGCCATCCTCGCGGACTTCGCCCTCACCGAACTCGCCACCGAGCGGCTGATCGCCGACTGGCGCGCGACGCACCCCGGCCGCGA
Source organism: Streptomyces sp. NPDC059534 (assembly GCF_042743475.1). Taxonomy (NCBI): domain Bacteria; kingdom Bacillati; phylum Actinomycetota; class Actinomycetes; order Kitasatosporales; family Streptomycetaceae; genus Streptomyces; species Streptomyces sp. NPDC059534. The sequence goes on from NZ_JBHWAQ010000014.1 coordinate 139,955, forward strand.
ACTCCGCTGGCCGGGATACGGCCGGGCCCCCGCCGACGTCATCCGGCTCTTCCTCGCGGACCTCCGCGCACGGTACGGCTCGGTCCACGGCTACGTCACCGGCCACGTCGGCCTCGACCCGGCGACGGTGGTACGACTCAGGACCCGCCTGGTGGAACCGGCCTAGGGCCGGTCGGTATCGACTGACCGCAGCTGTCAGCAGCCGGCTATAACCTGCGGCGCATGGACGACAACCGCACCATGGACCGCACGCGCACCGGGGAGCAGGCCACCGCATGAGCATCGTCGAACTCCGGCAGTACACCCTGCATCCCGGCGCGCGGGAAACGCTGATCGAGCTGTTCGAGCGCGAGTTCGTGACCGGCCAGCAGGCGGTCGGAATCACCGTCGGCGGCCGGTTCCGCGACCTGGACGACCCGGACCGCTTCGTCTGGCTGCGCGCGTTCCCCGACATGGCGCACCGCCGGCGCGCGCTGGAGGCGTTCTACACCGGCCCGGTCTGGCGTGAGCACCGCGACACCGCCAACGCCACCATGATCGACAGCGACGACGTCCTGCTGCTGCGCGGCCCGGGCTTCACGCCGAAGCCGGGCACCGGCGAGTCGCTCGCGACCGTCTGCCACCCCACCGACGCCGCCGACTTCGACGCCTACGCCGCCCGGCACCTGGGCCCGGGCCACGCGCTGCACCGCACCGAGCACGCCGAGAACGACTTTCCCCGCCTGCCCGTCCGGACCGGGGAAGACGTCAGGGTCTGGTTCGGCCAGGCCGAACCGGCACCCTGGCCGACCCGGCGGCTGCGACTGGAGCCCGTGAAGCCCTCGGACGCGGCCCGCCGGGGCCAGTAGGAGCTCCCCGCGTCCACGGGGAGGAGTACGGGCCCGGCGGGCGGTGGGACCGGACAGACCGCCCCGGACACCTCGCCGCCGCCGACGCGACCGCGCAGGCGCGGGAAGACACTCGCCCTCGTCGCCGTCCTCCCTCGCACTGCCCTCGCTCGACCGGGACACACAGCGGGACTCCTCCGTCGTCCACGCTGCCGAGGTCTGGTGGAACCTGAAGCTCCCCACGGCCGTGAGGGGCGAGGCGACGGACCGTCAGCGGGCCGCGTGCACCGAGCAGTCGGCGGGCGGCCGCGCGGTGGACCTCGCCTCCGGCGACGAAGCGTCCTGGACGCCCGCGTCGGGCAGCGAGGACTGCGTCCCGCGGGTGCGCGACGGCCATCTCGTCGTCCGCGTCGCCGTCGCGTACAACGACGACGCCGCGGCCGCGAAGGGCTGCGAGCCGAAGGCCGCGGACATCGCCGCGCGCGCCCTCGCCGCCCCGCGCTGACCCCGTCCCGTCAGTCCCGCCGGTCGAAGTCGAAGAGCTGCCCCGCCGCGTCCGGCGCGCAGGGCGCCTGGGCGAGCCGCGCCCAGGCCGCCGAGCGGTCCCCGACCACGGTGACGCAGCTGCCGGGCGTCGCCGAGCCCGCCGGCACGATCCGGAAGCCCTGGACGGGAGTGCCGTACGCCTCCAGGGTGAAGGACTCCACCCGGCTCGGGTCGCCGCACTCCGAGTCCTCGAAGGCGGCGCCGGGTATCCGGCCGCCGGAGGGTATGCCGGAGCAGCCGGGACCGTAGTCGGGATGGTCCGACACGATCCTCCACCTGCCTCCGCCCGTCTCCTCCAGCGAGTACAGCGGCACCCCCGCCCCCGCGCACGGCACCTGGTGGATCTGCCCCGTCCGGGCCCCGCGCCGCTCCCCCAGGCAGTGGTCCGTACCGCTCACCCTGATGCGTACGTCCCCCACCGCCGGCGCGGTCACCATGTGCGGCGGATGCCCCCCGCGTCCGTCCCTCAGCACCGCGACGACGCTGACCCCCGCGAGCACCAGTCCCGCCAGCGCGACCGCCGCGACGACCGTCCGCCGTATCCGGGACCGCGCCCCACTCCCCCCGGCGGCCCCGGCCCCCGGCTCCCCGGGCCACGCCGGCACACCCGACACGTCTCCCGCCGCCGTCCCGTCTCCCGGCGCCACGGCGGCACCCGACTCCGTCCGCCCACCGGTCTCCACCGATCCGGCCGGCCCCGCCTCGCCACCGGCCCCCGCCCCGTCCGTCGGGTCTTCCGGGTCCGTCGAGTGCATCGGGTCCGTCGGGTGCGCCAGGTCCGCCGGGTCCGGGTCTCCGGCCGGATGCGGGCGACGCCCCGCGAGCCGGCCGCGTACGGTCCGCCAGGTCTCCAGCTCCTCCGGTGGGAGTCCGCAGGCGCGGGCGAAGACGGTGAGGAGCTCTTCGCGGGGGAGGGTGGGGCGGGTGAGCATGTTGGCGACGGTGGAGCAGGGCAGGACGTCGCCGTGCGCCTCCGCGCGTGCCGCGAGCTCGCGGTAGGTCAGGCCGGACCAGTCCTTGAGGGCCTGGAGCCGCGCGAGGAAGTCGGCGGGACTCCGTGCCTCCCGCGGGTCAGGGGCCCGTTCGCCCGGCGTCATCCGCGTCTCCCCCTTCCGCCGGACAGGGTTGGGACATGTCCGGGACAGGCCCCAAGCCTTGTTGATCTCCCCTCCGGACTCAAGAGTGGAACCCGGCATTTCCGCGAGGGCCGGTGATGCCCGCACGGACGAGTGGCCCCGACCGTCCACGGGGGGACGGTCGGGGCCACTCACCGCTGTCGGGGTCCCGGCACCGGTCCGGGACCCGTCGGGACGGACGTCCCACCGGTGCGGGCCGTACGTCCGCAGATCCGGGCGGCGCGGCCCCCGGGGCCGGCCTGAAACCGACCCGGCGGGGCCGGGGAAACGGCCGGGAAGACCGACCCGGCGAGGCGGTGGACCCGGCGTGGACGACCGACCCGGCAAGGCGGTGGACCCGGCGTGGACGACCGACCCGGCAAGGCCGCCGGACCCGGCTGGAAGACCGGCCGGGCGCGGCTGAGCGGACCGGCTAGAAGACCGACTCCGCCTCGCGCATGCGGTCCTCGGGGACGGTCTTGAGCTGGGTGACGGCCTCGGCGAGCGGGACCATCTCGACGTTCGTGCCGCGCAGCGCCGTCATGCGGCCGAAGTCGCCGCGGTGGGCGGCTTCGACGGCGTGCCAGCCGAAGCGGGTGGCGAGCACCCGGTCGTACGCGGTCGGCGTGCCGCCGCGCTGGACGTGGCCGAGGATGACGGGGCGGGCCTCCTTGCCGAGGCGCCGCTCCAGCTCGACGGCGAGCTGATTGCCGATGCCCTGGAAGCGCTCGTGACCGAACTGGTCGATCTCGCCCTTCTTGTAGTCCATCGAGCCCTCGGCCGGGTGGGCTCCCTCGGCGACGCAGATGACGGCGAACTTCTTGCCGCGGGCGAAGCGCTCCTCGACCATCTTCACGAGGTCGTCGACCTGGAAGGGGCGCTCGGGCAGGCAGATGCCGTGGGCGCCGCCGGCCATGCCGGACTCCAGCGCGATCCAGCCGGCGTGGCGGCCCATCACCTCGACGACCATGACCCGCTGGTGGGACTCGGCGGTGGTCTTGAGGCGGTCCATCGCCTCGGTGGCGACGCCGACGGCGGTGTCGAAGCCGAAGGTGCGGTCCGTGGACGAGATGTCGTTGTCGATCGTCTTCGGGACGCCGACGACGGGCATGCCGGCGTCGGCGAGCATCCGGGCGGCGGTCAGGGTGCCCTCGCCGCCGATCGGGATGAGGACGTCGATGCCGTACTGCCTGGCCAGGTCGGGGGCGGATTCGGCGGCCTCGCGCAGCCGGTTCCGCTCCAGGCGGGCCGAGCCGAGGATGGTGCCGCCGCGGGCCAGGATGCCGCTGACGGCGTTGAGGTCGAGGGGGCGGAAGTGGCCGTCGAGAAGGCCCTTGAACCCGTCCTCGAAGCCGATGACTTCGTCGTCGTGGCCGGTCAGCGCCCGGTGCACGACCGACCGGATCACTGCGTTCAGGCCGGGGCAGTCGCCGCCTGCGGTGAGAACTCCGATGCGCATCGTGCTGTGTCTCCTGCTCGGTCGCGGTCGGTGGTGAGCATCGCAATTCTCACACGGCGGACCTGGCGGGTGCGCTCGTCGCGGTTCCGCGCGTCCCTCGCGGGGACCCCGCGGAGGGCTTTCGTCCCATGGTTTCGGGCCCTTCGCCCGGCGGGCGACCTAACCATCCACGGAGGTATTGTCAAGGGGGTAATGCCGCCCTATCGGGGCTTTCTGAGCACTGTCGATTGACGCACGGGCCGCGAAGGTGCCGCGAGGGCACCGCTCGGCCCCTTCCGCAGGACTGGACAGGAGACCACGGCGTGACGCGCAGCGTGTACGTGACCGGGATCGACCGCGGTGACGGCCGCCAGGTCGTCGAGCTGGGAGTCATGGAGCTCCTCACCCGCCAGGTGGACCGGGTGGGAGTGTTCCGGCCGCTGGTGCACGACGGACCCGACCGGCTGTTCGACCTGCTGCGCGCCCGCTACCGGCTGACGCAGGACCCCTCGACGGTCTACGGCATGGACTATCACGAGGCGTCGGCGCTCCAGGCCGAGCAGGGCACCGACGAGCTGGTCTCCCAGCTGGTCGACCGGTTCCACACGGTGGCCCGCGACTACGAGGTCGTCCTCGTCCTCGGCACCGACTTCGCCGCCACCCAGCTCCCCGACGAGCTCGCGCTCAACGCCCGCCTCGCCAACGAGTTCGGCGCCTCCGTCATCCCGGTGGTCGGCGGCAAGGGCCAGCCCTCGGAGTCCGTACGGGCCGAGGCGCGCAACGCCTTCCGGGCGTACGACGGACTCGGCTGCGACGTACTCGCGATGATCGTCAACCGGGTGGCGGGCGAGGACCGCGAGGTCATCGCCGAGCGGCTCGGCGCCCGGCTGCCCGTGCCCTGCTACGTCCTGCCGGACGAGCCGGCGCTCGCCGCCCCCACCGTCGCGCAGATCACCCACGCGCTCGGCGCGTCCGTCGTCCTCGGCGACGACGCGGGCCTCGCGCGCGACGCCCTGGACTTCGTCTTCGGCGGCGCCATGCTGCCGAACTTCCTCAACGCGCTGACGCCCGGCTGCCTCGTCGTCACCCCCGGGGACCGGGCCGACCTGGTCGTCGGCGCGATGGCCGCGCACTCGGCCGGCACCCCGCCGATCGCCGGGGTGCTGCTCACCCTCAACGAGCGGCCCAGCGAGGAGATCCTGACCCTGGCGGCCCGTCTCGCGCCCGGCACCCCGGTCGTCTCCGTGGCCGGCAACAGCTTCCCGACCGCGACCGAACTCTTCTCCCTCGAAGGGAAGCTGAACGCCGCGACCCCGCGCAAGGCGGAGACCGCCCTCGGCCTCTTCGAGCGGCACGTGGACACCGCCGACCTGCTCAAGCGGGTCTCCGTGGCGCGCAGCGGCCGGGTCACCCCGATGATGTTCGAGCACGAGCTGCTGGAGCAGGCGCGGGCCGACCGGCGCCGGGTGGTGCTTCCCGAGGGCACCGAGGAGCGGGTGCTGCGCGCCGCCGACGTCCTCATCCGCCGGGACGTGTGCGACCTGACCCTGCTCGGCGACGTCGAGACGATCCGCAAGAAGGCCGCCGACCTGAGCGTGGACCTGCGCGGGACGCAGCTGATCGACCCGCAGACCTCGGAGCTCCGGGACTCCTTCGCCGAGAAGTACGCGGCGCTGCGGGCCCACAAGGGCGTCACCGTCGAGCTGGCGTACGACGTGGTCTCGGACGTGAACTACTTCGGCACGCTGATGGTCCAGGAGGGCCTGGCCGACGGCATGGTCTCCGGTTCGGTGCACTCGACGGCCGCGACGATCCGCCCGGCCTTCGAGATCATCAAGACGAAGCCGGACGCGTCGATCGTCTCCTCGGTGTTCTTCATGTGCCTCGCCGACAAGGTGCTGGTGTACGGCGACTGCGCGGTGAACCCGGACCCGAACGCCGAGCAGCTCGCGGACATCGCGGCCCAGTCGGCCGCCACCGCGGCCCGCTTCGGTGTGGAGCCGCGGATCGCGATGCTCTCGTACTCGACGGGCACCTCGGGTTCGGGCGCGGACGTCGACAAGGTGCGGGAGGCGACCAAGCTGGTCCGGCAGGCCCGCCCGGAGCTGCGGATCGAGGGCCCGATCCAGTACGACGCCGCCGTCGAGCCGTCCGTGGCGGCGACGAAGCTGCCGGGCTCGGAGGTGGCGGGGCAGGCGACCGTCCTGATCTTCCCGGACCTCAACACCGGCAACAACACGTACAAGGCCGTGCAGCGTTCGGCCGGCGCCGTGGCCGTCGGCCCGGTGCTCCAGGGTCTGCGCAAGCCCGTGAACGACCTCTCGCGGGGCGCGCTCGTCAGCGACATCGTCAACACGGTCGCCATCACGGCGATCCAGTCCCAGGTCCCCTCCCAGGGTCAGGAGCTCCCCGCATGACCGCCCCCACTCCCGCATCCGCCCCCCGGTCCGCCACCGCGCCCTCCCGTGTCCTGGTCCTCAACTCCGGCTCCTCGTCGCTGAAGTACCAGCTCCTCGACATGGGCGACGACAGCCGGCTCGCCCAGGGGCTCGTCGAGCGGATCGGCGAGGGGACCTCGCGGCTCGTGCACACCCCGCTCCAGGGCGGGGGCGGCGAGAAGCGCGAGACGACCGGTCCGATCACCGACCACGCGGCCGCGCTGAAGGCGGTCGCCGAGGAGCTGGCGGCGGACGGGCTCGGCCTGGACTCCCCCGAACTGGCGGCGATCGGCCACCGGGTGGTGCACGGCGGGCTGCGGTTCACCGAGCCGACGGTCATCGACGACGAGGTGCTCGCGGAGATCGAGCGGCTCGTGCCGGTGGCGCCGCTGCACAACCCGGCGAACCTCGTCGGCATCCGTACGGCGATGGCGCTCCGCCCCGACCTGCCGCAGGTCGCGGTCTTCGACACCGCGTTCCACACGACGATGCCGGAGGCGGCGGCCCGGTACGCGATCGACGTGGAGACCGCCGACGCGCACCGGATCCGGCGGTACGGCTTCCACGGCACCTCGCACGCGTACGTGTCGCGGGAGACGGCGAAGCTGCTCGGCAAGGCGCCGGAGGAGGTGAACGTGATCGTGCTGCACCTGGGCAACGGCGCGTCCGCCTCGGCGGTGGCGGGCGGCCGGTGCGTGGACACCTCGATGGGCCTGACGCCGCTGGAGGGCCTGGTCATGGGCACCCGCTCGGGCGACATCGACCCGGCGGTCACCTTCCACCTGAAGCGGGTGGCGGGCATGTCGGCGGACGAGATCGACGTCCTGCTGAACAAGAAGTCCGGCCTGGTGGGGCTCTGCGGCGACAACGACATGCGGGAGATCCGCCGCCGGATCGACGAGGGCGACGCCCGGGCGAAGCTCGCCTTCGACATCTACATCCACCGTCTGAAGAAGTACATCGGCGCGTACTACGCGGTGCTCGGCCGGGTGGACGCGGTGGCGTTCACCGCGGGGGTCGGCGAGAACGCGGCGCCGGTGCGGGAGGCCGCGATCACGGGTCTGGAGGAGCTGGGGCTCGCGGTGGACGCGGACCTCAACGCCGTGCGTACGGACGAGGCGCGGATCATCTCGCCGAACTACGCGCGGGTGGCCGTGGCCGTGGTGCCGACGGACGAGGAGCTGGAGATCGCGCGCCAGAGTTACGCGCTCGTTCACGACTCCGCACGCTCGAACGAGTGAACGCCTGAGCGGCCCCGCGCCCATTTGTACTTTCCACCAGCCGGAATATTCCGCAGTGAAACAAACCGATAGGATCCGCCTCATGCGCCGTTCCAAAATCGTCTGCACGCTGGGCCCCGCCGTCGACTCGTATGAGCAGCTGAAGGCTCTCATCGAGGCCGGCATGAACGTGGCCCGATTCAACTTCAGCCACGGATCCCAGGCAGAGCACCAGGAGCGGTACGACCGCGTCCGGCAGGTCTCCGCGGACACCGGGCGCGCCGTCGGCGTCCTCGCCGACCTCCAGGGCCCCAAGATCCGCCTCGAGACCTTCGCCGAGGGACCGGTCGAGCTGGTGCGCGGTGACGAGTTCACCATCACCACCGAGGACGTCCCCGGCGACAAGTCCATCTGCGGCACCACCTACAAGGGTCTGCCCGGCGACGTCTCCAAGGGCGACCAGGTCCTCATCAACGACGGCAACGTCGAGCTGCGGGTGACCGAGGTCGACGGGCCGCGGGTCCGGACCATCGTCATCGAGGGCGGTGTCGTCTCCGACCACAAGGGCATCAACCTGCCCGGCGCGGCCGTCAACGTCCCCGCCCTGTCGGAGAAGGACGTCGACGACCTCCGCTTCGCCCTGCGGATGGGCTGCGACATGGTCGCCCTCTCCTTCGTCCGCGACGCCGACGACGTCAAGGACGTCCACAAGGTGATGGACGAGGAGGGCCGCCGGGTCCCCGTCATCGCCAAGGTCGAGAAGCCGCAGGCCGTCGAGAACATGGCCGCCGTCGTCGCCGCCTTCGACGCGGTCATGGTCGCCCGTGGCGACCTCGCCGTGGAGTACCCGCTGGAGAAGGTCCCGATGGTGCAGAAGCGCCTCGTGGAACTCTGCCGCCGCAACGCCAAGCCGGTCATCGTCGCCACCCAGATGATGGAGTCGATGATCACCAACTCCCGGCCGACCCGCGCCGAGGCGAGCGACGTCGCCAACGCCATCCTGGACGGCGCCGACGCGGTCATGCTGTCGGCGGAGTCCTCGGTCGGCGCGTACCCGATCGAGACCGTGAAGACGATGTCGAAGATCGTCGCCGCGGCCGAGGAGGAGCTCCTCTCCAAGGGCCTCCAGCCCCTGGTCCCGGGCAAGAAGCCGCGCACCCAGGGCGGCTCCGTGGCCCGCGCGGCCTGCGAGATCGCCGACTTCCTGGACGGCAAGGCGCTCATCGCCTTCACCCAGTCCGGCGACACGGCCCGCCGCCTGTCCCGCTACCGGACGCAGCAGCCGATCCTCGCCTTCACCACCGACGAGGGCACCCGCAACCAGCTCACCCTCAGCTGGGGCGTCGAGCCCTTCCTCGTCCCGCACGTCGACAACACCGACGCCATGGTCGACCTCGTCGACGCCGAGCTCCTCAAGCTCCAGCGCTACAACGCCGGCGACACCATGGTCATCACCGCCGGCTCTCCCCCCGGCGTCCCCGGCACCACCAACATGGTCCGCGTCCACCACCTGGGCGGCGCCGACCGCGGCTGACCCCCGCACCACACGCCCGTGGGCCGCACCCCTGCACAGGGGTGCGGCCCACGGGCGTTCGCGCGCGGAAGGACCGGCCGGATCAGTTCGGCTCGATGGTGTTGCGGAGGCCGGGAATCTTGAGGGTGCCGCCGAACTGGCCCGCCTGGCGCAGCTTCACGTTGGTGAAGAAGGCGAAGGGGACGTCGAGCGGGGGCGGGGACTCGGGGCCGAAGGTGATGGGGATGAGGCCGAAGAGGTTGCCCTTGAGTTCCTCGGTGTACATGGTGACCGTGCCGTTGCGGATGGTCGAGGTCGAGCCCTTGTTGGAGCGGACGTGACCGGTGAGGCCCTCGGAGTGCACGGTCAGCTGGTGGAGGTCCTTGATGTCGACCGAGCCGGCGGTGAACTTCAGGACCTTCTTGATCTTGCCGCTGCCGGTCTTGACCTCGACGATGCCGTGGTACTTGAGCCCGTTGAGGGTGAGCAGCGAGCTCTCCAGGCGCCACGGCTCGTCGGGCAGCAGCGCGATGCCCTGCTCCAGGTCGGCGTCCGCGAGGGCCTGCTCGTCGAGCTCGGGGCACGGGAAGCGCGGCTTGGCGCCGTCGGGTATGGACTCGTCCTCGGTGACGTCGAGGCCCTTGGCGCTCTCGGGGAGCTCCTCGACCTTGGCGCCCGCCTCCTCGGCGGCCTTCTCGATCGCCGTCCTGGTCTTCTCGGCGGCCGGGTCCGCGGCCGCCTTCGGCTTGGCGGTCCCGGTGGGGGTCGCGGTCGGCTCGTCGGCGGTGGCCGGCTTCTGGACCGGAGCCTGCGTCTGCTGCGGCGCGGCAGTCGTGGGCGCGGCCGTGGTGGGCGTCGCCGTCGGCTGCTTGTCCGGGCCGTCGAAGAGGTCCTTGAGGGCGTCGCCCACACCCAGCGGGTCCAGCGGGTTCCTGGACTTCGTCGGCGTGGGGGTGGCCGTCGGGGTCGGCGTCGCGGTCGGCTCGGGGGCGGTCTTCGCCCGCTCCTGCGTCTGCCGCGTGGCCGCCTGCCCGGTCTCCGTCGCGGTCGGCGTCGGGGTCGCGGTGGCGGTCGGGGTGACCGTGGCCGTGGCGGTCGCCGAGGGCGTGTCCGTCGGCTTCGCGGTCTGCGTCGGCGTCGGCTTGGCCGTCTCGGTCGCCTCCGGCGTCGGCTCGTCCGAGCGCGTCACACAGGGGCCGGGCGCGAAGGGGATGTCCTTCTCGTCTGCGAGGGCGAGCTTGGGCGTGAGGCCCATGCCCACGAACACCGCGGTCGGCATGGCGGCCAGCGCCATCGCCTTGCCCGCGGGGCCCTGGATCCTGTTCAGCAGCGACTTGCGCGGGGCCGCGTGCCGCGGACCCTCCTTCGCGAGCGCCGACTGATTCTCGTCACCCCGCACTGTTCCTCCCGCCCTTGGCGTCGATCGTCGTGTCGGTCAGCTGGTGCTCCGCCTCGCGCTGCTCCGGGACACCGGCCGCGGGGACGGCCTCGGTCTCCGGCTCGTGCTCGGGCTCCGCACCGGCCTCGTGGGAGGCTTCGGGCTCACCGTCGTGCTGTGCGTCGGCGGTCTCCTCGACGGGGGGCGCGGGGGCCCAGGCGGCGGACATGCCGCCTCCGATGAGGGCGAGCAGGAACCCGATGACGAGGCCACCGAAGTTCGACACCGGGATGGAGACGAGCGCCAGCACGATCGACGCGATGCCCGCGAACACCCGGACGATGGGCTGGAACCACATCGTCAGACCGAGCGTGATGAGCAGGACGCCGATGATCAGCGCGCCGGCTCCGGCGGTCGTCTGCATGGCGAGCGTGACGTTGCCGAGCCGCATGTCCCCGTACGGGAGGTAGGCGATCGGCACGCCGCCGATCATGGTGAGCAGTCCCGCCCAGAAGGGCCGGGTCTGCCGCCAGACCTTGAACCGGTTGTCCTGGTGGGGGACTTCGCGGGAGGCGGGGATCTCGGCGCTCATGGAACAGCTCCCTGGAAGCGGTGTTGCTAGAAAGATTGAAGACAAGGAACCTGGCGGGTGGGACCGCACGCGGCGGTCCCACCCCAAGGACGGATCGGTCCTGGTGGACCGGTCGGTCCTAGTAGCACTCGGCTCCGGGGCCGCGGTGCAGCGACAGGTGCAGGTCGGGGAGCTTGAAGGTGCCGGCCGTGGTGGCCCACGCCTTCTGCTCCACGTTGTTCAGGGTCGCCTGCTCGGCGCGCTGGCCGAAGCCGTACGGGTTCGCCTTGGTGTTGGGCTGGATGCCCGGCTTGCCCGGAGCCTTCGCGAGGGCACCGGCCGCGACGCCGATGTCGATGTTGGTGAACTCGGCGTCGGCCTTGAGCTCGGAGACATCGAGGTAGATGCCCTTCGCGTAGACCTTGTCCTCGTCCTTGCCGGACTTCACGGCCTCGGTGCCGGCCGTCAGGCGAAGGGTGACGTCGCCGACGAACGGGATCTTCGGCGTGACGACGGACTGGCACATGTTGGTGATGCGGGCCTCGGAGAAGCCGGACACCGCCACCGGGGCGGCGAAGTCCTTGCCCTCGAGGTCCTTGCCGGCGTCGACGCTGCCGTACTGGACGAAGTCCGAGCCGACGAGGCTGTCTGCCTTAACCTTGAATTCCTGGCCGGAGATGCTGAAGGACGCGGCGAGCGCGCCCTGGGCCAGGCCGACACCGATCGCGGCCGTCGCGGCCACACTCGGGACCATGACGACGGCGAACCGCTTCCATCTGGTCCCGCCACGAACCTGGGACTTCATGAGAATTCCTCCTTCTCGGACGTACATCTCCGGAAGGGCCAGGGGCCCGTCCTGGGATGGGAGAAGAGCTACGTCCTCGGGAAGGAGAGCGCCGAGGCATCAGGCGGCGCGTTGCGCGTCCGAATCACCGGCGATCACCCCCGAGCGACAACCATGGGCCACGCCTTTGCGCGTGACCTGAGTTGGACAGGCCCCACTCGGTGAGAGCGGGAACCCCCCTGTCCACGACCGGCGCCTGGGCACCGGTCCACCCGGTGGGGACCTTCGCCGCGCTCCCGGTTGGTTTGCCGGGCGGTGCGGTTCGGACCGAGCGTGGCCGATCGTGGTCCATTCCCGGCCCCCGCACAAGGGGGTTCGTTACTCGCTAGTAACGGGTGGATAACCGGGCGATGGCGGGGCGATGCCGGACGGGCACTCAGGGTGCGGTCGAGTGACCGCCGATATCGGCAGATCGCCGGATGAATCCGGACAGAATCACGGATTCGATTTACTACAAGTAACAGCGGCCGCGATTACCAAGTTTTGGTAAAGCGCGGCCGCTGTCTGTCGCTCTGTCGCCAAATCGTCGGACGATCCGGCGCCCTGCGCGGGGGCGGAAATACCTCAGAACAGCACGCGGGCGAGGGCCTGGCGGCCCGCCGTCACGCGCGGGTCGTCGGCGCCGATCACCTCGAACAGCTCCAGGAGCCGCAGGCGCGCCGCGTCCCGGTCCTCGCCGGCCGTGCGGCGGACGGTCTCCACCAGACGCCCGAAGGCGTCCTGCACATGACCACCCACGAGGTCGAGGTCGGCGGCGGCGATCTGGGCGACCACGTCGGCCGGGTTGTCCGCCGCGTTCTTGCGGACGACGCCCGGGTCCAGGTCCTGCACCCGCTGGAGGAGTTCGGCCTGGGCGAGGCCGAGCTTGGCCTCGGGGTGCGCCGGGTCGTCGGCCAGCACGTTCTTGTACGCCTGGACGGCGCCGCCCAGGTCACCCGCGTCGAGCGCGGTCAGCGCCGCTTCGAGGAGGGCGTCGTACGGGCCGGCCGGCTGCGCGGCGGGGGCCGCTTCGTCGGCGTCCGCGTCCACCACGATGCCGGTGAGGCCGAAGCGCTCCTCGCCGATCTGGATCAGCTGGTCGAGGGTCTCGCGGATCTGGGCCTCGGGCACCGCGCCCTGGAAGAGCGGCAGCGCCTGACCGGCGACCACCGCGAAAACGGCCGGAATTCCCTGGATGCCGAACTGCTGCATCAGCATCTGGTTGGCGTCGACGTCGATCTTCGCGAGCAGGAAGCGGCCGTTGTACTCGACGGCGAGCCGCTCCAGGAGGGGGCCGAGCTGCTTGCACGGCTCGCACCACTCGGCCCAGAAGTCGAGGACGACCGGGACCTCGGCGGAGCGCTGGAGCACCTCGCGCTCGAAGCCGGCCTCGTCGACGTCGATCACCAGGGCGGACGGGGAGACGGCGGCGGAACCACCCTGCCGGGCTGCTTCGGCGCGCACCTGCTCCGCCTTGGCCTTGGCCTCTCCGGCCGCCTTCACCGCGGCGAGGTCGACGACGCCGCTCATGGACATGTTTCGGGGCTGCATGGGTACATCCTCCCCCTTCCGCGCGCGTAACCGGTAAGCCATGGCTGAACCGTGCCGTCCGCAGGTCTCCCGCCGGTGTGCGAGACGTGCGGACGACACGGTTCTTCGTCTTCGGTTCGCGCCGGGTCCCCACCCGGCGCTGTGGTTGTCGCTCAGGCCGCTCAATGCCTTTCGCTACAGGTCGTAGCGTAACTCTCCGGGGGGAGCCGCAGGGAGAGCGGGGGCGCGATCCGTACGGTGAACTGCCTCACATCGCACGCCTCTGGCGCGATACCTACCGGCGGGTATGGTCGGTTTCCATGTGTAGCCGCACCAACCCCCGCAGCAGCCGTACCGGGCGCCCCCGCTCTCCCGAGGCCGACACGGCCATCCTGGAGGCGACCCGGGCCGCTCTGGTCGAGCTGGGCTGGTCCAAGCTCACGATGGGGGACGTCGCCGGCCGCGCCGGGGTCGCGAAGACGACCCTGTACCGCCGCTGGGCCAACAAGAACGAACTCGTGGTGGACGCCGTCGCCGTCCTCTTCGACGAACTCGAACTGCCCGACCTGGGTTCCCTCCAGGCCGACATCGAGCACGTCGTCCTCCAGTTCGCGGCGCTCCTCGAACGCCCCGAGACCAAGACGGCGCTGATGGCCGTCGTCGCCGAGTCCACCCGCGACGAACCGCTGCGCGAACGCATCCGCGCCTCGATCGTCGACCGCCAGAAGCGGCTGGTCCTGGCGGGCCGCATGCGGGCGCAGCAGCGCGGCGAACTCCCGGCGCACCGCGATCCGGTCGCCACGGACGCCACCGACGACCTGATCTTCGACGTGATCGCCGGCGCGGTCGTCCACCGCGCCCTGGTCAGCGCCGAACCCGTCGACGAGGCGTGGGTGGCCCGCCTCTCCGCCCTCCTCGTGGGCGGCCTGGGCGCGGTCGCGTCCTGAGGGACCGGGAACACCACAGGGGCGGTACGGGAGTTCCCGTACCGCCCCTGTCGCACGAAGCCCGGGGCCCGGAAGCCCTGGATCCCGGAAGACCGGGGCCCGGAGGCCCGGGGTCCTAGAAGCCCGGGGGCTCCGTGTAGACGCCCCACTCGTCGCGCAGGGCGTCGCAGATCTCGCCGAGGGTGGCCTCGGCGCGGACGGCCTCCAGCATCGGGACGATCATGTTCGAGCCGTCCCGGGCCGCCGCCAGCATCGCGTCGATGGAGGCGCGGACCTTGGCGTCGTCACGGCGCTCCTTGCGCTCGCCGAGGACCCGGACCTGCTCCCACTCGACCTCGTGGCTGACGCGGAGGATCTCCAGGTCGCCGGTGACGGAGCCGTGGTGGACGTTGACGCCGACGACCCGCTTGTCGCCCTTCTCCAGGGACCGCTGGTACTGGAAGGCGGACTCGGCGATCTCGCCGGTGAACCAGCCGTCCTCGATGCCGCGCAGGATGCCGGAGGTGATCGGGCCGATCGGGTGCTGGCCGTCCGGGTGGGCGCGGCGGCCGCGCTCCCTGATCTGGTCGAAGATCTTCTCGGCGTCGGCCTCGATGCGGTCGGTGAGCTGCTCGACGTACCAGGAGCCGCCCAGCGGGTCGGCGACGTTGGCGACGCCGGTCTCCTCCATCAGCACCTGCTGGGTGCGGAGCGCGATCTCGGCGGCCTGCGCGCTGGGGAGCGCGAGGGTCTCGTCGAGGGCGTTGGTGTGGAGGGAGTTCGTGCCGCCGAGGACGGCGGACAGGGCCTCGACCGCGGTCCGTACGACGTTGTTGTACGGCTGCTGGGCAGTGAGGGAGACACCGGCGGTCTGGGTGTGGAAGCGGAGCCACTGGGCCTTGTCGGTCTTGGCGCCGTAGACCTCCTTCATCCAGCGGGCCCAGATGCGGCGGGCGGCGCGGAACTTGGCGATCTCCTCGAAGAAGTCGAGGTGGGCGTCGAAGAAGAAGGAGAGGCCGGGGGCGAAGACGTCCACGTCGAGGCCGCGGCTCAGCCCCAGCTCGACGTAGCCGAAGCCGTCGGCGAGGGTGTACGCGAGCTCCTGCGCGGCCGTCGCCCCGGCCTCGCGGATGTGGTAGCCGGAGACGGAGAGCGGCTTGTACGCGGGGATGCCCTGCGCGCAGTGCTCCATCAGGTCGCCGATGAGGCGCAGATGGGGCTCGGGCTCGAAGAGCCACTCCTTCTGCGCGATGTACTCCTTGAAGATGTCGGTCTGCAGCGTGCCGTTGAGGACGGCGGGGTCGACGCCCTGCCGCTCGGCGGCGACCAGGTACATGCAGAAGACGGGCACGGCGGGGCCGGAGATCGTCATCGAGGTGGTGACGTCGGCGAGCGGGATGTCCTTGAAGAGGACCTCCATGTCGGCGGCGGAGTCGATGGCGACACCGCAGTGGCCGACCTCGCCGAGGGCGCGGGGGTCATCGGAGTCGCGGCCCATGAGCGTGGGCATGTCGAAGGCGACGGAGAGGCCGCCGCCGCCGGCCTCCAGGATCATCTTGTACCGCTCGTTGGTCTGCTCGGCGTTGCCGAACCCCGCGAACTGGCGGATGGTCCAGGTCCGGCCCCGGTAGCCGGTCGGGTGGAGTCCCCGGGTGTAGGGGTACTCACCGGGCCAGCCGATGCGCTCGAACCCCTCGTAGGTGTCGCCGGGGCGGGGCCCGTAGACGGGCTCCACGGTGTCCCCGGAGAGCGTGGTGAAGTCGGCGTCCCGCTTGCGGGCCTTGTCGTAACGGGCCTGCCAGCGACGGCGGCCTTCCTCGATGGCGTCAGCGTCCATGCTTCGAATTTACTAGGACGTCCTAGTAAATGTCGACGGCAAACCTCCGCACATGTGTGCGGAGGTGGGGGTCAGACCTTGACCGGCTCCGGCCGCACGCCGCTGACCAGCGGAAGCGTCTCGCGGACGACCTTGCGCTCGACGAAGAAGGCGGCGAAGGGGATCGTCCCGGAGAGCAGCACCCAGAGGAGCTTCCCGAACGGCCACTTGGCCTTGGAGCCCAGGTCGAAGGCGAAGACCAGGTAGATGATGTAGAGGACGCCGTGGGCCTGGGAGACCGCGAAGGTCACGTCCTCGCCCATGTCGAACCCGTACTTGAAGGTCATGCACACGCAGAGCACGAGCAGCATGACGGCGGTCACGTAGGCCATGACGCGGTAGCGGGTCAGCACGCTGGATTTCATGCCGTCGAGCGTAACGGCACGTTCCGGGCGATCTTCGCGGGGGGCTACTTCTCCTCGAAGTCGTCCGCCGCGACCCGCAGCGGGCGCAGCATCGCGAAGATCTCCGCGCACTCCTCGGCGTCGTACGCGCCCAGGCCGAACTCCATCTCCATCAGGTCGCGGGTCGCGGACTCCACGACCTCGCGGCCCTTGTCGGTGATGGAGGCCAGGGTGCCGCGGCCGTCGTTGGGGTTGGGCCGCTTGTCGACGAGGCCCGACCTCACGAGGCGGTCGACGGTGTTCGTCACCGAGGTGGGGTGCACCATCAGCCGCTCGCCGATCTTGGACATCGGCAGCTCACCGGCCTTGGAGAAGGTGAGCAGCACCAGGGCCTCGTACCGCGCGAAGGTCAGCCCGTACGGCTTGACCACGGCGTCGACCTCCGCCAGGAGGATCTGGTGGGCGCGCATGATCGAGGTGATCGCGGCCATCGAGGGGACCGGGCCCCAGCGCTTCTGCCAGAGTTCGTCGGCTCGGGCGATGGGGTCGAAGGGGAGACTGAGCGGCTTCGGCACGCGTCGACCTTACCGACTGGTCATATGCCGGTCAGCCCCGTCTCGCCTTTCGGTCGCCCGCAGCTCGGCGACGGCGGCGACGACACAGAGCGTGCCGAGGACGCCCGCGCCGGCGACGACCGTGTGGACGGCCGCGAACTCGGCCGCGATCCCCGCCGCGGCCATCCCGACGCCCTGGACGGTCATCATGCCCGCGGTCATCAGGGTCATCGCCCTCCCCCGCTGCTCCTCGGGGACGGCGGCGACGAACCAGGCGTCGAGGCCGAGGGTGTACGCGCCGGTGGCGCCGGCCAGGAAGAGGGCGAGGGCCGCGAGGGCGAGGCCGGGCCGGGGGGCGTAGAGGAGGTACGGCAGGACGCTCAGGACCGCGAGCGGCAGCACGATCCGGGAGCGGGCCGCGGCGGAGAGGAACGATCCGGCGAAGAGCTCGCCCGCGATGGTGCCGACGGGCAGCGCGCACATGAGCAGGCCGAGGGCCACGGTGGAGACATCGATCTCGTCGGCGTAGGGGGCCGCGAGCGCCTCGGGCACGACGGCGAAGAGCGGCGGCACCCAGAACATCACCATCAGGGCGCGCACGCGCCGGTTCCGCAGGACCGCCCAGGTGCCGGAGAGCCCGCTCCCGGTCCCCCCGGCCGCTCTGGCCGGGCGGCGGGCGGTGCCCAGGCGCAGCAGCAGCGCGGAGACGACGAAGGTGGTGGCGGTGACGGCGAGGGCGCCGCGCGGCGGTACGGCGGTGAGCAGGACGCCGCCGACGGCGAAGCCGGTCAGGAGGGCGCTCTGCGAGACGATCCGCAGCAGCGAGCGGCCGAGGACGAAGAGGTCGCCCTCGCCGAGGATGTCGGCCAGGGTCGCCATCCGGGTGCCGTTGAAGACGGGCGAGACGACGGCGATGGCGCAGCGCAGCGCGAGCAGTACGGCGACCGGGGTCGCCGGGACCACCATCGTGGCGACGCAGGCCGCGCAGACGAGGTCGCAGACGACGAGGATCCGCCGGGGCGGCAGCCGGTCGGTGAGACCGGCGAGCAGCGTGCCGCCCACGAGGTAGGGGAGGAACCCGAGCGCGAAGGTGAGGGAGGAGAGGAGCGGGGAGCGGGTCAGGTCGTAGACGAGCACCGTCAGCGCCAGCTCGCTGACGACCACCCCGAGCAGCGAGAACAGGTGCGCCACGAACACGAACCGGAACTCCCGCACCGCGAACACGGCACGGTAGCCGGGTCCGGGCCCGGAGCCGTCGGCGGTGGCGACGGCGGTGGCGGTGGCGGTGGCGGTGGCTCCGGCGACCGGACCGGGCGCCGGATCCCCGGCGGTGACATCGGCCGGGCCGGCAGCCGGGGCCGTGGCGGTGGCGGTCGCCGGGGCGGACGGGGTGACCGGTGCGGGGGCGGCGGCGGCGGGCGGCGGCGTCGGTTCCGGCGTCCGGGTGTCGTTCGTGGGCATGGACGGAGCGTGCCGGGCGCGGGGGCCCGGCCCTAGACTTTCGGCCGCAGACGAATGTCCGGGGAGGGCCCGTGCCGTACCACCTGCGTTTCGGGGAGGCCGATCCCCTGCGGATCCGGTTCGCGGTCTCGCCGCTGTGGGAGACGCACTCCGCCGTGCGGGTCCTCGCGCGGCCCCGGCAGCAGGGGTACCACCTGCCGTGGATGCGGCGGATCGCGGGCGCCGCGCGGGAGCTCGACCTCGGGCCGCTCCAGCTGCTCATGCCGCTGCACGGGCACAGTCCGGACTTCCTCTATCCGCCGCCGATCAGGCCGGTCGCCTCCTTCGAGGAGGAGATCGCGGCCGTGCGGGAGACCGATCCGGCGCTCGCGCTCGACGACTTCGAGCGGGCGCTGGCCGAGACGCCGGGGGCGGCCGGGACGGCGGCGGGACGGCGGATGCTCGCCGATCCCGCCGGGGCGGTGGGGTGGCTAGCCGATCTCCTGGAGGACGCCTGGGAGGCGCTGATCGCGCCCGACTGGCCCCGGCTGCGGGCGCTCCTGGAGGCGGATGTGGCGTACCACTCGCGGCGGCTCGCGGAGGGCGGGCTCGAACGCCTCCTGGGCGAGCTGCATCCGTCCTTCGACTGGGCCGCCGAGTCGGCCACGCTGCGGGTGGCGTACGCCGGGGACCACCACCGGCCGCTGGACGGGCAGGGCCTCGTCCTGCTGCCGTCGGTGTTCACCTGGCCGGACGTGGTGAGCGGCTTCGATCCGCCGTGGCAGCCGACGGTGGCGTATCCGGTGCGCGGGATCGGGGGGCTGTGGGCGGAGCCCGCCGGGCGCGCGTCGGAGGCGCTCGGCCGGCTGCTCGGCCCGGTGCGGGCGGACGTGCTGTGCGCCTTGACCGAGCCGATGGGGACCACGGCGCTCGCGCATCTCCTCGGCCGGGCGCCGTCCACCGTCTCCGCGCACCTGGCGGTGCTGCGGGACGCGGGGCTGCTGACGTCCCGGCGCTACGGCCACCAGGTGCTGTACGAGCGGACGCCGCTGGGGATCGCGGTGTCGCAGCCCGGCACCGACTGAGCACCGTGCCACGATGGCCCGGAATGTCACTTCACGCGCGGTTCCGTACCGTCTTGTACCCGACCCTGGGGGCCGGATGTCCCGCCGCATCGTCTCCGCAGCCGCCCTGGCCCTCGTCTCCGCGCTGCTCCTGACCGGGTGCGGTGAGGACGGGCCGGCGAAGGGCCCCGTGGGCCCGCCGTCCACGCGCGGCGAGACCGCGGCCCCCTCGTCGGGCTCCCCCTTCTGGGTGGACCCGGAGAGCGACGCGGCCAGGCAGGTGCGCCAGTACGAGGCGCAGGGCAGGACCGAGGACGCCCGAGTCCTGAAGCGGATCGCGGACCGGCCGGTCGCGGACTGGCCGGCCGGCGACGATCCGGTGCCGGAGATCACCCGCGCGGTGCGGGGCGCGGCGGCCGAGAACCGCACGGCCGTCTTCGCCGCGTACAACATCCCGCACCGCGACTGCGGGATGTACTCGGCGGGCGGTGCGCACGACGGGGAGGCGTACCGGAGCTGGGTCGACGCGTTCGCCACGGCGATCGGCGACGCCTCGGCGATCGTGGTCCTGGAGCCGGACGCGGTGCCGCACCTCGTGGACGGCTGCACCCCCTCGCAGTACCACGACGCGCGCTACGAGCTGCTGGCCGGGGCGATCGAGCGGCTGAAGCGGCAGCCGCACACCCGGGTCTACCTGGACGCGGGCAATCCGGCGTGGATCGACGACCCGGGCAAGCTGGTGGAGCCGCTGCGCCGGGCGGGGGTCGCGCGGGCGGACGGCTTCTCCCTGAACGTGTCCAACTTCCAGCGGAACGACCTCGTGAAGGGCTTCGGGGCCACGCTCTCGCGGCTGCTCGGCGGCGCCCACTTCACGGTCGACACGAGCCGGAACGGCGACGGCCCCCTCCCGGGCGACGGGGAGGAGGCATGGTGCAACCCGCCGGGGCGGGCCCTCGGCGTACCGCCGACGGACCGGACCGGGGACGATCTGGTCGACGCCTATCTGTGGATCAAGCGCCCCGGCGACTCGGACGGCCCGTGCCGGGGCGGCCCGTCCGCCGGCACCTGGTGGCCGGACTACGCCCTGGGGCTGGCCCGCAGGGCGAAGTCCTAGGCCCTGTCCTGGGTCTCACTCCCCCTGAGCCTCACTCCACCTGGATCCACTTCGCCTCGGACGGGATGCCGTTCTCGTCGGTGACGAAGAGCATGTACCAGCCGGGCGGGACGAGGGTCCTGTCCTGCGGTACGTCGACGGTGAGGGTCAGCCCGTCCTGGCCCTTCGTCAGGCCCAGCGCGATGGAGCGCTGTTCGACGTCGGTGGTGTGGGTGACGGCGCTGGGCCGCATCAGCCGGGCCCCGGCGATCCGGCCGGCGTCCTTCGTCTTGAAGGTGGCGCGGCCGTTCTGGTCGAGTTCCGGCGATCCCTCCCCCAAGACGGGGCGGTCCGCGCCCGCCCTGTGGAGGTAGGGCGGGGTGAAGACCTCGATGCGCTGCTCGAAGGTGCCGAGCCTGGTGTTGTCCTTGTCGTCGAAGAGGGGGTCGGAGCCGAAGGTGGCGACCCGGCCGTCGGGGAGCAGCAGCGCCTCGGAGTGGTAGTTGCGGCCGACGGTGGGTTCGGCGGCCTCGGCGAAGGCGTTGCTCCGGGGGTCGTAGAACTGGGCCTTGAGGATGTCGCTGCCGCTGCGGCCCCGGTAGTCCTCGGATCCGCCGGTGGTGAAGACGGAGTCGTCGGGCATGAGGACGCTGCTGAGGTAGCGGGTGCCCTGCGGGAGCGAAGGACCGTCGGTGAAGGCGGGGTTCTCCCGGGAGAGGTCGACGATCGCGGTGCGGGCGGTGGACTTCGAGGACTCGCCGACCCCGCCGCCGCCGAGGAGCATGACCTTCTGGTCCTGGGCGGGTGGCAGCAGCAGCGAGGCGGAGGTCTCCAGCCGGTCGGGCTCGGTGAGGCCGCCGAGCTTGGTGAAGGAGTTCTTCTTCAGGTCCCACAGGCCGGGTTCGCGGCCCTTCCCGGCGGGGCCGTAGCCGGCGTTGGAGCCGGTGTAGAGGAGCTTGCCGCCCTGGGTGAGGAAGAGGGAGGGGTAGGTGGGGAAGTAGCGGAAGGGGCCCTTGGACCACTTCTTGGTCTCGGGGTCGTAGTACTCGTTGTCGCCGGGGACGACGTCCCCGACGTCGTTGAGTCCGGAGACGGCGAGGACCTTGCCGTCGTCGAGGGTGACGAGGGTGGGGTACCAGCGGGCGTCCTTCATGGGGGCGACCGGGATGTACTTCTCGGCCTTGGGGTCGAACTCGTAGGCGCCCTTGATGCCCTGGAAGTCCTGCTTCTCGGTGGTGAGCTTCTGGGCGAGGCCGTAGACGTTGTCGGCGGCCTCGCCCTCGAGGCCGACGATCTCGTACTGCGCGGCCTCGGTGGTGAGGGCCTGCGGGCCCTCCTCGCGCGCCTCGACGAAGACGCGCGCCTCGGCGGCGGTCACCTTGGTCTCCCACGGCTTCATCTGGCCGCTCTTGAAGTAGGAGATCTCGAACTCGCGCTTGGCCTTGGGGACGGTGACGTCGGACGTGGAGACGTACTCGACGCCGGACGGGGAGCGGAAGACGGTCCCCTTCCTGAGGGTGACCGCCGTGTCGGGACTCTCGTTCTTGACCCGCATGCCGCCGCCGGCCTTCTTCACCTCGCCGTCGAGGATCTCGTAGCGGGCGGTGCCGCCGGCGACGAGCAGCCGTCCGTCGGGGAGCTGGGAGTGGCCGGAGCAGAAGAAGTCCTCGGGGGTGGGGATCTTCTTGAAGGTGTTCTTCACCGGGTCCCAGAGGATGGACTCGAAGGTCCCGGCGTCGAAGTTCTTCTGGCTGTTGCCCGATCCGGCGATCAGGAGCACCTTGCCGGTGTGCAGGAGCGCCGCGTGGATGGCGTTGATGCGGTAGCGGTCGGGGACGGCGACCTCGGCCCAGGAGCCGTACTTCCGCATGTACCCGGGCTGGGCGATCTTGTACGCGTGGTACTTCTCCTCCGCGAAGGAGACGGCGGCGGGGGCGTTGAGCGCGGCCAGGAGGGCGACCGCCGCGGTGCCGAGCAGGGGCTTCCTGAACTTCTTCGACGGCCGGTGGGCCATGGCTCAGTTCCCTCCGGTCGTCGTGGGCGAGGGGCCGGCGGGGGCGGGCGGGACCGCCGTGACGGCGGCGCGGACCTCGATTCCCTCGCGGACCTCGACCCCCGCGCGGGGGTGGGCCGTTCCGCGGGCCCTCGCGCGGGCGCGGGCCTGCTCGCGGACGCGCAGGGAGCGGCGTTCGCGCACGGCCGTGAAGGCCCACAGGGCGACCGGGGCCAGGGTGATGAGCAGCGCGAGGACGGCCCAGGTGCGCATGGCGGCGTGGGTGTGGCCGTAGTGGACGGAGGCGACCAGCGAGGCGACGAGGATCGCGGCCCAGGCGAGGTGGACGCGGAAGGTGAGGAGCCGGTCGGGGCTGGCCTCGCCGCCCTTGGGGGTGACGACGAAGCGGCCTCGGGTGCGCAGGACCGCCGAGCCGAGGGACGTGAGGTAGAGGGGCGCGGAGAGCGCGGACATCGCCATGCCGGCGAGGCCGCCGGAGCCCTCGGGTTCGTGGGGCGAGACGTTGTGGCGCCGGTTCCAGAGGTAGAGGCCGATCTGGAGGGCGACGGCGTCGCTGTAGATCATCAGCCACACCTGGGTGGAGACCTGGGTGCCGGAGGCTCCGAGCCAGAGGTACAGGACGCAGCTGAGGATGCCGAGGAGCCAGTTGGCGGCGGTCATCGGGTAGTAGACGAGCATCAGGGTGTAGTTGAGGAGGCGGCCCGGCGGGGTGCAGAACGGCGCCTTCCAGTACTGCCTGACGATCGTCTCGTAGGTGCCCCGGGACCAGCGGAGCTGCTGGGAGAAGAAGTCTGTCCAGGAGGCGGGGCCCTCGCCGACGGCGAGGACGTCGGGGGTGTAGACGGAGCGCCAGAAGTGCCCGGTGCCCGGGTTCCTCCTGCGGTGCAGCTCGAAGCCGGTGGCCATGTCCTCGGTGATCGAGTCGTACAGGCCGCCGATCTGCTGCACGGCGGAGATCCGGACGACGTTGTTGGTGCCGACGAACATGGGTGCGCGGTAGCGGTTCCCGGCCCGCTGGATGAGCGCGTGGAAGAGGAACTGCTGGGACTCGGCGGCCTTGGTGACGACCCTGGTGTAGTTGCCGTACACCTGCGGGCCGACGACGAAGGCGATGTCGGGGTCGCGGAAGTAGCCGAGCATCCGCTCCAGGAAGTCGGGGAGCGGGACGTGGTCGGTGTCGACGGAGGCGAAGTAGTCGTAGTCGCCCCCGTGCCGGGCGAGCCAGGCGTTGTAGTTGCCGTGCTTGGTCCTCGCCTTGTGGACGCCCTTGCCGCGGTTCCACTCGGGGACGCCGGCGCGGGTGAAGTGGCATACGCCCAGCTCCGCGCAGAGCGCCTTGGCCTCGTCGGAGTCGCCCTCGTCGAGGAGCCAGATGTCGAGCGGCCCGTCGTGCCGCAGCCGCACGGCGCCTTCGAGGGTGCGGCGGACCATGGAGAGCGGTTCCTTGCCCGGGACGTACGTGGTGAGGAAGGCGACCCGGGTGCCCCGCTCGGCGGTCACGGGTATCGGGTCGCGGGCGACCAGGGTGGCGTGGGCGATCGACGTGACGTTCACCAGCATGAAGAAGCAGATGAGGCCGATCGACACGAGCATCACGGTGTCGTACGGCACGCGCCAGGTGTCGTCGCCCTCGCGGACGGTCCAGTGGCTCGGCCAGACGAGATAGGCCAGGAGCAGCGCCGAGAGGAGCGGCGCGAGGCACATGAGCAGGACGGCTCGTATGCGGTGCGGCTCCTTCGAGAGCAGACTCCGGTACTGCACCGTGTAGGCCGCCGGGTCCGGCTCCGTGAGCGGCCCGGCGAGTCGGCTGTAGGTCTCGTAGTCGTAGCCTCCCGACCGCACGGTACCTCCAGCTGTCTCGAACAGGTCGATATCCCAACGAAAGGGGACATCGCCCGGCGTGTCGAGCCGAGTCGTCCGAGTGAGCGTTTTTTACCGGCCGCGACCGCTCTGTCGACGGAGCGTGTACGTGACGGCCCTGCGGGCGACCGGGTTCAGCGACTCGACGGCGGACATCAGGGCGCCGAGCTGCTCCAGTGCGGTGAAAGCGGCCTCCGCGCCCTCGGGGTCGACCCCCTCGTAGAGGCCGAGGCCGACGAAGGAGGCGCCGACCGCACGGGCGAGCCCGGCGGGGTCGGTGAACTCGGCGAGCGGTGTCCCCGCGAGGACGCGGACGAGGACCTGTTCTATCTCGGCGATCCACAGGTCGAGACCCGCGGCGGTGGCGGGCACCAGCCGCGGGTGGGCCTGCGCCCCCGCCAGCAGCTGCCCTAGGAAGGCCACGTGCCCGGCCGCCCGCTCCTCCTCGTGCATCTCGCGCCCGAAGGCGAGCAGTTCGTTGAGGCTGCCGATGGTGCGGAGCCGCTCGCGGTGCCGGGCGACCCGCCGCTCGGCGCCGTGTCGGCAGGCGGCGGCGAGCAGCTCGTCGACGGAGCCGAAGTGGTAGAAGACCAGGGCCTGGTTGACCCCGGCGGTGGTCGCGATGGCGCGCGCGGACGCCTTGGAGATGCCCTGTTCGACGAGGGTGCGCAGGGCGCCTTCGAGCAGCTTCTCCCGGGTCTCCTGGCTCCGGGCGTCCAGCGCCTTCCCGCCCGCCGCGGTCTTCCCGCTCACGCCCGTACCTCCTCGCGCACCGGGCGCAGCCCTGCGCGCACCCCCCGGGAGCGTACGTCGGCGTATTCGGCGGCGAACGACCCCTGGTAGCCGAAGAGCGGCCCGAAGTGCCGGTTGACCACCCGGACGTCGATGCGGAAGCGCCCGGTGCGCTCGTCGAAGGACTCGCGCACCTCGGCGCGGCCGCCGATCAGTTCCGGTACGCGCACGTCCAACGGACCTTCGCGGAAGCGGTGTTCGCCGGAGGTGATGAGGAGCGAGCCGTCGGGCCGGGCGGTCGGGTGCAGATCGCTGGCGAGGTGCTGGTGGGTGCCGAGATAGTCGAGGACGCAGTCGCGCTCGGGGCTGTGGACCATCGTGGCGTCGAAGCGCCGGGGCCCGCCGGGCAGGGCGAAGGTCCGGACGAAGGTGACGGTCTCCCGCCCGTACGTGTCGGCGTAGGGCACGTTCTCGATGCGGAAGGGGACGTCGCGGCCGGTGCGGGGCAGCAGGATGTTCCGCAGCCCGCCGGCCGCGAGGAACGGCTTCACGAACGCCCGGCCGTGCCAGATGCGGTCCATGACGCCGCGTCCGACGCACATCTCACCGCTCGCGAGTCCCACCGAGAAGCGCCGCTGGAGCTCCGGGTGCAGCCGCTCGAACTCGGCGTCCCCCATGGCCGTACGGAAGATCGAGGTCACGGCTGCTCCAGGGTGGCGAGGAGCCGGGGCTCCCGGGTGGGGGCGGGCGGGGTGCGCAGACAGCGCCGGGCCGCGGGGGCGCGCGACGAGGGCGGCAGGAGGAGGGCGGCGGCGAGGCCGAGGACGGCGAGCGGCACGGCGCCGAGCGATACGAGTCCCAGCGGCAGCGAGGCGAGCGTGAACGGTACGGCCACGAGCAGCAGCCGGGCGGCGAGTTCGAGCAGCCAGCGGTCCCGGGAGCGCGCCGGGGTCACCCCCTGCTCGCACCAGAGCCGCAGCCGGTCGAAGGACCACGCGGTGGCCCAGCCCATGAGGGGCCGGAACGCGAGCCGGTCGGCGGCGCGGCCGAGCCGGCCCCAGCGCGGCCGGTAGTCGTAGCCGGTGAGGAAGCGGACGCCGTCGGCGGTGGGGACGTAGCGCCAGTAGCCGCTGCCCTCGGCGAGGAGCGAGAGCGGGTGCGGCGAGGCGAACCGGAGGGCGGAGACCCGGTCGCCGCCGGCCCGGTGGCGCTCCCCCGCGGAGACACCGGTGCCGGCGACGACCAGGAAGGGCAGCACGCGGGTCGCGTACCGGAAGCGCTCGGGTTCGCCCTCGGCGTGCGGGAGGTAGGCGATCTCGGTGAACCGCAGGTCCCACTGCTGCTGGCGCGCGGGGTCCCGCGTGTGTTCCCAGAGCGTCTCCAGGTCCGCGCGCACATGCGTCTCGATGTAGAGACCCATCGGTGTCCCCCCCCTGCTCGACCGGCATTTTGAGCGACCGCTCAAAACTGCCCCGGGGGTGAAGGTAACCGATTTTGAGCAGTCGCTCAACCGGGTGACGGCAAGAAGCCCCCGGCCCTGGGATCAGGACCGGGGGCTCCCCTGGCGTGCGGGTCGGCGTCAGGCGCCGAGG
The DNA here is from genome assembly GCF_042743475.1 of Streptomyces sp. NPDC059534. NCBI lineage: Bacteria > Bacillati > Actinomycetota > Actinomycetes > Kitasatosporales > Streptomycetaceae > Streptomyces > Streptomyces sp. NPDC059534. The sequence goes on from NZ_JBHWAQ010000014.1 coordinate 166,849, forward strand.
TGGCGCTCCACCGTCCGGACCTTCGACGTGAGGCCGTCCGTGACACCCGGCCGGATGTCGGCCTTCATGACCACCGAGACGCGCGGCGCACGCGCTTCCACGGCGGCGACGGCACGCTTCACGACGTCCATCACCTCGTCCCACTCGCCCTCGACGGAGGTGAACATGGCGTCGGTGCGGTTCGGCAGCCCGGACTCCCGGACGACCCGGACGGCGTCGGCGACGTACTCGCCGACCTCCTCCCCCACACCCAGCGGGGTCACCGAGAACGCGACGATCATGCGTTGACCACGCCTTCGCGACGGGCGCGGGAGGCCATGACCGCGGCCTCGGCCTCGCGCTTGAGCTTGCGCTCGGCGTAGAAGCCGCCCAGCGGCAGCACCGAGAGGACGAAGTAGAGCGCGGCGGTCTTGACGTCCCACTTGGTGCGGTTCCAGGCGTCCAGCCAGAACAGCACGTACAGGACGAACAGCACGCCGTGGACCGCGCCCATGACCGGCACCGCGTTGAAGTCCGTCGTCCGCTTGAGCACCGAGCAGACCAGCAGGAGCAGGAACGAAACGGCCTCCGGCGCCGAGACGAGCCGGAGCCGGTGGAGGGAGGAAGCGGTCTTGATGTCCACGGAGGGGGTCACCTTCGTTCGATCTTGTGAACGGATGCACAAGGGCCCGTCCATTGTGCACGCCGACTTTGCTGTCTCTTTAGGCGGGGGCCCAGTACCTTCCTCGGGTGGCAACGTTCCGACTCCAAGGCAGCAAAGTGCTCGCCGTCTCCATGACAGGCGACTCCGTCAAGGCGAAGAACGGCTCGATGGTCGCCTACGACGGCCAGATGGCGTTCAAGAAGATGAGTGGGGGCGGTGAGGGCCTGCGCGGCATGGTGACCCGCCGGCTCACCGGCGAGCAGATGGAGGTGATGGAGGTACGCGGCCAGGGAACCTGCTGGTTCGCCGACCGGGCCTCCGAGATCAACCTCGTCTCCCTGCACGGCGACAAGCTCTGGGTCGAGGCGAGCAACCTGCTCTGCACCGACGCGGGGCTGCGCACCGGCACCACCTTCACGGGTCTGCGCGGCGGGGCCACCGGCAACGGCCTCTTCACCACGACCGTGGAGGGCACGGGCCAGGCGGCGATCATGTCCGACGGCCCCGCGGTGGTGCTGCGGGTGACCCCGCAGTACCCGCTCCAGGTCGACCCCGGCGCGTACATCGCCCACCAGGGCAACCTCCAGCAGCACTTCCAGTCGGGTGTGACCTTCCGCACCCTCATGGGCGAGGGCGGCGGCGAGGCGTTCCAGATCCGCTTCGAGGGGGACGGCCTCGTGTACGTCCAGCCGAGCGAGCGGAACACGATCGGAGGTGACGTCTGATGCCGTTCCGCGAGATCAACTCGAAGATGGTCGAGGCGACCGTCGTCCCCGGGCAGCGGATGTTCAGCCAGCGCGGCGCGATGCTCGCGTACCGCGGCGACGTCACTTTCACGCCGAACACGGCGGGCGGCCAGGGCGGCCTGATGTCGATGATCGGCCGCCGGGTGGCCGGCGAGGCGACCCCCCTGATGACCGTCGAGGGCAGCGGCACGGTGATGTTCGGGCACGGCGGCCACCACATCCAGGTGATCGGGCTCACCGGCGACACCCTGTACGTCGAGGCGGACCGGCTGCTCGCCTTCGACGGCACCCTGGAGCAGGGCACGATGTTCATGGGCTCGCAGGGCGGCGTCATGGGCATGGTCCGCGGCCAGGTGACCGGCCAGGGCCTCTTCACCACCACGCTCAAGGGCCACGGCGCGGTGGCGGTGATGGCGCACGGCGGCGTGATCGAACTGCCCATCACCCCGGGCCGCCCGGTCCACGTCGACCCGCAGGCGTACGTGGCCCACCACGGCGACGTGCGGAACAAGCTCTCCACCGCGCTCGGCTGGCGCGACATGGTGGGCCGCGGCTCCGGCGAGGCGTTCCAGCTGGAGCTGAGCGGCAGCGGCAGCGTGTACGTCCAGGCATCGGAGGAGAAACTGTGAGCACCCCGGTGATCCACGACCCGACGACCCTTCCGTCGGACGACAACGTGAACCCGTACACCTTCTGCGTGGAGCTCAAGGGCTCCCAGTGGTTCCTGCAGAAGGGGAAGATGATCGCCTACTACGGGCGGATCGAGTTCAACGGCATCGGCCACGGCAGGCTCGACCGGCTGGTCCGGACGTCCTTCCACTCGCCGCTGCACGCGAGCGACTGGGTGGTGGCCGAGGGCAGCGGCAAGATGCTGCTCGCGGACCGCGCCTTCGACGTGAACTCGTTCGACCTCGACAAGGGCAACCTGACGATCCGCTCGGGCAACCTGCTCGCGTACCAGCCCACGCTCGCGCTCAAGCAGTCGATCGTGCCGGGCTTCGTCACCCTGATCGGCACCGGCAAGTTCGTCGCCGCCTCGAACGGCCCGGTCGTCTTCATGGAGCCCCCGATGCGGGTCGACCCCCAGGCCCTGGTCGGCTGGGCCGACTGCCCCTCACCCTGTCATCATTACGACCACGGCTACATGACCGGCGTGATGGGCGGCGTACGCGCCCTGACGGGTCTCGGCGACACCTCCGGCGAGGAGCACCAGTTCGAGTTCGTCGGAGCGGGCACGGTCCTCCTCCAGTCGACGGAGCTCCTCATGGCGGAACGGGCCATCGGAGGACCCCCCGCGCAGGCGGGTGTCCCCGGCGGCCAGGCGCACGGTTCCGGCCAGGCCGTGCCGGGTTCGGTACCACGCCTTCCCGGCCAGCTCGGGGACCTCCAGCGTCGCTTCGGTCTGTGAGCGGTAGTCTGCGGAGTGTGACGCCCTCGAACGTCTGCGCCCGCGCCGGGGCATCGGGTGTCCGGCGGGTGGTGCCCGGCGTCACGCTCCCACACTTCGTCAAGAATTCAACTTCTTAGGTAGAATCCATACATGGAGACCGAGACGGCCACCCCGTGGCTCACCGACGGCGAGCAGTGCGCCTGGCGCACGTTCCTGGACGTCCAGCGGATGCTGGCCTACCAGCTGGAGAGGGACCTCCAGCCGTTCGGGCTGACGATGAACGACTACGAGATCCTGGTGAACCTCTCGGAGTCGGCGGAGCGGCGGCTGCGCATGAGCGACCTGGCCGCGGCCACCCTCCAGTCGAAGAGCCGGCTCTCCCACCAGATCACCCGCATGGAGAACGCCGGGCTGGTCCGCCGCGAGAACTGCGAGTCCGACCGCCGCGGGCTCTACGCCGTGCTGACCGACGACGGCATGGAGACCATGCGCAAGGTCGCCCCGCACCACGTCGAGTCGGTGCGCAAGCACTTCATCGACCAGCTCAGCACCGCGGCACTCGGCGACCTCCACGAGTCGCTGAAGCCGGTCGCGGAGCAGCTCCGCGGCCGCCGCGGCAAGCCGTGACCTGACGGACGACGGGAAGGGCCTCTCCGGATCGACCGGAGAGGCCCTTTGCCGTGCGTACCCGGAGGCGTCAGTTGCCCGTGAGGCTCGCGATCAGCTCGTCGGAGGCCGCGTACGGGTCGAGGGCGCCCGCCACGATCCGCTCGGCGAGCGCGTCGAGACGCCGGTCGCCGTGCAGGTCGCCGATGCGCTCGCGCAGGGCCGTGACCGCGATGGCCTCCACCTCGCCCGCCGCGCGGGCCCGGCGGCGCTCCGCCAGGACCCCGTGCTCCTCCATCCAGGCGCGGTGCTTCTCCAGCGCCTCCACGACCTCGTCGATGCCCTCGCCGCGCGCCGCGACCGTCTTGACGATCGGCGGCCGCCAGTCGCCCGCGCCCCGCGCCTCGCCGAGGCCCAGCATGTGGTTGAGCTCGCGGGCGGTGGCGTCGGCGCCGTCCCGGTCGGCCTTGTTCACCACGTACAGGTCGCCGATCTCCAGGATGCCCGCCTTGGCGGCCTGGATCCCGTCGCCCATGCCCGGCGCGAGGAGGACGACCGAGGTGTCGGCCTGGGAGGCGATCTCGACCTCGGACTGCCCGACGCCGACCGTCTCCACCAGGATCACGTCGAAGCCCGCCGCGTCCAGGACGCGGATGGCCTGCGGCGCGGACCAGGCGAGACCGCCGAGGTGGCCCCGGGTGGCCATGGAGCGGATGTAGACGCCCGGGTCGGAGGCGTGCTCCGACATCCGGACCCGGTCGCCGAGCAGCGCTCCCCCGCTGAACGGGGAGGACGGGTCGACGGCCAGGACCGCGACCCGCTTGCCCGCCCGGCGGTACGCCGAGACCAGCGCCGACGTCGACGTGGACTTGCCGACACCGGGCGAGCCGGTCAGGCCCACCACGTACGCCCCGCCGGTGAGCGGCGCGAGCGCCGCCATCACCTCGCGCAGCTGCGGGGACGCCCCCTCCACGAGCGAGATCAGCCGGGCCACGGCCCGCGGCCTGCCCGCCCGTGCCTGGGTGACGAGTTCGGGGACGTCCACCATCTGCGCTGCTCCTCGGTTGGGTGACTTACTTGCCGGCGACGCGGACGATCAGCGCGTCGCCCTGGCCGCCGCCGCCGCACAGGGCGGCCGCGCCGATGCCGCCGCCGCGCCGCTTGAGCTCCAGGGCCAGGTGCAGCACGACACGGGCGCCGGACATGCCGATCGGGTGGCCGAGCGCGATGGCGCCGCCGTTGACATTCACCTTCTCGGGGGTGACGCCGAGGTCCTTCATTGACTGGACGGCGACCGCGGCGAACGCCTCGTTGATCTCGATCAGGTCGAGGTCGTCGACGGTCAGGCCCTCCTTCTTGAGGGCGTGCAGGATCGCGTTGGACGGCTGCGACTGGAGCGAGTTGTCCGGTCCGGCCACGTTGCCGTGGGCGCCGATCTCGGCGATCCACTCCAGGCCCAGCTCCTCGGCCTTGGCCTTGCTCATCACGACGACCGCGGCGGCGCCGTCGGAGATCTGCGAGGAGGTGCCTGCGGTGATCGTGCCGTCCTTGGCGAACGCCGGGCGGAGCTTGCCGAGGGACTCGGCGGTGGTCTCCGCGCGGATGCCCTCGTCCTTGGCGAAGACCACCGGCTCGCCCTTGCGCTGCGGGATCTCGACCGGGGTGATCTCGGCCTCGAAGATGCCGTTCTTCTGGGCGGCGGCCGCGCGCTGGTGCGAGAGCGCGGCGATCTCGTCCTGCTCCGGGCGCTGGATGCCGAGGCGGGTGTTGTGCTTCTCGGTGGACTCGCCCATGGCGATGCCCTCGAAGGCGTCCGTGAGGCCGTCGTACGCCATCGCGTCGAGCATCTCGATCGCGCCGTACTTGAAGCCCTCGCGGGACTTCGGCAGCAGGTGCGGGGCGTTGGTCATCGACTCCTGGCCACCGGCGACGACGACGTCGAACTCGCCCGCGCGGATCAGCTGGTCCGCCAGGGCGATGGCGTCGAGACCCGACAGACACACCTTGTTGATGGTGAGGGCGGGGACGTTCATCGGGATGCCGGCCTTGACGGCGGCCTGGCGGGCGGGGATCTGGCCGGCGCCCGCCTGGAGCACCTGGCCCATGATCACGTACTGCACCTGGTCGCCGCCGATGCCGGCCCGGTCCAGGGCGGCCTTGATGGCGAAGCCGCCGAGGTCCGCGCCCGAGAAGGACTTGAGCGAGCCGAGAAGGCGACCCATGGGCGTGCGGGCGCCCGCGACGATCACTGAGGTGGTACCGGTCGTTCCAGACATGAGGCACGGCCCCTTGGGATGAGGAGTGAACGAGGGTTTACCGCCAATGTACTGAGCGGCGCCGCGCCGGGTCACCGGCCGGCCGGTGTGATCGCGCGCACGTTGCGTAACCACCTTCGCGGCGGTGCACTGGAGGAATGCTGACGCGAATCGACCACATCGGGATCGCCTGTTTCGACCTGGACAAGACTGTCGAGTTCTACCGTGCCACGTACGGTTTCGAGGTCTTCCACTCCGAGGTCAACGAGGAGCAGGGCGTCCGCGAGGCCATGCTCAAGATCAACGACACCTCCGACGGCGGGGCCTCGTACCTCCAGCTCCTGGAGCCGACCCGGGAGGACTCCGCGGTCGGCAAGTGGCTCGCCAAGAACGGCGAGGGCGTGCACCACATCGCCTTCGGCACGGCGGACGTCGACGGCGACGCCGAGGCGATCCGCGAGAAGGGCGTACGGGTCCTCTACGACCAGCCGCGGATCGGCTCGATGGGCTCCCGGATCACCTTCCTCCACCCCAAGGACTGTCACGGCGTGCTCACGGAACTGGTCACCTCGGCCAAGCCCTCCACTGACCACTCCTCAGCGGAGCACTGACCTCCGGATTCCTGGCCCGGTAGAGTGGGCGGCTCCGGGCCGGGGCCGGTCGGGGCTGCTCCGCGTGGCACCGAAGTCAGGATGTCGGGGTCGTCCGATCTGCCACGATTCCCCGGGGGTCCGTCCTCGTCCGTGAGGGCGGTGCTCGTTGGAGTGTTGCGACCAGGGGACGGATGGGACCGCGCAGTGCGGGGCTACGAACGCCAGGAGAGCCACCGAGCTGAAGACGACCATCTCGCCAGGTTCGAAGCCGAGATGGACCGGCTGAAGACCGAGCGCGAGAAGGCCGTCCAGCACGCCGAGGACCTCGGTTACCAGGTCGAGGTCTTGCGCGCCAAGCTCCACGAGGCGCGCCGCACCATCGCGTCCCGGCCCGCGTACGACAGCGCCGACATCGGCTACCAGGCCGAGCAGCTGCTGCGGAACGCGCAGGCGCAGGCCGAACAGCTCCGCCAGGACGCCGAGCGGGAACTGCGCGAGGCCCGCGCCCAGACCCAGCGCATCCTCCAGGAGCACGCCGAGCACCAGGCGCGGCTCCAGGCCGAGCTGCACAACGAGGCGGTCCAGCGCCGCCAGCAGCTGGACCAGGAGCTCAGCGAGCGCCGGCAGACCGTCGAGGCGCACGTCAACGAGAACGTCGCCTGGGCCGAGCAGCTCCGCGCCCGTACCGAGTCCCAGGCCCGCCGCCTGATGGAGGAGTCCCGCGCGGAGGCCGAGCAGTCGCTCACCGCCGCCCGCACGGAGGCCACCCGGGTCGCCGAGGAGACCAGCCGCCGGGTCGGCACCGAGGCCGAGGCCGCCCGCGCCGAGGCCGAGGCGATCCTGCTGCGCGCCCGCAAGGACGCCGAACGACTCCTGGGCGCCGCCTCCAGCCAGGCCCAGGAGGCCACCAGCCACGCCGAGCAGCTCCGCTCGACGACCACCGCCGAGACCGACCAGGCCCGCCGCCAGGCCACCGAGCTCTCCCGCGCCGCGGAACAGCGCATGGCGGAGGCCGAGGAGAAGCTCCGGCTGGCCCGCGCCGAGGCCGAGAAGGCCCTCACCGAGGCCAAGGAGGCGGCCGCCCGGCAGCTCTCCTCCGCCGAGTCGGTCAACGAGCAGCGCACCCGCACGGCCAAGACGGAGATCGCCCGGCTCGTCGGCGAGGCCACCAAGGACGCCGAGGCGCTCAAGGCGGAGGCCGAGGAGAAGCTCCGGGAGGCGACCGCCCAGGCGGAGAAGCTCGTCACGGAAGCCTCCGACAAGGCCCGTACGGTCGCCGCCGAGGACTCCGCCGCCGCCCTCGCCAAGGCCGCGCGCAACGCCGAGGAGATCCTCACCAAGGCGTCCGAGGACGCCCGCGAGACCACCCGCAAGGCGTCCGAGGAGGCCGAGCGGATCCGCCGCGAGGCCGAGGCCGAGACGGACCGGCTGCGGACCCAGGCCGAGGAGCGGGCCGACGAGCTGCTCGGCTCGGCGAAGGACGACACCAAGGAGTACCGCGCCAAGACGGTCGAGCTCCAGGAGGAGGCCCGCCGGCTGCGCGGCGACGCCGAGCAGCTGCGCGCCGAGGCCATCGACGAGGGCGAGCGGATCCGCGGCGAGGCCCGGCGCGAGGCCGTCCAGCAGATCGAGGAGGCGGCGAAGACCGCCGAGGAGCTCCTCACCAAGGCCCGTACGGACGCGGAGGAGCTGCGCACCAAGGCCGGCACCGAGAGCGAGCGGGTCAAGTCCGAGGCGATGGAGCGCGCCCAGACGCTCCGCACCCAGGCCGAGGAGACCCTGGAGCGGACCCGCGCCGAGGCCGAGCGGCTGCGCGCCGAGGCCGAGGAGCAGGCCGAGTCGGTGAAGGGCGCGGCCGAGGAGGCCGCGGCCGGGCTCCGCGCGGACGCCGAGCGGGCCGCGGAGGCACGCCGGGTGGAGGCCGCCGAGGAGCTGACCCGGCTGCACACCGAGGCCGAGGCCAAGGTGACGGCGGCGGGCGAGGAGCTGACCGACGCCCGCGCCGAGAGCGAGCTGATGCGGCGCGAGGCCGCCGACGAGACGGAGCGGCTGCGCACCGAGGCCGCCGAGCGCATCCGTACGCTCCAGGAGCAGGCCGAGCAGGAGGCCGAGCGGCTGCGTGCCGAGGCCGCGTCCGACGCGTCCACCACGCGGACCGAGGCCGAGAACGCGTCCGTACGGCTCCGCACGGAGGCGTCCGACGAGGCCGAGCGGCTGAAGTCGGAGGCGCAGGAGACGGCCGACCGGGTGCGGGCCGAGGCCGCGGCCGCCGCCGAGCGGGTCGCCGCCGAGGCCGCCGAGGCGCTGGCCGCCGCCCAGGAGGAGGCCAACCGGCGCCGCCGGGAGGCCGAGGAGACCCTCGATTCGGCCCGTTCCGAGGCCGGCCGGGAGCGCGAGCACGCCCGCGAGCAGTCCGAGGAGCTGCTGGCCGCCGCCCGCAAGCGGGTCGAGGACGCGCAGACCGAGGCGCAGCGCCTGGTCGAGGAGGCGGACACCCGGGCGACCGAGATGGTCACCGCGGCCGAGCAGACCGCCCAGGAGGTGCGGGACTCGGTGGCCGGGCTGCGCGAGCAGGCCGACGAGGAGATCGCCGGGCTGCGCAGCGCCGCCGAACACGCGGCCGAGCGGACGCGTACCGAGGCGCAGGAGGAGGCGGACCGGGTCCGCGCCGACGCGTACGAGGAGCGGGAGCGGGCGTCCGAGGACGCCGTCCGCACACGGACGCGCGCCCAGGAGGAGTCGGACGCCGCGAAGGCGCTGGCCGAGCGGACGGTCACGGACGCGCTCGCCGAGGCGGAGAAGCTGCGGGCGGACACCGCCGAGTACGCGCAGCGGGTACGCACCGAGGTGACGGATTCGCTCGCCTCGGCCGAGCAGGACGCGGCCCGTACGCGGGCCGACGCCCGGGACGACGCGAACCGGATCCGTTCGGAGGCCGCCGAGCGCGCCGAGACGGTGGTCGGCGAGGCGCGTGCGGAGGCGGAGCGGATCGGCGCCGAGGCCGAGCAGGTCCTCGACGAGGCCCGCACGATGGCGGACAAGCGCCGCACCGACGCCGCCGAACAGGCCGACGCCCTGATCGCCGAGGCCACGGCCGAGGCCGACCGGCTCACCACCGAAGCGGTCGAGCTCATGGAGACGACCGAGCAGGACGCCCAGCGCCTGCGCACCGAGGCCGAACAGGTCAAGATCGACGGCGAGGCGCACGCCCAGGCCCTGCGGAACGCCGCGCTGGCCGACGGCGAGCAGGTCCTCGACGACGCCCGCAGGGCCGCCGACAAGCGCCGCACCGACGCCGCCGAACAGGCCGACGCCCTGATCGCCGAGGCCACGGCCGAGGCCGACCGGCTCACCCGCGAGGCGGGCGAGCTGTCGGACGCGGTCACGGCGGACGCCCGGGCCGACGCCGAGCGGGTCGCGGCGGAGGCCGCCGAGCAGACCGCCCGGACCGTCGCCGAGGGCGAGCGGGCCAAGGCGGAGGCGGAGGCCGTGGCGGCCGCGACGCTGGCCGCCGCGCAGCAGGACGACGAGCGGATCCGCGCCGAGTCGGAGCAGCTCAGGGAGGCCGCCGCGGCGGCGGCCGAGCAGATGCGGTCGGAGGCGCGCGAGGAGGCGGACCGGACGCTCGACGAGGCGCGGGAGTCCGGCGCCCGGAAGCGTTCGGACGCTGCCGAGCAGGCCGACCAGCTCATCGCCAAGGCCCAGGAGGAGGCGCTGCGCGCCACCACGGAGGCCGAGTCGCAGGCGGACACGATGGTCGGCGCGGCCCGCAAGGAGGCCGAGCGGATCTTCGCCGAGGCGACCGTCGAAGGCAACACGCTGGTGGAGAAGGCCCGCACGGACGCGGACGAGCTGCTCGTCGGGGCGCGCAGCGACGCGACGGCGATAAGGGACCGGGCCGAGGAGCTGCGCAGCCGGGTCGAGGGCGAGATCGAGGAGCTGCACGAGCGGGCGCGGCGCGAGACAGCCGAGCAGATGCGGACGGCCGGCGAGCGCGTCGACAAGCTGGTGACGGCCGCGACGGAGCAGCGCGCCGAGGCGGACGAGAAGGCCAAGGAGCTGGTCTCCGAGGCGAGTTCGGAGGCGAGCAAGGTCCGGATCGCCGCGGTGCGGAAGGCCGAGGCGCTGCTGAAGGAGGCCGAGCAGAAGAAGGCATCGCTCGTCGCGGAGGCCGAGGGCATCAAGGCGGAGGCCGAGCGGATCCGGGCGGAGGCCGCGGCCGAGGCCGAGAAGACGGTCTCGGAGGGGCAGCGCGAGCTGGAGATGCTGGTGCGCCGCCGCAAGGACATCAATGCCGAGATCTCCCGTGTCCAGGACGTACTGGAGGCGTTGGAGTCTTTCGAGACGCCGACGACGGGGGCGAAGTCCGCCGGGGCGACGGGGGTCAAGGCGGGCGCGTCGGCGGGAACCACTCGTTCGAGTGGCAAGACCCAGGACGGCTAGCCACTCAAAAGGCTGGACATTCTCCAGATCAAACGGGCATACGCTCGATGACACGCCGCTTCGGCCCCTAGGATTCCCTCTAACACCTCACCGGTCTCATTCGACAGGAAACCCATGAGCGACACATCCTCCCCCTTCGGCTTCGAGCTCGTGCGGCGCGGTTACGACCGCGGTCAGGTGGACGACCGCATTACCAAGCTCGTGTCCGACCGCGACAGCGCCCTGTCCCGCATCACCTCCCTGGAGAAGCGCATCGAGGAGCTCCACCTCGAAACGCAGAACGCCCAGGCGCAGGTCACCGACGCCGAGCCGTCGTACGCGGGGCTCGGCGCCCGGGTCGAGAAGATCCTCCGGCTCGCCGAGGAGGAGGCGAAGGACCTGCGTGAGGAGGCCCGTCGCGCCGCCGAGCAGCACCGCGAGCTGGCCGAGTCGGCCGCCCAGCAGGTGCGCAACGACGCGGAGTCGTTCGCGTCCGAGCGGAAGGCGAAGGCCGAGGACGAGGGCGTCCGGATCGTCGAGAAGGCGCAGGGCGAGGCCAACACGCTGCGTGCCGAGGCGCAGAAGGACGCGCAGTCGAAGCGCGAGGAGGCGGACGCCCTCTTCGAGGAGACCCGCGCCAAGGCCGCCCAGGCCGCCGCGGACTTCGAGACCAACCTGGCGAAGCGCCGCGAGCAGTCGGAGCGTGACCTGGCCTCCCGTCAGGCGAAGGCCGAGAAGCGTCTCGCGGAGATCGAGCACCGCGCCGAGCAGCTCCGCCTGGAGGCCGAGAAGCTGCGCACGGACGCGGAGCGCCGGGCCCGTCAGACGGTGGAGACCGCGCAGCGCCAGGCCGAGGACATCGTGGCCGACGCGAACGCCAAGGCCGACCGGATCCGTTCGGAGTCGGAGCGCGAGCTCGCGGCGCTGACGAACCGCCGGGACTCGATCAACGCCCAGCTGACCAACGTCCGCGAGATGCTGGCGACGCTGACCGGTGCCGCGGTGGCGGCGGCCGGCTCCCCGATCGACGACGAGCGCGCGGCCGGCGTCCCGGCCCAGCAGACCCGGTAACGAACCGGCAGCAGCCCCCAGAACCCTCCGTCATTCCGGTGGCGGAGGGTTTTGCGCGCCCTTAGGTTGGTACGCATGATCGAGCTTGAGGGCCTGACCAAGCGCTACGGGACGAAGACAGCGGTCGACCATCTCTCCTTCCAGGTCCGACCGGGCATGGTCACCGGCTTCCTCGGGCCCAACGGGGCGGGCAAGTCGACGACGATGCGGATGATGCTCGACCTGGACAACCCGACGAGCGGGACGGTCCGCATCGACGGCAAGCACTACCGGGACCTGGCGGAGCCGCTGAAGTACATCGGGGCGCTGCTCGACGCCAAGGCGATGCACGGCGGCCGCTCGGCGTACAACAACCTGCTCTGCCTCGCGGAGTCCAACCGGATCCCGCGGGCGCGGGTGGACGAGGTGCTCGGCCTGGTGGGTCTGACGCCGGTGGCGAAGAAGAAGTCGAAGGGTTTCTCCCTCGGTATGGGCCAGCGGCTGGGCATCGCCTCCGCGTTGCTCGGCGATCCCGAGATCCTGATGTTCGACGAACCCGTCAATGGTCTGGACCCCGAGGGAATTCACTGGATCCGCAATCTGATGAAGGCGTTGGCCGCCGAAGGCCGGACGATCTTCGTTTCCAGTCATCTGATGAGCGAAATGGCGCTGACGGCCGAGCATCTGATCGTGATCGGGCAGGGAAAGCTGCTGGCGGACACGTCGATGGCGGATTTCATCCAGCAGAATTCCCGGAGTTTCGTGCGGCTGCGTTCCCCGCAGCAGGAACGGCTGCGGGACGTGCTCCACGGCAACGGATTCGTCGTCGTCGAGGCCGGAAACGGCACGCTCGAGGTGGACGGGGCGTCGACCGAGAAGCTGGGCGAGCTGGCCGCCGAGAACGGTCTCGTCCTGCACGAACTGAGCGCCCAGCGCGCCTCGCTCGAAGAGGCGTTCATGCAGATGACGGCCGGCGCGGTCGAATACCACGCGCACGGCACCGACGTGCACGGCGCGTCGACGCCCGGCCCCCGGTGGGGGGCGGCCGCCGGGACGGACCCGGACCCGGCCCACGACTCCGCGTACGACTCGACCTCCGAGGGAGCCTGAACGATGGCAGCGGCATCCGCGGTCCTCCAGTCCGAGTGGACCAAGATCCGGACGGTGTCGTCGACCGTCTGGACACTGGCGAGCGCCTTCCTCGTCACGATGGCGATGGGCGCGGGGCTGAGCGCCCTGGTGAGCTCCACCTTCGACGATCTGAACGAGGCGGAGCGGATCACCTTCGACCCGACCCTGATCAGCTTCTCCGGAATGATCCTCGGCCAGCTGGCGATGGTGGTCTTCGGTGTCCTGGTGGTGGGGACCGAGTACTCGTCGGGCATGATCCGCACCTCGCTGGCGGCCGTGCCGCAGCGGGCGACCTTCCTCTTCTCGAAGATCGCGGTGGCGGGCGGGCTCGCCCTCCTGGTGGGGCTCGCGACGAGCTTCATCACCTTCTTCCTGGGGCAGGCGCTGCTCGGCGATCACCGCGCCTCGATCACCGACGACAACGTGCTGCGCGCGGTGTTCGGCGCCGGGCTCTACATGGGCCTGATCGCCGTGTTCTCCATGGGCGTGGCGACGATGCTGCGCTCGTCGATGCTGTCGCTCGGCATCCTGGTGCCCTTCCTCCTCCTGGTGTCCAACATCCTCTCGGCGGTGCCGAAGGCCAAGGAGGTCGCCCAGTACTTCCCGGACCAGGCGGGCGCGAAGATCATGCGCGTCATCCCCGACGCGATGAACTCGGAGGAGGCCCCGTACGGGCCCTGGGCCGGCCTCGGGATCATGCTGATCTGGGTGGTGGCCTCCCTGCTCGGCGGCTACCTGGTGCTGAAGAAGCGGGACGCGTAGCCGCCCGCACCCCGTAGGGGACGACCAGGGAATCTCCCGGAGGTTCCGTGGTCGTTCTCTTCCCCGTCGCCGGAACCGTCAATGGCTGGATAAGCTCCTAGCTCATACGGGGGGATCCGGCCGAAGGCCGCCACGCCCCGACATGGATGCGACCGACCTGTCGATGGGGCTGGAGAATGATCGAGGCAGTCGGCCTGACGAAGCGCTACGGCGCCAAGACGGCCGTGTACAACCTTTCCTTCCAGGTGAGGCCCGGTGTCGTCACCGGGTTCCTGGGGCCCAACGGGTCGGGCAAGTCGACGACGATGCGCATGATCCTCGGGCTCGACCGGCCGACCTCCGGGCATGTGACGATCGGCGGCCACCCGTTCCGGCAGCTGCCGAACGCGCCCCGGCAGGTCGGCGCGCTGCTCGACGCCAAGGCCGTGCACGGCGGCCGGAGCGCGCGGAGCCACCTCCTGTCGCTCGCCCAGCTCGCCGGCATCCCGGCGCAGCGGGTCGACGAGGTCCTCGGCGTCGTCGGTCTGCAGGACGTGGCCAAGCGCCGCTCCAAGGGCTTCTCGCTCGGCATGGGCCAGCGGCTGGGCATCGCGGCGGCACTGCTCGGCGACCCGCAGGTGCTGCTCTTCGACGAGCCGGTCAACGGCCTGGACCCGGAGGGCATCCTCTGGGTCCGCAACCTGATGAAGAAGCTGGCCGCCGAGGGCCGGACCGTCTTCGTCTCCAGCCACCTCATGAGCGAGATGGCGCTGACGGCGGACCACCTGATCGTGATCGGCCGGGGGCAGCTGCTCGCCGACATGAGCGTCACGGACTTCATCTCGGCGAACTCCGCCGACTTCGCCCGGGTGCGGACCCCGCAGACCGAGCCGGCGCAGCGGGAGAAGCTGACGTCGGTCCTGACGGAGGCCGGCGGCCAGGTGCTGTCGGAGCCGGACGGGGCGCTGCGGGTGACGGGGCTCGCCCTGCCGCGGATCAGCGACCTGGCGCACGGCGCGGACGTACGGCTCTGGGAGCTGTCCCCGCACCAGGCGTCGCTGGAGGAGGCGTACATGCGGCTGACGCAGGGCGCCGTGGACTACCGCTCGACGGACGACCGGCTCGCCCACCTCCAGCCGGCGCCGCACCCGGGTCAGCAGGGGTACGGCATGCCGCCGCAGCAGGTGGTCCAGGAGGTGCCGCAGCAGGGCTGGTACGCGCCGCCGCCGCCCGGACACAACCCGTACGCCGGGGCACCGCAGGCGCCCGCGCCGGGTCCCTACGCGCCGCCGCCGGGCGCCCCGCCGGCCGTGGCCGCCCCCCAGCCGACCACCCCGCAGCCGAGCGACACCACCAAGGACGCCCGATGACCGCCCCCGCCCACCACCCCGCTCCGGCGCCGTACACGTACGTCTCGCCCATCCCGGTCCGCCGGGCGCACCTCGGTGACGCGCTCGCCTCCGAGTGGACGAAGATCCGCTCGGTGCGGTCGACGATGTGGACGCTCGGCGTCATGATCCTGCTGATGCTGGCCATCGGTCTGGGGGTGGCGGCGATCGCCGCGGCCTCCGAGGCGCCGATGGGCGAGGAGTCCGCGCTCGGGTTCGGCTTCTTCGGGATGCTGCCCGCGTCGATCTGCGTGATCACGCTCGGGGTGCTGACGATCGCGTCCGAGTACGGCACGGGCATGATCCGTACCACCCTGACGGCCTGCCCGAGCCGGGCCCGGGTGCTGATGGCGAAGGCCATCGTGTTTTTCCTGCTGGTCTTCACCGTCACCACGGTGTTCGCGACGCTGGTGGCGGTGGCGCAGGTCGCCATTGTGGACACGGCGGCGGCGCCGGACGCGGGCGAGTGGCTGCGGGCGACCGTCGGCGCCGGCGCCTACCTGGCCCTGCTCGGCCTGCTGTCGCTGGCGCTGGGCACGCTGATCCGGCACTCGGCGGGCGCGATCACGGTGATGATCGGCCTCCTGCTGCTGCCGCTGGTGGCGGCGCTGTTCATGTTCTCGGAGGCGCTGAAGTCGGTGCAGGAATGGCTGTTCATGTACGCCATCCCGTCGCAGATGATCGCGCTGTACAGCAGTCGGCCGCCCTTCGGGAACGAGGGCCCGGCGGGCTGGGAGCCGCTGCTGATCCTGGCGGTCGTCACGGCGGCGGCGCTGGGCGGCGCCTTCGCCCTGCTGAACAGCCGGGACGTGTAGTCCCCCGGTACTCCGGCTAGTACTTGGGCGCGTTACGGGACCGCTGCACCTTGCTGGTGCGGCGGTCCTTCGCGTTCCAGCACGCCTTGTGCCAGTGGCGCCGGTCGTCCACTCCCCCGTACTCCGGCCAGGCGACCACGTGCGGGGCGCCGGGCGGGATCTCCTGGTCGCAGCCGGGGCAGCGGTAGCGCTTGCCGGGGGAGCTGGCGCCGGCGACGAGGCGGACGAACCACTCCTCGCCCTGCCAGGTCTCCGTACGCTGCACGCCGCCGTACCGGTCGCCGTGATCGCCCGGCTGCTGCTGTTCGGGCTTCTCGCCGCCTCGGGAACGGTTGTGACGCGGGGACACGGGCACACCTCACGGGGTCTGGGAACACGGACCGTTCCTTCCAGCCTACGGGCCGCGACGCGGTGCCCCGGGCCCCGTCCGGGACGGCTTAGCGGAAAATCGCAAGAACTTCATGAACGGCCGTTGCCTTTGGCACGTGTCAGACGTTGGTGCCTGTGCGGGGGGAGATACGCGTCGGCCGCAAGGAGGCAGAAGCGATGCGCGTGGGTACGTTCGTTCTGGCCGCCCAGTTCCCGGGCCAGGGGCAGGGGGAGGCGCTGCACCGTGCGGTGCGCACCGCCGAGGTCGCCGAGGAGGCGGGGCTCGACTCCGTCTGGCTGGCCGAGCACCATTTCGTGCCGTACGGGGTGTGCCCCTCGGCCGTGACACTGGCCGCGCTGCTCCTCGGCCGCACCCGGCGGCTACGGGTGGGGACGGCGGTGAGCGTGCTGCCGAGCGTCCATCCGGTCGCCCTGGGCGAGCAGGCGGCGCTGCTGCACCTGACCTCGGGCGGCAGGTTCACCCTGGGGGTGGGCCGGGGCGGTCCCTGGGTCGACCTGGAGGTGTTCGGCTCGGGTCTCGACGCGTACGAGAAGGGCTTCCCCGAATCGCTCGACCTGCTGCTGCGCTGGCTCTCCGAGCCCGGCGTGGGCGCCCAGGGGGAACGGTTCGCTTTCCGTGAGGTGCCGGTGGTCCCGCGGCCGGACGAGCTGATCGACGGCCCGGCCCGCCCGGAGGTGGTGGTGGCCTGCACCTCGCCGAAGAGCGTGCGGCTCGCCGCCGAGCGCGGCCTGCCGATGCTCCTCGGGATGCACTGCGGCGACGACGACAAGGCCGAGATGGTCGCGGCCTGGGCCCGCTGCGCGCGGGAGGCCGGGCGGGACCCGGACGAGATCGCGCGCGTCGGGGCGGGCCATGTCTCGGCGGGGGTGGCCCAGCTCGCGGACCGCGGGCCGGACGCGGCCGAGGCGCTGGTGAAGGCGATGCCGGGCTGGCTGAGGCAGGGGCTCGACGCCCATGTCACGGTGGACGGCCGGCACCGCGCGATGCGGGACCCGGTGGCGTACACGGAGCTGCTCTGCGGGATGCACCCGGTGGGCACGCCGCGGCTCGCGGCGGACCGGCTGGCGGCGACATCGGAGCGTACGGGCATCACGCGCTTCGCCCTGCTCGCGGAGGGCTCGGGCGACCTCGCGGCGACCGAGGAGAACGTGCGCAGGCTCGGCGCGGAGGTCCTGCCCCTCCTGGTGTGAGCGGGCTGCCGCTCCGGCATCTCCGCGCGGCGATGCGCGTCGGCGCGCATCGGTCGCGATCGTCCTCGACGCGGAGCGGCAGCACCATGGCTCAGCAGTCGCGGAGCTCCGGCGACTGGTTGAGAAGCTGCCCCCGTACGGATGTGAAGCGGGCGAGCCGCTCGTCCACCGCCGGGTCCAGCGGGAAGACCGCCACCCGGTGGCAGTTCTGGAAGGCGAGACGCACCCCGAAGTGCCGCTGGAGCGCGCCGCGGATGGCGTCGCTTGCGAGCGCGCGCAGCAGCTGACCACGTGCCTGCTCATTCGGCGGCGGCGTCTGGTTGTCGGCGAACTCTCCGCCGTCGACCTTCAGCTGGGCCACCAGAGAACTGATCATCTCCCATGCGTAGGGCAGGGAGGTCCGGACGCAGTCGACGAAGTCGGCTTCGTCGACCTCGCCTCGCTCGGCCTGTTCCAACAGTGCCGGTGAGACGTCGAGCGACATGGGTTCTCCTCTCGCGACCCCGCGGACGGGGTCTTGCGGGCAGGGACGAAGGCCGGGCCGTCCGACACGCAGCGTGCACGGACGACGACCTCCAGCTTCCACGGTAAGCGCGCAGTCCTGACCGCACCAGGAGATGGGGAACACAACCGGCTGATAACCGACGGGTGTTCGGCTCATGAAGGTGCCCGGACGCGTCCCGGACGGCGATCGGGCCCGGCCCGGACGATGCCCGAATCGCGCAGAAGAGCACCCGTCTTGTAGCGTTGCCGACCATGCGTCTCGTCATTGCCCGTTGCTCCGTGGACTACGCGGGCCGGCTCACGGCCCACCTGCCCTCCGCGCCCCGTCTGATCCTGGTGAAGGCAGACGGCAGCGTCTCCATCCACGCGGACGACCGGGCGTACAAACCGCTCAACTGGATGTCCCCGCCGTGCACCCTGAAGGAGGGTGCCGACGGCGATGCCGGCGTCTGGACCGTGATCAACAAAGCGGGCGAGAAACTGATCATCACGATGGAGGAGATCCTCCACGATTCCTCACACGAACTGGGTGTCGACCCTGGCCTGATCAAGGACGGTGTGGAGGCGCACCTCCAGGAGCTCCTCGCCGACCGGATCGAGACCCTCGGCGAGGGGTACACCCTGATCCGCCGCGAGTACCCGACGGCGATCGGCCCGGTGGACATCCTGTGCCGGGACGCGGACGGCGCGACGGTCGCGGTGGAGATCAAGCGGCGCGGCGAGATCGACGGCGTCGAGCAGCTGACCCGCTACCTGGAGCTGCTCAACCGCGATCCGCACCTGACGCCGGTGAGGGGCGTCTTCGCGGCGCAGGAGATCAAGCCGCAGGCGCGGGTGCTCGCGACGGACCGCGGGATCGGCTGCGTGGTGCTCGACTACAACGCGATGCGCGGCATCGAGGACGACAAGCTGCGGCTGTTCTAGCGGCGGCGGGAGTACGGGGACGGCCCCGGGTGCGGTTTCACGCACCCGGGGCCGTTCGTCGTCTCCGTACGCCGCCACGGGGTCGGACAGGCGTCTCCGTACGCCGCCACGGGCGTCAGGCGGGCGTCTGCGAGCCGGCCGGGGTGTCGGAGGCGGAGGGTGCGCCGCCGAGGGTCGCGGAGGCGGAGATGCTCGGCGAGTTCCCCTCCGTGGTCGGGGCGGTGGTCGTCGGCGGCGGCGTGGTGGGCGGCTCGGTCGTCGGCGGCGGGGTGGTCGGCGGCGGCGTGGTGGGCGGCCTGGTCGTGGTGGGCGTGACCTGCGGCCGTGTGGTCGTCGGGCGCGGTCCGGAGGTCGTCGTGGCTCCGCCGGTGGTCCTGGTGGGAGCGCCGGTGGGCGTGGTGGTGGCCGTCGGGCTGTCCGAGGGGGACGCGGAGCCGGAGGTGCCGGGGCTCGTCGAGCCCGACGGGGAGGCGCTGCCGGAGCCGGAGGGGGTCGGGGAGCCGGAGGAGGTGGGCTCGCCCGTCTCCCCCGTCTCGCCCTCGGTCGGGGGCTCGTCGCCGTCGGTGTCGTCGCCGCCGTCCTCGTCCGCGGTGCTGTCGGAGGTGACGTGGTTGGTGCCCGGGTCCTCGCCGTTGCCGGAGGTGGCGCCGAGGGTCACGACGGTGCCGAGGACCGCGACGAGGAGGGCGCCCGCGCCGACCGCGACGAGGTTGCGGCGGGCGCCGCCGAGGATGCCGCCCTTGAGGCCGGGGCGGACGCCGCCCTGGACGGTGTCGGGGCGGGTGATGAGCGTCGGGCCCTCGTCGGCGAAGTCGGGGAACGCGGGGATCGCGGCCGGTGTCGTTCCCCGTGCGGAGCCGCCCGGCAGCGGGGCGGTGACGGCCGCGGCGCCGGGAAGGGCGGCACGGGCGCCGCCGCGCAGGGCGGGGGTTCCGCGCGGCGGGGAGACGGGCTCCTCGGCCGCGGGGGCGGCGTGGTCCCCGGAGAGGTCGGCGACGAGCGCGAGGGCCCGGCGACCGGCGACGGTGCCGCGCTTGTCGGCGAGCACGCCGCGCATGCCGATGGAGGCTTCCAGCTCGGCCCGGGCGCGCTCCAGGTTGCCGGCGCAGATCGCGAGGACGCCGAGTTCGTGGTGGAAGTACGCCTCCTCCGCGACGTCTCCGGTCAGCCGGGCGGACTCCTGCCCGGCGCGCAGGGCCCGCTCCCAGGCACCCCAGTGGAGCCCGGCGGCGAACGCGGGGGCTGCGGCGCGGGCGAGGAGGACGGCGGTGGCCCGGTGTTCGGTGTCGTCGGAGGGGCCGGAGCCGCCGGTGCTGCCGGAGCCACCGGTGCTGCCGGAGAGGAGGGCGGTCAGGGCGGCGAGCAGCGCGTCGGACTCGGCGGCGGCCCGCTCGGGGGTGACGGAGGGGTGGGCGGCCCACCAGGCGTAGTGCTGGGCCGCGGTGTGGGCGCGCTCGGCGGCCCCGTGCTCGTAGCCGTGGGCGAGGAGCTGGGTGAGGACGCCGGTGGCGAGCCGGTAGCGGGGACCGACCGGGGAGAGCAGGCCGCAGGCCACGAGTTCGCCGAGCGCGGCGTCGGCGTGGGTGTCGTCGATGAGGGCCGGCAGGTGGGCCTGGTGCGGGAGCTCGCCGCCGAGGGCGACGGCGAAGCGCAGGGTGCTCTGGGCGGAGCGGCTGAGCCGGGAGGCGAGGAGGGCGGCGGGGGCGGCGCCCTCGCCGAGGCTGGGCAGGGGTATCTCGCGCAGTTCGACGTCGGGGTCGTCGATGCCGTCGAAGGCCGCGGCGGCGACGGCGGCGGCCGCGTCGGGGTCGGTCGGCCCGAAGGCTTCCTCAAGGGCGCCGAAGGCGTCGAACTCGGCCGGAGTGACGCGCAGCCGGTCGCGCTGCCGGAGCAGCGCGCCGGCCTGGACGAAGCGCAGCGGCAGGCCCTCGGACTCGAACCACAGGTCGCCGGCCCAGTTGGCCTCGTCGTCGGTGAGGGTGCGGCCGGCGGCGCTCTCCAGGAGCTTCAGGGCGGCGCCGCGGCCGAGGCCGTCGAGGTGGAGCTCCTCGACGTGGGCGTCGGCCGAGGGCGCGGGGATGCCGGGGCCGGCGGCGAGGAGGAAGGCGCACTCGGGGGCGGCGTCGAGGAGCTCGTCGAGGGTGGCGCCGCCGAACTCCAGGTCGTCGACGACGACGACGGCGCCGACGTCGCCGAGCCGGTCGAGGAGGGTGTCCCGGTCGGGACGCTGCTCCGGGGCGTACCGGACGGCGTTGAACAGCTCGTGGAGCAGTTCGGTGGGGGTGCGGTGGTGGCCGGAGAGGCGGACGACGCCGTCGGGGGCGAGGTCGGCGCAGTCGGCGGCGACCGCGTCGAGGAGGGCGGTGCGGCCGGAGCCGGCGGGGCCGGTCAGCCGGGCGGAGCGGCCGCGGGTGAGGATCCCGGTGAGCCGTTCGCGCTGCTCCTGGCGTTCGAGGAGCGGCAGGACGGGCGCGGCGGGGCCGGCCGGTACGGGCGGGGCGGCGGCACGGGCGGCCTCGGCCCGTTCCTCGGCGGTGCGGGGGCGGGGGGCCTCGGGTTCCCGTCCCGGGGGGCAGGATTCGATCTCGCTGCCGTCGACGGGGTTGACGGTGAGGAGCAGTCCGCCGGAGACGATCTGCACGACGCGGGCACGCGCGGGCGCCGGCGCGGGCACGCCTCGTCCCTGGCGGGTCTCGTCACCGTCGGTGTCGTGCCCGTACTCCTCCGACCCACGATTGTTCGGGTCCATGGCGCAAGCCCCCAAGAAGCGGTGTCCGGTGCCCGCCGGATGGGTCCGTCAATGTGCAGGCGACCGAACCCTAGACCGTGGTCAGGCGCTCGGGAACAGGCGGGGTGCCCGCGAGACCAAGACGTCACGGTCTTGTGAGGATTGAGCGTGACGCCTGGTTCACACAGCTGCTTCACAGACGGTTCGGGCCCCGGAGGCTCACACCCGGGGCAGGGACTCCAGGGCGAGACCGCCCTCGATGGCGAGGATGCGGTGCAGTCGGGTGGCGACGAGGAGCCGCTGCATCTGGGGCGGCACCCCGCGCAGGACGAGGCGCCGGCCGCAGCGGCCGGCCCGCCGGTGGGCGCCCATGATGACGCCGAGCCCGGTCGCGTCCCAGGAGTCGAGGCCGGTCAGGTCGAGCACCAGGTCGCCGACTCCGTCGTCGACGGCCGAGTGCAGGACCGTACGGGCGTCCGCCGCGCTGCGGACGTCGAGGCGGCCCCCGACGACCAGCTCGACATGATCGCCCCTGATGTGCATATGCGCTCCCCGAGAGTGCTCCGTCTTCGCAACAACTGACTGCCGCGTCGGCAGAAGCGTTGCGCCTTGTCAGCGAACCGGTACCGGAATTCACCCCCCGGGGTGAGGCGGGGTGGCGGTTCCGGCTCAGTACTTGTAGAAGCCCTGCCCGCTCTTGCGGCCGATGTCACCCGCGTCCACCATCCGGCGCATCAGCTCCGGCGGCGCGAACTTCTCGTCCTGGGACTCCGTGTAGATGTTGTTGGCGGCGTTCACCAGGATGTCGATGCCGGTGAGGTCGGCGGTGGTGAGCGGGCCCATGGCGTGGCCGAAGCCGAGCTTGCAGGCGATGTCGATGTCCTCGGCGGAGGCGACGCCCGACTCCTGGAGCTTGGCGGCCTCGACGACGAGGGCGGCGATGAGCCGGGTGGTGACGAAGCCGGCGACGTCGCGGTTGACGACGATGCAGGTCTTGCCGACGGACTCGGCGAACTCCCGCGCGGTGGCGAGGGTGGCGTCGCTGGTCTTGTAGCCGCGGACGAGCTCGCAGAGCTGCATCATCGGGACCGGCGAGAAGAAGTGGGTGCCGACGACGGCCTCGGGGCGCCCGGTGACCGCGGCGATCTTGGTGATCGGGATCGCGGAGGTGTTGGAGGCGAGGACGGCGCCGTCCTTGGCGACCTTGTCGAGCGAGCGGAAGATCTCGTGCTTGACGTCGAGGTTCTCGAAGACGGCCTCGACGACGATGTCGGCGTCGGCGACGGCTTCGAGCTCGGTGGTGGCGGTGATGCGGCCGAGGGCGGCCTCGGCGTCGGCGGCGTCGAGCTTGCCCTTGGCGACGAACCGGTCGTACGACGCCTTGATGCCGTCGGTGCCGCGGGTCAGGGCGGCGTCGGTGACGTCACGCAGAACGACGTCCCAGCCCGCCTGTGCGGAGACCTGTGCGATGCCGGATCCCATGAGTCCGGCCCCGATGACGGCAAGCTTCCTGGCCACGATCTTCCACCCCTTAACACCTGTTCACTTCTGGCTCTCCGGCGGAGATTAGCGGTCGCGGGGCGCCATGTGACCGCTAAGTAACGCGCGTCACGCCCTCTTTGACGGACGTCACACTCACGACACCCCTTCCGCACGCCCATTCGGTCGCGACATACCCCTGGGGGGTATAGAGTCCTCGGCATCCGTCCGGCGGTCGAGGCCAGGAGAGGAGGTGCCGCCATGCGTCCGTACGCCCCGGGAGCCGCGCCGGCCCCGCTGCTGCTCCTCACCGGCATGGTCAGCCTGCAGTTCGGGTCCGCCTTCGCGAAGCGGCTCTTCGAGGAGACCGGACCGACCGGCGCGACCCTGCTGCGCCTGCTCATCGCCGCCGGTCTGCTCTGCCTGCTGTCCCGGCCCGCGCCGCGGCTCCTGCGCGCCCACTGGCGGCTGCTCCTCCCCTACGGGGCCGTCTTCACCGTGATGCAGTTCGCCTTCTACGAGGCGACCTCCCGGCTCCCCCTCGGCGTCGTGGTGACGCTGGAGTTCAGCGGACCGCTGCTGCTCGCCGCGCTCACCTCGCGCCGGGCCCTGGACCGGCTCCGGGTGGCGGTCGCGGCCGCCGGCCTGCTCGTGCTCGGCGGCACGCGCGGCATGGACGACCCGGTCGGCCTCGCCGCGAGCCTGCTGACCGGCGCGGCCCTGACCGGCTACATCCTGCTCGGCGCCCGGGTGGGCCGCGCGGTCCCCGGCGGCTCCGGCCTGGCCCTCGGCCTCGCCGTGGCCGCCGTCCTCGCGCTGCCCACCGCCCCCGCGCTCGGGCTGCCCTCCCCCGCCGTCCTGCTCGATCCGGGGGTGCTCGGGGCCGCGCTCGCCGTGGCGGTCCTGACGACGGTCGTGCCCTTCTCGCTGGAGTTCGCCGCGCTGCGGCGGATGCCGCCCCGGGTCTTCGCCGTGCTGTCCACCGTGGAGCCGGTCATCGCGGCCCTGGTGGGCCTCGCCCTCCTGGACGAGCACCTCTCCCCCGCCCAGTGGGCCGCCGTCCTCTGCGTGGTGACCGCCGCCGTCGGCACCGCGCTGGCCCCGTCGGCCGCACCCGGCGAACCGCCCCGGCCCCCACCCGGCGCCGGGCCGCCCGGCGAACCCTCCGCACCGTCCGATCGATCCCCTTCCCGGAAGAACGGAGTGCACCGTTGAACACGCTTGCCACCCCCCGGACCCGCACCGTCCCGCCCCGCGTGGCGCCCCTCCTGGAGACCGTCGACCGCTCGGTCCGCTCGGCGGTCCTGGTCGCCGGCGGCTACTTCGACACGGCCGCCGGCATCGGGGAGTTCTCGCTGAACTCCTTCGCCCTGGCCCAGGAGACCGGAGCCGCCGCCCGCCGTCTGCACCGGGGCAACAAGGTGGTGTACGACGTCATCGTCAACGACCTCGGCATGTCCTGTTCCGACGACGTCTGCACACTCCCGGCCGCCGGCCCCGCGGCGACCGACCTCACCCCGCTGGCCGCGGCGGCGGCCGCGGCCGGGACCACCTTCACCGTCACCCGCGAGCGCACCCTGCGCAATCGCGCCGCGCGCGCCATGAAGCGCCGGCTGCGCGAGCCGGCGGAGCACCCGCTGTTCTCCCTGGACGGGGACGAGATCCTGTTCCGCTCCCGCCAGTACGCGAAGGTGCTCGCCGGGGCCGTCAAGGACGACCACGTCGTGCCGCGCTGTCCGCTCATCGTCGCGGAGTACTTCGCCCGCTACTTCGCCCGGCTGCGGGCCGCCTTCCCCGACTGCGCCCGCCGCCACGTCGTCGACATCAGCTCGCTCGCCGACCGGGACAAGGTGACCAAGGGCGCCGAGATCTACCTCCGCACCCAGGCCGACCCCGGCGAGGAGATCGTCCTCGTCTTCGCGGACGCGGCCTGCGCCGACCCGATCGCCCTGCCCTGCACGGCGGACGACTTCTGACGGACCGCCACCCGCCCGGAGCCAGGAAGAGGACGAAGAGGACAGGGAGTACAGGCATGGCCACGATCTATCTCGACCACCAGGCGACCACCCCGGCGGACCCGGCGGTCGTCGAGGCGATGAACTTCGCCGCCACCCACTGCTACGCCAACCCGTCCAGCCCGCACGCGGCCGGCATCCGCGCCTTCCGCGAGGTCGAGCGGGCCCGCGGGGCCGTCGCCCGGCTCGTCGGGGCGGCCCGCAGCGAGATCTACTTCACCTCGGGCGCGACGGAGGGCAACAACCTCGCGATCAAGGGAGTCGTGACGCCCGGCGAGCGGCGGCACGTGGTGACCACGGCGGTGGAGCACAAGTCCGTCCTGGACACCTGCCGTTCCCTGCGGGCCGCGGGGCACGAGGTGACCGTGCTGCCGGTGGACGGGGCGGGCCGGGTCACCGCGCACCAGGTGGCGGCGGCGCTCCGGCCGGACACCGCGCTGGTCTCGGTGATGCTGGCGAACAACGAGATCTCCACGATCCAGCCGGTGGCGGAGATCGGCGCGGTCACGCGGGCCGCCGGGGTGCCGCTGCACTGCGACGCCACGCAGGGCGTGGGCTCGCTGCCCGTCGACGTCCGGGCGCTCGGGGTCGACCTGCTCACCTTCTCCGGGCACAAGATCTACGGCCCGAAGGGCGTCGGCGTCCTGTACGTCTCCAACGGCCTGTCCGACCGGGCGCCGCTGGCGCCGCTCCTGCACGGCGGCGGCCAGGAGCGCGGACTGCGCGCGGGCACGGTCAACACGGCCGCCGTGATCGGCCTGGGCGCGGCCGTCGGCGTGCTCGCGGCGGGCCGGGAGGAGGAGGCGGTCCGACTCGCCGGGCTGCGGGCGCTGTTCCTGTCCGCGCTCGCGGAGCTCGTCCCGTACGCGCTGAACAGCGGTACCGGCCCGGGCTTCCTGCCGCACGCGGTCAACCTCTCGTTCGAGGGCGTGGACGCGCAGCGGCTGCTCCTGGAGGTCACGGACATCGCCGTGTCGACCGGTTCGGCCTGCAACAGTTCGGCGCAGGAGCCCTCGCACGTCCTGGCGGCGACGGGTCTGTCACCGGACCGGATCCGGGGCAGTATCCGGGTGGGCTTCGGCCGCTTCACCACCGAGGACGACGCCGTACGCGCGGCCCGCGCGCTGGCGGCCGGTGCGGCGCGGCCGACAGGCCGGGCCGCCTGACGCCCGGCGGCGAGGGGGGCCCCCCCCGGTGCCGGGGGGGCCCCCC